>CAZVXA010000164.1:0-14919 GCA_964630955.1 uncultured bacterium | reverse complement strand
CCTCCTCACCCCCCATCCTCAGTCTGACCTCCCCCCCAGCATTCACCTGTGGCACCACCCCTTATCCCCATCACTCACGGACCTTAGTACCGAACTGATTCACCAGATCCGCGATCGCGCCTTTGATGCCGCCATTATCTTCACTACCCCGCATCAGTCCCCCTATGTCCTGGCCTACCTGTGCTACCTGGCAGGTATTCCCCTCCGCTACGGCCAATCCTGCGAATTTGGTGGTGTTGTTCTCACCACCTGCATCGTTCCTCCACTCGATCCGGTTCAGTTAACGGACTATCACCTGCATCTTCTCCAGTCCATTGATCTTTCGATTCAGGATTCTGCCACCCTGGTTGCCTCATAATTTCTATAAGCACTTCTACTAATGAGACTCAAAATCCTCACCTGGCATATTCACGGTAGCTATCTGTATTATCTAACGCAGGCTCCCCACAATTTTTATCTGCCCATCAAGCCCAACAAACCCGAGGGGTATGGTGGACGGCTTGGCAGCTTTCCGTGGGGAGATAATGTGCATGAGATTTCAGCAGATGAAGTGTGCAATTACTCCTTTGACTGCATTTTGTTTCAGTCGAAGCGGAACTACCAGCACGACCAGCACGAAATTCTGTCAGAATCCCAGCGCCGTCTTCCCCGACTCTATCTGGAACATGATCCGCCGAGGGAACACCCCACAGACACCTGCCATGTGGTCAACGATCCAACTATCACGCTAATCCACGTCACCCACTTCAACAATTTGATGTGGGACAGCGGCAGTACGCCAACACGAGTCATTGAACATGGGGTAATGATTCCCGAAGGTGTGAGCTACACAGGGGAATTGCCGCAGGGGTTAGTCGTGATTAATGGCCTGCAAAAGCGTGGCAGGCGGTTGGGATTGGATATTTATCAGCAGGCTATTCAATCCGTACCGCTCGATCTGGTGGGAATGGATTCAGCCAGTATGGGAGGACTGGGGGACATGGCCCATCCCCAACTGCCTGAGTTTCAGTCTCGCTACCGCTTCTTTTTCCATCCGGTGCGATATACGAGTTTGGGACTGGCGCTGTGTGAGGCGATGATGGTTGGCTTGCCGATTGTGGGGTTGGCCACGACGGAACTGGTCACCATGATCGAAAATGACGTCTCAGGATACATCAACACCAACGTAGAAGTGTTGATTGAACAGATGCAGCGATTAATTAAAGATCCACAGCAGGCGAAACGTTTAGGCGAAGGAGCGCGAGAAGTGGCGCGATCGCGCTTCAATATTTACCGCTTTGTACAGGATTGGAATGACGCATTCGAACAGTCAGTCAGTCTCCAGGCATCTGCATAACCATTACATCTACCAATTGATCTACAACTTAACTCACTGCACTGTAAAAAATATGACAAAACGAATTGCTTTAATTAGCGAACACGCCACACCGCTGGGGATTTTTGGTGGAACCGACAGTGGTGGGCAGAATGTGTACGTTGGCCAACTGGCAAAAAAACTGGCGGCGATCGGTTATCACGTCGATGTCTTTACCCGACGCGACAGAGATCATTTACCAGAGGTGGTGGAATGGCATCACGGTGTGCGGATTATCCACGTTTCCGCAGGCCCACCCACCTGTATTCCCAAAGAGAACCTGCTGCCATTTATGCCGGAGTTCACCGAATTTGTGATCAACTGGTGTCGCTCCGATTCGACCTATGATTTGATTCATGCAAATTTCTGGATGTCGGCACTGGTGGCTGCTGACGTGAAGCGATCGCTGGGTATTCCCTTCGTCGTCACCTTTCATGCGCTGGGCCGCGTGCGCCGCCTGTACCAGGGCAATGCCGACCAGTTTCCCGACGACCGATTCGCCATTGAAGACCGTGTGGTGCGGGAGGCCGACCACATTATTGCGGAGTGCCCCCAGGACCGCGAAGATTTAATCTCGCTGTATCAGGCGACACCCGATCGCATTACCATCATTCCCTGCGGCTTCGATACTGCCGAATTCTGGCCGATCGCCAAAACCCGTGCCCGCCTCACCCTGGGCTTACCTTTAGAAGAAGGATTAGTCGTACAGATTGGTCGCCTGGTGCCCCGCAAAGGAGTTGACAACGTGATTCGCGCCTTTGCCCTGATGGTGAAGCAGTCTACCCAGCCCACCCGATTGTTAATTGTGGGGGGCGAATCAGAAGTGCCCGACCCTGAACTGACACCGGAGATTGGCCGATTGAAGGCGATCGCCAAGGAACTCGGCGTTACAGACCAGATCATCTTCGTTGGGCGCAAAGGCCGCGATGTTTTGAAATACTACTACAGCGCCGCCGATGTATTTGTCACAACCCCCTGGTATGAACCGTTTGGCATTACCCCCCTGGAAGCCATGGCCTGTGGCACCCCCGTCGTCGGAGCCAACGTCGGCGGCATCAAATTCACCGTCAGAGACAGCGAAACAGGTTACCTGGTGCCCCCCAACGACCCGGAAACCCTGGCCGATCGCCTTCTGCACCTGATCAAAAATCCCCAACTGGTGCGCCTCTTCGGCAAGCAGGCGATCCGCCGCAGCCAGGAGCACTTCACCTGGCCCAAGGTTACCAGTTCCGTTGCTGCCCTCTACGAAGATGTCCTCAGCGGAGCTGGAAGCCGCACCACTGTCGAAGCCAATCAGCTCGCCATCCTTGATCGTGGTTTCGAGACAGTAATTCGAGCCGTCGAACGCTCACAGCGCGTCCTTCGCCCCACCATCCGCACAGCATCCAGAGCCATGGGCGATTGCTTCCTGCACGGCGGCAAACTCCTGATCTGCGGCAACGGCGGTAGCGCCGCCGACGCCCAACACTTTGCCGCCGAACTTGTGGGTCGTTTCTGCTGTCCCCAGCGGGCTGGCCTTCCAGCGATCGCTCTCACCGCCGACAGCGCCTTCCTCACCGCCTGGGCCAACGACGCCTCCTACGAAGATGTCTTCGCCCGCCAGGTCGAGACCTTCGCCCAACCCCACGACGTCGTCCTCGGCATCAGCACCAGCGGACGCTCCAAAAACGTCATCGCCGCATTCCAAAGCGCTCGCCGCCTGAACTTAACAACGATCGCCCTCCTGGGCGGCGACGGCGGCGACCTGGCTACCCTCGCCGACATCCCAATTGTCGTCCCCGCCACCGAAACTCAACGCATCCAGGAAGTACAAATTCTCGTCATTCACCTGCTCTGCGAACTGGTCGAACAGCAAATGCTAACCACCGACACCGGAGAGTTAGAACGGCTAAGTAATTTGGGCATTGCGACATTGAGAGGAGAGGCGATCGCCGAGGTGATTTCCCACTCCGCCTACCCCACGCCTGCATAGGGATAGACCCCACCCCAGCCCTCCCCTTGGCAAGGGGAGGGAGACAGACCCCACCCCAGCCCTCCCCTTGGCAAGGGGAGGGAGATAGACCTCTCCCTCAAACGACTCAGCCATCTTGCGATCGTGGGTAACCCGTTGTGGGCTGCTGGCGACCCACGAGCAACCTGATAGTAGGGGGTTTGGGGGACGCTTCATCCCCCAAGCGGGGGGTTTGGGGGGCAAGCCGCCCCCCAAGAAGCTGGTTCGCAGCCAAAACGCCTGCTTACGCAACAAATCCCGCAGTCCAACTATTTACAAGGAAACAACCTTCCATGCAAACTCTACCCACCAAAGCAACCCCCATGCCCACCCTCGACAGCAAAGTCGCCCTCATCACCGGAGGCAGCCGTGGTCTTGGCGCAGCCATCTGCGAAACCTTAGCCGCCGCAGGCGCAACCGTCATCGCCGCCGATATTCGTGTCGATCAGGCCGAACAGGTCGCCCAGGAAATCCGCAAAAAAGGAGGAGAAGCGATCGCCCTCCCCCTGGATATTACCAACGACGACCAGATCGCAACCGCCATCCAGAGAATCCTTGATCAGTACGAGAAAATCGACATCCTGATTAACAACGCGGGGACGGACATCACACTCCCGATAGAAGAACTGGCGATCGCAGACTGGGATCACGTCATGAGCGTCAACCTGCGAGCACCCTTCATTCTGTCAAAGCATCTGCTGCCGCTGATGAAAGAACACGGTGGCGGACACATCATCAACATCGCCTCTACCGCCGCCAAACGCGCCTGGGCCAATGCCTCCGTCTACCATGCCAGCAAATGGGGGCTGCTGGGCCTCAGCCATGCCCTGCACGTCGAAGCCCGCCCCTTTGGCGTCAAAGTCACCGCCATCATTGCGGGCGGTATGAAAACGCCATTTTTGCTCGATCGCTTCCCCGATATCGATCCTGATATTCTACAGGATCCCAAAAACGTTGCCGAAACCATTCGTTACGTTTTACTCCAGCCAGCGGAAACCGTCATTCCAGAAGTCACCGTTCTACCCATGCGAGAATCCTCCTGGCCTTAATCAAAAAGAGTGATCTGTCATCTACCGCAGGGAAGATGTGATCCAGAACATTGTCTTTTCTAATGGTATCGGTGGAACCATCACAAAATTTTATAGGAGAAATTTTGGCAGTTCCACCCTACCGTCACTGCCTCACACCCATGAAATCCCTGCTAACACGAAATCTCAGAATCAAAATTTCTTCAATCGAAAAACTGCGTTCTCGTACCAACGACTTTGGACTGCTCAATCAGGATCTGGTAGACCGTATAAATCCGACTAAAGCTGTATTTCTCGATAAGGACGGCACCCTGATCGAGGATGTTCCCTACAACGTGAACGTGGATCGCATTCGTTTCTGTGAAGGAGTACTGGAGGCATTAAAGTGGCTCCACATTGCCAATTACAAGCTGTTTATTATTACTAATCAGTCGGGTGTTGCACGGGGATTCTTCCCAGAAAATGCCCTGACAGAAGTCGAGGATTACCTCCGACAATCACTCGCAGCAGCAGGCATTCCTCTGGCTGGGTTTTACTACTGCCCCCACCACCCTGAAGGGATTTCCCCTCCCTACGCTGTCTCCTGCACCTGCCGCAAGCCGCAACCTGGAATGCTCTACCGCGCTGCCAGCGAGCACGTCATCGATCTCAACCAATCCTGGTTTATCGGGGACATTCTAAACGACATCGAAGCCGGACGCAAAGCAGGTTGCCGCACGATTCTGATCAATAACGGCAACGAAACAAAGTGGGAACTCGACTATCGCCGCATCCCCCACCATATCGTGAACAATCTGTCAGAAGCGGCCCGCGTCATTTCTGCACTCGATCGCCCAATGCCCTCATTACAAGGCTCCCCAGCCCACCATTCCAGGCTGGCTGAATATTCCTGATCTCTACCCCCCCTAGCCTCATGAGTGCTGACCTGAGCAAACTGTTCAATCGCTGGAAGTCGATGACGGTTCTGGTGATTGGTGACATCATCTTGGATTCGTATCTAGAAGGCCACTCCGAACGATTCGCGCCGGAAGCGCCTGTGCCAGTCGTTGAAGTTCAAGGTCAGCAAGACTTTGCAGGTGGTGCGGCCAACGTTGCAGCCAACATCGTCAGCCTGGGGGGACGGGTGTCCCTGCTATCGGCCATCGGCCAGGATGAGTCAGGCGATCGCCTCCAGAAAGCGCTGAACCACTGCCGCGTGGCGACTGGGCAGTTAATCATGACTCCCCAGCGCACCACCCTCACCAAGCAGCGGATTCTGTCAAACGGGCACCTGCTGGCGCGGCTCGACTCCGGCAGCACCGCAGCCATTTCTACCGGGTTAGAGGATCAACTGATTGAGCAGCTCATCGACCTGTTCCCACGCTACTCGGCAGTGCTGGTGTCAGATTATAACTACGGCATTGTGACCCCACGAATGATCAATGTGCTGGGTATGCTCCAGCACCGCTACCCGCAACCGTTGGTCGTGGATTCTAAATCCCTCACTGCCTTTCGACCACTGCACCCCACCGCTGTAAAACCCAACTACAAACAGGCGATCGCCCTCCTGGGCCTGACCACCCAACCACAGAACCGCATCCTGCAAATCATCGAACAGGGCGATCGACTGCTGGACCTAACCGGGGCCAATATTGTCGCGGCCACCCTGGATCAGGAAGGAGCCGTGATTTTTGAACACGGACACCCCCCCTTCTACACCCCCTGTCAGCCCTTTCCTGTCGGTCAAACCTCTGGAGCCGGTGACACCTACATTAGTGCCCTTACCCTCGCCCTGGCTGCGGGAGCAGAAACGGGCTTCGCTGCTTCTGTGGCAACTGCGGCAGCAACAGCAGCAGTGTCCAGGCCCGGAACCTCCACCTGCACGATTGAGCAACTGCGTCAGCAATTGATTGATTATCGTCAGCAGGCCGAATCTGCTGACTTAGGTGATCGCTCCATTAGGGAAAAAGTGGTGTTGGGCCAGATGTGTTTAGACTGCGATCGCCGTGATGAGCCAGATGCCGCGCCCTTACGATGATTTCCTTATTTATAGCTCTATCAATCAATTATGAACGCTACAGATAATGCCATCTGGAACGCTGTAAAACGTATTTTATGTATCAGGTTAGACACCATTGGTGATGTCATTATGACGACTCCTGCGATGCGGTTTCTCCAGGAGTCGCAGCCCGATCGCCATTTGACTCTAATGACTTCTGAGGCTGGAGCGGCGATCGTCCCCCTGGTTCCCGATCTGGATGATCTGATTGTTTACGATGCGCCCTGGCTGAAGGCCACAGCCCCTCGACAGAACAGCACCCCTGAATTTGAGATGATCGAGCAACTGCGGCAGCGACAGTTTGACGCAGCCGTAATCTTTACCGTGTATAGTCAGAACCCGCTGCCCTCTGCGTTTCTATGCTACATGGCGGGTATTCCCCTGCGCCTTGCCCACTGCCGCGAGAACCCCTACCAGCTCCTGACCCACTGGGTTAAAGAAGTAGAGCCGGATCAGATCACCCGCCACGAAGTTCAGCGACAGCTCGATCTCGTGAAAAGTATCGGTGCTGATGTTTCCCCTATCTGGCCTGCTTCTGCCCCCGATGAAGTCCCCGATTACTCCCAGGTGAAGGACTCTGAGCGGATGCGGTTGCAGGTTTCAACGGCCACCCTGGAGCGGATGAAAAGGATTTTGAAGGAGATGGGACTTGGAGCGCGCGATCGCCCCTGGGTGGTGATCCATCCGGGGGCAACGGCGGCTTCACGCCGATACCCGCCAGAAAGTTTTGCGATCGCGGCGCGACAGCTCGCTGTTGATCATGGAATCTCTGTTGTGTTTACTGGAACAGCACCAGAGGCACCCCTGGTAGAGTCGATTCAGCAAATGATGGGTGTCCCTTCCCATTCGCTGGTGGCACGACTTGATCTGGCCGAGCTGGTTGCACTGCTCAAGCTGGTGCCACTCCTGATCTCTAATAACACTGGGCCTGTTCACATCGCTGCTGCTGTTGGTACTCCCGTCGTCGATCTCTATGCCCTGACTAATCTACAGCATATCCCCTGGG
Organism: uncultured bacterium; assembly: GCA_964630955.1. Classification (GTDB taxonomy): domain Bacteria; phylum Cyanobacteriota; class Cyanobacteriia; order Elainellales; family Elainellaceae; genus CAZVXA01. The sequence continues at coordinate 7,503 of CAZVXA010000164.1, read as the reverse complement.
GCGTCCCCAACCGTGTGTTGTTCCATGATGTTCCCTGTCGTCTCTGCTATAAGAGCATTTGTCCTCAGGAACATCACCACTGCCTGCGTCTAGTTCCTCCTGATGCGGTTGTAGCAGCAGCGATCGAACTGTTGAAGGAGCGCCAATTCATCCGCTCGGAGTCGCTGGCTGAGCAGGTACGAAGTTAACTGGAGTTTTGACTATTTTCCCTGTAATGGCGCGAAACGCCCTCTGCGAGGGCGTTTCGCGCCATATTTAATTCTAGCGACGATTTTCTCCAAAACGCTGACGCAGTCAGGGTTTTGGAGAAAATCGTCGCAATTTAGTCAAAAGTCTAGAAGTTAACCTGCGGCCATTATAAGAGCCTGTGGCGAAATAACCCTATAGACTTGTTGAAAGGAATTTGCCTGAGCAGCGTCCTGAGGAGTTCCCTGAGCGGAGTCGAAGGGAACGACCCTATCCAAAAGACTTTTCCTAAAGCTGGCTTCGGCTCCGCTCTGCCAGCGAGATTGACTCCTATCTTCTGTCTACTTGAAACCCTAAAATCTTGCAGGCGCGACAGCGTCGCGCCTGCAAGATTTTAGGGTTTTGGATAGGCTCTTGGCGTCTGAGTGCGCCGAATCCCGTCTCTCACTTTGCTACCCTGGTCACTTCCTTGTAAATTAGGCATTGTTTCACCAACAGCGCCTCTTTCCTGAAATGTTCCTCAAGGACGATAACTTTGCAGACTCCTTCTAATGCTCTTTTAAGGCTGGAACAGGTTTCCCTGAAGACAATTGCTTCGCACGGGGTAAATGGCCCCCCGCCCCTCCTGCAAGACATTTCCTGTGCGATCGCCCCCGGAGAATTTGTCGCCCTGATTGGCCCCTCCGGAGCAGGTAAAACGTCCCTTCTCAGACTCATCAACCGACTCAGTGAACTGAGCAGCGGCGCTATTTACCTGAGCGGCCAGGAGATCCGCCAGATGCCCGTTCTGCAACTGCGACAACAGGTGGTGCTGGTGCTGCAAGAATCCCGCCTGTTAGGCATGACAGTTCAGGAAGCACTGGCCTACCCTTTGACGCTCCGAGGACTGTCTCAGCCAGAGATTCGTCAGCGAATCACCACCTGGGCAGAACAACTCCATGTCCCCCAGGACTGGATGACCCGCACCGAGCTTCAACTCTCTGTCGGACAACGACAACTGGTGGCGATCGCCCGTGCCCTCACCATCCAGCCCAAACTCCTGTTGCTGGACGAACCCACCTCTGCCCTCGATGCTGGACGCGCCTCCCACATCATGGGTGTGCTGCGGGATCTCACCATCCACCAACAGACCACTATCCTAATGGTGAACCACCAACTCGAACTGGCTGAAGAATGTTGCAGTCGGGTGCTTTATCTCCAGCAGGGTCACCTTCTCCACGACCTCCCCCGCGCCCAGGCAGACTGGGATTACCTGCGCACAACCCTGGTTCAGGCAGAAAAACACCAGGCCGAAGAATGGGAGTAAGGTTATACCGACCCGATCGACGATAGGGCCTGCGATCCCGATCGCTTCACTACCGCTGACTTTGACTGACCATTCGTCTCCACCAGTTCCACATTGAACCGATAGCCCACATTGCGCACCGTCTGGATCAAGTTTGGTTGGCGGGGGTCAACTTCAATCTTTTTGCGGAGAGACAGGACGTGGGTGTCCACCGTACGATGATTATCAATTGCATCGGGCCATGCTTTTCTCAACAGTTCTGTCCGGCTGAGGGCCGAGCCACCCGCCTGCGCCAGCACGTAGAGTAAACTAAACTCCTGGGGGGTGAGATCGATCAGATCGCCTTTTAGCTGCACCCGTCGCTGCACCAGATCAATTCTCAGATCGCCATAGTCGAGAGACATGGGAACCGACACTGTACGGCTACGACGGATAAGCGCTTCAACTCGTGCCAGAAACTCCTGCATTCCGAAGGGCTTTGTCAGATAATCGTCGGCCCCTGCTCGCAGACCTGCAACAATATCGGCCTCCGAGTTACGGGCAGACAGCATCAGGATTAAAGACTGCCGCTGTTGTAACCACCGACAAAAATCAAGACCGTCGCCATCGGGTAGCTCGGAGTCCAGGATGACCAGCGTCGGCTCTCGCTCCTGCACCATCTCTCTGGCCTGTTGCAGTGACGCCGATTGAGAGACGCTATAACCGACCTGTTGCAGGTGCCAGCCCAGCAACGAGCGCAGATGAGGATTCCCTTCGACAATTTGGATACAGGCAGAACCCACAGTGTTTACGGTTGATAAGAGTCCAGCGATTTCAGGGTAACAGAGGAGATGTCAACGTTTTGTAACTGGGGCTACGCCGTCGCATGATCACCTGATGTCATGGAATATTAGGAAAACCTTGAACTACCAGCCCTTGCACGGGAATCACTGGAAGTTAAGGGTACAATAAAAATAGGTTTTGATTTACCTGATTTAAATTTCAAACATACTGATTCACAAATTTTGAATACATCTCTGACTTTCTGGGCGAAAGCTGGTAATATCTACTTCAATTTCTTCGCCCCCGTTGGATACACTCCGAAAAACGGCAATCCGTAGTTTTCGGAACTCGCACGGATCTCTCTGTAGTCTAACGTTAGAGGTAAGACAAGACATCATATGCTTCAGGACGCCCAAACGATCCGCTTTTACCAAAGGGTCACCGACGCTCTGAACGAACAGTGGCAACGGGGATACCGCTCGTCCGACGAGCTACGCCTTTATCTAGATGGTTACCTTGCTGCTCTGCGCCATGCAAATGCCATCGAGCCGTACCTGATTCATCGTTTAGAAGAAGAGGTTACCCGATTTCTTTACGATCCCTCCAGCTTTGAGACGCCGCAGCCACAGTCTGAACGCGATTATTACTAAATCGGTAAACGCGATTTAGCTTACCCCCCAGAAGATGTTTTGCCCGCGCAGCGGGCAGGACATCTTCTGGGGGGCTGCTTTCTCCCCGCCCACTTACGTACTGGACTTTTGACTAAATTGCGCCGATTTTTCCTGAAACGCTGACTGTGTCGGTGTTTCAGGAAAAATCAGCGCTAAAACCAAATATGCCACGAAACGCCCTCTGAGAGGGCGTTTCGTGGCATTGTAGAAAAAATAGTCAAAAGTCCAGTACGTACTGGACTTTTGGGCGTTGCTTAATCCAGATATGATTTTTTGATTGTGTGGCGCGCGGAGCGCGCCACACAATCAAAAAATCATATTTCAAATCAGCAACGCCGACTTTTGACTAAGCTCGACTTTACCCATTTGAGTCCGGTGCCATTCCCGGCTGTGTCTGGAGTGCAGGCGGGAAGCCTAACTTTTTTGTATATCCCACACCTGGCTGATATATAGAAAAGTCCAGGGAGGGCTTGGCACACCAGAACCTGCTCCAGGCAGAGGCTCTAGCATTTGGGTAAAGTCCAGCTAAGTGGGTGCAACACTAGCTGTGATCCATTCGGTTGAGATTGAGCCTGAGTGGTAGCTGAATGTGATTTGGCGATCGCCAAATCAAGAATTTTTGCGGACTCCAAAGCCAGAGCCGTCCGCTGCGCGGACAGCTCTGAGTTTTAAGTTTCTCTGCCGAAAACTAGGAGGCTAACGCCACTTCAACCATCTGCTGTAGCTCGCCATTGTTGTACAGCTCGATCATGATGTCAGACCCACCGATGAACTCCCCATTGATATAGACCTGAGGAATAGTGGGCCAGTTGGAGTACTCTTTAATGCCCTGACGGATTTCTGCATCAGCCAGTACGTCCACAGTCTCGTAAGGTACGGCCAGCACGTTCAGAATTTGCACCACGTTGTTAGAGAAGCCACACTGGGGCATCAGCTTGTTGCCCTTCATAAACACGACAACCTTGCTGCTGCCGATAATGCCGTCAATACGCTCTTTGGTTTCTGGTGTCATAGGACTTCTGGTAATGGAAGGCTCTTGTTCTAGTCTAGGGTGTATCCACAAACCTGTTGGGGTTTTCGGATACATCAGCAGAAATGGGAAGGAACAGGTGCTTCAGAACAACGCGAGGTGTGAACCGCCAAAATGGAGTTTTTAGCTCGCCTGTCCCATCGTGTTCCACTGCTGGGGAGTGTAGGTTTTGAGCGACAGCGCGTGAATTTCCTCCGTGGACATCGCCTGCCGCACGGCATCATAAACTAGCTGATGGCGCTGCACCAGGCTCTTGCCTTCAAACTCTGAGGACACCACCACTGCCTGATAATGGTCGCCCCCCCCCGTCAGATCCTGAAGCTGGATCTGGGCATCGGGAAGCCCGGTTTTGATCATTTCCACGACCTGATTTGGACTGACCATTGATTTTCCTTCAATTCAACTTAAGCCACTTTCATGCTATCGCAGGGCATGGAACCAGAGTGCAGCAGGGGTCACGCTGCATCGAAGATTTGGGGCGATCGCCCATTATCGAGGGGTCGGAGCGGGAGCCGGAGCCGGAGCGGGCGCAGGCGTCGAAGAGGTCGATCCACCGTCATTGCGTGGGAAGGGAGAATTGACAAAGCCCAACTCAAACAGTTGGCGGTAGGCGCGCTGACCCAGTTCACGGGTGGGCTGCTGACTGGAAATAATCTGGATCAGCAGGGGAACAGCCAGTTCCGGCTTGTTTTGGGCGCGGTGAACCAGGGCCAGTTGGTAAGTCGCTTCGTCGCGGGACTGGGCAGCGGCAAGGGCCTGCTGGCGTTGCTGGTCAGCAATTCGGATATCGATTCCCGAAAAGCTATTGGCCAACTGCTGGTAGAAGTTGGACAGGGAGTTGAACACCTGGCGCGCTTCCTGAAGCTTGCGCACGGCCATGTCGTAGTTCTGGGCAGAGACGGCTGCACCCGCTTCACGCATCAGTCTCTGGCCTGCTTGAGCACTGAGAACGCTGCTTTCTTGAGTCAGAGGGCGTAAATCCTGCCCTGCCGCATCCGCAGGTTGAGGAGAAATAGACTGCGCCCTTGCACTCTCTGGAGTGAGCCAGGTCAAACCAGCCACCGGGAGCGACAGCAAACCCGTGAGCAACAGAGAGCGAATTGATTGAGAAACTACCATGACTACTCTTGAGTGTAAGGACATCAAACCTGCAATCGTACAGGGTAAATATTACCATCGGTGGTCTCACCCGTGCGGATTGATTGTGGCGGTGGGGCGATTACGGCTTGCTGCCCAGCAGGACGGTGCTTCAACGGTTTATGTTCCCGGTCACCCATTAAGTAGGGAGGCGCGATGAAGCTTGAAACCCCAAAAGCTGTTCCATCGGCGCAGCGGGTGGAACAGCTTTTGGGGTTTCGACTTTTTCTACGCCCAGTTACTTAGAATAAAGACGATCACAGGTGAGGATAAGCCATGACAGGTGCAACCAATCCACCCGCTCAGCCTAATGGTTCTGGGGTATTGCCGGAGCAGGAGGGGATGATCTTGCAGCAGGGAGGTGAAGAACTGCGTCTGGAAAAAGTGGGCGATCGCTTCACCCTCCGACTGTCCCCTACCACCACCTCAGAAGCCCTGGCCCCCCAACTAAATGCTCGTTCCATTAAATCCATCGAATCAGTCGATCTGGTGGAAGTCCAGGTGGCCCCCGGACAGCTTGAGCAAACGATGAATCGGGCGCGATCGCTCGACACCATAGAATTTGCCAGCCACGTCTACCGATTGGCCACCAGCCCCCAGACTTTCTTTTATTTAACGGATGAGCTGACGATACAGTTTGTCCCCAGCTTGGCGCTGGATACCGTCAGGGCGCTGGCCGCTGAGCTGGGGCTGCGCTCACTGAAGCCCCTGGCGGGGGTACCCCAGACCTACGTTTTCCAGGTGACGAAGCAGGCAACAGCGAACCCCATTAAGCTGGCAAACCAACTGATGCGCCGTCCCGATGTGCTGACGGCAGAACCCAATATCGTCATTCGCACTCAGAGCTACTACCGCCCCAGGGACCCAATTTATCCCCAGCAGTGGTACCTCAAGAGCAGTGGCACGGGGCAGCAGGCCCCCGGTGCCGATATCTCGGTTGAGGCGGCGTGGGACATTACCAGGGGCGATCGCTCCATTGTGGTTGCCATTACCGATGATGGCTTTGATCTGAACCATCCCGATTTTCAGGGTGTCGGCAAAATTGTTGCGCCTAGAGACTTTAAAGACAACAACGCGCTGCCCCTGCCGGAAGCGGATAGCGACAATCATGGGACAGCCTGTGCGGGGGTGGCGATCGCTGAAGAGAACGGTGTTGGTATTGTGGGGGTGGCTCCCGGCTGTAGCTTTATGCCGATTCGCACGTCGGGCTTTTTGGATGACCAGTCGATCGAGAACCTGTTCGACTGGGCGGTTTCCCAGCGGGCGTCCGTGATCTCCTGTAGCTGGGGAGCCAGCGCCGTGTACTTCCCCCTGTCCCTGCGGAAACGAGCAGCGCTCACCCGCGCGGCCACCCAGGGGCGCAATGGCAGGGGGTGTGTCATTGTATTTGCGGCGGGTAATGCGAATCGCCCCACCAGTGGCAGTATCAATGAGCAGGGCTGGCCCAACAATATCGTCAGCGGGGTTACTCAGTGGCTGAACGGGTTTGCGATTCACCCCGATGTGATTACCGTCGCTGCCTGTACCAGTCTCAATCGCAAAGCGGCCTATAGCAATTGGGGCGACGCGATTTCAGTTTGCGCTCCCAGTAACAATGCGCCACCGGGAATGTGGTTGGCTCCCGCAGGCTACATATTTACGCCCCCACAGGTGACCGGGAACCTACCCGGCATCGGTGTGACAACCGCTGACCGCACAGGCAATCCAGGTTACGAAGCAGGAGACTATACCAGCACTTTTGGCGGTACATCCAGTGCCTGCCCCGTCGTCGCTGGGGTGGCAGCTCTGGTGCTGTCAGCCAATCCCGATTTGACGGCTCAGGAGGTAAGGCAGATTCTCCAGGCTACTGCCGATAAGATTACGGACTCCACAGTGGATCCCCAGTTTGGCTGGAATCGGGGTAGCTACGACGCGAATGGCCACTCCGACTGGTTTGGCTACGGCAAAGTGAATGCGCTACGAGCGGTGCAAGCGGCCCGCAGTCGTCTGGCGGCTCCCCCTCCCGTCAGCCGCTGGGTACAGTTGCAGAATGCGATCGCTGTCGCCATTCCCGATTTCAATTTGCAGGGGGCAGTCAGCCTGATTCAGGTGAATGAGGGGGCAACCCTGCGGGATATTCAAATTACGGTTGATGTGGCCCACAGTTTCCTTGGGGATCTAGAAATTAGCCTGACGGCTCCCACAGGAGAAACCCTGCTGCTGCAAAGTCGGATTTTGGGACGGCAAACCCGCCTGCAAACGACTTACTCCCTGCAAACCACTCCCACGCTGCGACGCCTGTTGAAACGTCCTGTGCGTGGCCCCTGGCAACTGCGGCTGGTGGACTTTGCGCCGATGAATACGGGAACCCTGAACCGCTGGCAACTCAACCTGGGGATTTGACACTCCCCAACGCAAGGCGATGGGGATTCTTGGTTCACTGCCTAACCGTA
>CAZVXA010000163.1:0-14962 GCA_964630955.1 uncultured bacterium | reverse complement strand
GTGGATGAGTGGATGAGTGGATGAGTGGATGAGTGGATGAGTGGATGAGTGGATGGGTGGATGAGTGGATGGGGTATCCTCGGTTCCCTACTCCCATTTCCTCTCCCGTTACCAAATTAAGAACTGTTATTTCACACACTTTGGAGGTCACGATGAGCAATATCAATCGGCGATCGCTCCTGTATGGACTGAGCGGTTTTGCAGCCGCGACGGCACTGTCGGCCTTTGATGTGGCAGGGGGTAAGCAAGAGTCCCGGAGTGCGATTTCGCAGACGATTCAGCCTGTTGTGGATCCGAAAACCCTGGAAAAGCCGGATTTGACGGTAGGCTTTGTTCCGGTGAATGACTGTGCGCCGTTTGCGATCGCCTATGAGAAGGGTCTGTTTCAGAAGTATGGTCTGAATGTCACCCTGAGTCGTGAGGCAAGCTGGGGCACTGCTCGTGACGGGATCATCTTTGATCGGCTGGATGCCGCTCCTGTCGTCTCTGGAGCGGTTACCAATGCTCGTCTGGGGGCGGAAGGGGCGCGGCCTGCAAAGCTCTGTGCTGCGATGACTATTCACCGTCATGGCAATGCGATGACAATGAACCGTGCCATGTGGGAGGCGGGGTTGCGTCCCCTGAGTGAGTACAACGGTAATCTGGACGCCTTTGGTCAGGATTTTCGCCGCTACTTTTCCAGCCTTCCTGATGACCAGCGCCTCTGGGCCGTCGTTCTTAGCTCCGCCATCTACGAGTACTTCGTGCGCTACATGGCCGCAGCCGTCGGTATCGACCCGGTGAAAGAGTTCCGTATCATCATCACGCCGCCACCGCAGATGGTCGCCAGTATGCGCATTGGCGCAATGCAGGGTTACATGGTGGCCGAACCCTGGAACACCAGAGCGATTAGTGGTAACGAAGACATCGGTTTTACCTTCGCCCAGGGGCACGAAATCTGGCGCGGCCACCCCGACCGGGTTCTGGCGGTACAGGAATCCTTCATCGAACAGTACCCCAACACCTACCGATCGCTGGTCAAAGCGATGATCGAAGCCTGCCAGTTCTGCGGCGACCCCGCCAACGCCAAAGAAGTCGCCCAAATTATCAGCCCCCGCTCTTTCACGGGAGTCAAACCAAAGCTAACAGAACCCGCCCTCCTGGGCAACTACAACTACGGCGGCTTTGACGGCAAACAGCGCATTGTGAACTCCCCCGAAACCACAATGTTCTTCAACCTCCCCTCTGGCCTCTCCACCGTCCCCAACGACCACTCCACCTTCCTCTGGCAATCTCAAGCCCTCTGGATCATGACCCAGGCTGCCCGCTGGGGCCAGATTTCCGAAATCCCCGCTGACGCAGAGGCGATCGCCCGCAAGGCATGGCGCACCGACCTCTACCGCGAAATTGCCACCGAAATGGGCATCCCCTGCCCCACCGAAGACTACAAAGTCGAACCTGCCGACCACTTTATTGATCGCCAAGCCTTTGATCCCAGTGATCTCATCGGTTACGTCAATGGCTTTGAGATTCGAGCCAATCGGCCTACGAAGGTGTTTTTGGGGTGATGCGAGAGTGGGAGGGTAGGAGAGTGGATGGGTGGATGAGTAGGAGGGTGGATGGGTAAGAAATAGCATTACTTCATCACCTCGTCATCTTGTCACCCCGTCATCTCATCCACCCATCTACCCATCCACTCATCTACCCATCCACCCATTACCCAATCTGCGTTCATCTGCGTTCCTAACTGCTCTTCTATCCAAGGAAAAATTCATGGTTAGACTCAACGATTCCCTTCGCAACAATCGCACAGTACAACCAGCAACCGACGAGTTTCTGGTGATCGAAAATCTCACAAAAGTCTACAAACGAGCCGATGGGCGAGAGTTCCTGGCGTTAGAAGATATCAACTTGACGATTCGTGACAATGAGTTTGTTGCCGTCATTGGTCACTCTGGTTGCGGCAAATCCACCCTGCTGAAAATTGTCGCAGGATTGGAACGCGCCACTTCAGGGTCAGTGCGACTCTGCGGCAAAGAAATCCGCAAACCAGGCGCTGAGCGGATGATGGTATTCCAGCAGTATTCGCTGCTTCCCTGGCTCACTGTTCGGCAGAATATTCGTCTGGCCGTTGATGAGGTGATGGATCATTTGACTTCAGTGGAACGCAAAGAGGTGGTGGATGATCATCTGGCCATGGTGAATCTGACGGCTGCTGCGGATAAGTACCCCGATGAAATTTCGGGTGGGATGAAGCAGCGAGTAGGCATTGCGCGGGCGATCGCCATCCGTCCTGCGATGCTGCTGATGGATGAGCCGTTTGGCGCACTGGATGCTCTCACCCGTGGCAAACTCCAGCGTCAGGTGCTGGATATCTGGGATAGCCATCCCCAGTCGGTCATGATGATTACCCACGATGTGGATGAGGCGCTGTATATGGCCGATCGCATTGTGCTGATGACCAATGGTCCCGCCGCCCGCATTGGTGAAATTCTGGAGGTTCCCTTCCCGCGCAAACGCAATCTGCAACACCTGCGGGAACTGCCGGAATACTACGAGCTACGCAACCATGCGCTGAATTTCCTGGATCACCATTTCAACCAGGATGATTAACCGGAGTGATTGTGGATTTTAGATTTTGGAATACAATCGCAAATCCAAAATCTAAAATCCTGTCCCCTCTAAAGTTGCGGCTCCTCATACAAGTTTTCAAAGTGTCCTTGCTTCGCCCTACACCTTCGAGCAGCGTTGGTGTAGGGCGTTTCTTAATGTTTTGCAGGGACTAAAGATCTGTTATTGCTCCGGCAATTGAATAGAATGCTTTGTCTGGGCGCGCGAAGCGCGCCCAGACAAAGCATTCTATTCAATTCCTGCATTCTAAAATGTTGCCGAGGCAATAGGTTACACTGGAAGTAATCCAGGACATCGGAGGATTCACTGTGATCAGTGGGATTAAGCAGCAAGTGATTGTTGGCAAGGGGGGCAGAATCGAGATTCTGTCTTCTGAACTGGCAGAAGGAACAGTGGTTGAGGTCATTGTCCTGGTTGACCAGAGTAGCCATGAATCACATGTGGACGAATCTACGCAACAGGACACCACTGATTATCTGCTGTCTACTGAGGAGAACCGTCGCCACCTTTTGACTGCGATTCAAAGCATTGAGAATGGGACGAATCTGATTCGCTTCACTCCTGAGGAATGGAATGAGGAATATAACATTCGTCCCTGAAGCATTTGAACAATTTAATGATTGGGCGTCACAAGATAAGAAAATTTATCGTAGAATAATTGCTCTAATCAACGACACTCTTCGTCAACCGTTCACCGGAATTGGGAAACCGGAAGCCTTGAAGCATGAATTGAGCGGCTATTGGTCACGGCGGATTACAGATGAGCATCGCCTGGTGTACAAAGTAACCGAAACCGACATCATCATTGTGAGTTGTCGTTTTCACTATTGAAGATTTGAAGGCGATCGTCTGGCTCAGTTATATCATTTCTTCCTGAAAATCCCTCCTAGGAAGTGATGCAGCTCTTCTTGTGGCGGGTTTCAGCTTCCCCTAAAAACGAATTTGGCTGGAGTGAATTACCCCCATAGATCCGCAAACATTGGTGTAGTACCAGTCACCCACGGATCCGTAAATGTCAATGGTGCTTCGCTGTCTGACGGAACAGAGAATATCGCCGTTGGGGGTTGCCCTGACGTTTGAGGGTGGATTGAAGACGATCGCCGCTCCAACCCTTGATGTTTGGCCAGGATTACTGACTCTGTAGCTGCACACGACCTCCAGCATCCGTTGGGTAGCCCGTGATTGCGGACGGTTTACCTGACGTTCTGGAAAGGTCGTCCAGGTGCCCTGAGCGCAGTTTGCCTGACTGGTCACTCGCTGATTGCCCAGGTAATAGACAAAGTTAACGCTTTGAGTGCTGGCGGGAGAAATGGAGCAGAGATCTACATTGACGCTTTGCCCTGTAACAGCCGTTCCAGCAAAGTAGTTGCAGTTTTGGGCATACGTGGAAGCTGGTTTGATCAGCAGCCCAGAAGCCACGAAGGCAAAAGAGAAGAAACCTAAAGCAGTGAATGTTTTCATAATGATTTTCTGGGCTGCAATCACACTTCGATTTGCAGGTAGTCTATCGCACCGTGCCGATGAAAATGATTAACCTTTTCAAAGAATTTTGAGCATTGCTGATTTAGGGGATGAAATTTTTGGTGAAAGCCTCGCTCTGCGAGGCTTTCACCAAAAATTTCATCCTCGGATTAAGCAAAGCCGAATTTTGTAGGCGTCTGACTTTCTGGTTGCCCATGATCTGACTTTTTCTGACTTTCTCCGACTGGCAAGAACGATGCCTTTCCCTACGCTAGTGTTGCGAGTACTAAATTTTGCAACATAGGGGGTTTGGGGGCTTCGCCCCAAGCAGGGGTTTCACCCCTGCACCCCTTGCAAAACTATTTATTCGCTGCACTAGGAGCAGGTTCAGCAAAGACAGATGCAGAATCCAGCAGCAACAGCGATCGCTCATGATTCTTTGCAGTTCACACATCTATTCACAGAAGCATCAACACAGCCTTTTCCAGGCTAAGCAGGTACGGATTTCAGGGTGCAGGGGTGGAACCCCTGTGTGGGGGCACTGCCCCCACACCCCCGTACCTCACCAGCATGAAAAACGCTGTCAACGATTCACATTGTATTCATTGAGGAAAACCGATCATGGCAATTATTAATGGTAACAACCGGAATAACGTACTGCGGGGAACCCCCTTCAACGATTTGATTCGAGGCTTTGGTGGCAATGACCTGATCCGTGGCAACAACGGTAATGACAAACTCTACGGTGGCGACGGCAGAGATATTTTGTTTGGCGGCAACGGCAATGATGTGATCGCAGGCAACAAAGGCGACGACCTCATGATTGGCGGTGCGGGCAATGATGTGCTGGAGTGGGACAACGGCGATGGCAGCGATCGCATGAGTGGCGGAACAGGCTACGACACGATTGATGTGGATGGTGCGCCAACCCAGGGCGATGTGTTCACTCTGAATGCAAACGGCAATCTGGCAATTTTTCAGCGGACTAACCTCGGCCCTTTCACTCTGACGGTAGACAGCGCCGAAAAGTTTGACATCAGTGGACTGGGCGGTGACGATCGCCTCACCGTTGGTAACTTAACCGGCACGGGCGTGGGACTGGTGCAGTTCTCTGGCGGTGCAGGGAATGACACCCTGGATGCCAGCACCTCCAGTACTCGCATCTATGCCTGGGGAAATACGGGGAACGATACTCTCATCGGCGGTAGCGCTGTGGACGTTCTCTATGGCGGCAGCGGCAACGATAAGATTGCCGGGGAAAAGGGCGATGACTTCATGTACGGTGAAGCCGGCAACGATGTGCTGGAGTGGGACAACGGCGACGGCAGCGATCGCATGAGCGGTGGCACGGGCTACGACATCATTGATGTAGAAGGTTCTCCCGATCAAGGGGATATCTTCACGCTCCAGGGTAACCGCAATCTGGCCATTTTCCAGCGCACGAATCTGGGCCCGTTTACGCTGACTGTGGATACCGCTGAGAAATTTGAGGTCAGTGGCCTGGGGGGTGACGACCAGTTCACCGTGGGCAATCTAGGGCGCACCGGAGTTCAGCGAGTGCAGTTTTCTGGGGGAGAGGGGAACGATCGCTTTGACGCCAGTGCCACAAGGACGCCAGTGATTGCCTCTGGCGATGCAGGAGACGACACCCTGATCGGTGGCAGCAGTAATGACGTTCTGGCGGGGGGTGATGGTCGGGATACGCTCACGGGCGGTGGCGGGGGCGATCAATTCCTGTACAGCGGCAATGTGTTTGCCAACGGCACCCCTGCCCGTAATGCAGCCACGGGCATCAGTGTTCTCAACACGCCTGACATTATTACGGATTTCAACACCAGTCAGGATCAATTTGCGCTGAATGGCCGCGATCTGAATCTGACGAATCTACAATTCCAGAGTGGACTGTCGAATCAACTGTTTGGTAACGCAAACGTGCTGATTCTAACGGATGGATTTGCGAACGCTGCTGCTGCTGCAAAGGCGATCGCTGACAACAATGCGATCACTTCAGATGCAGGTGCATTTGTCTACTTCAACACAACGCTGGGCATTAGCCGTCTGGTGTACTCCAACGACTTGAGCGATGGTGGAAACATTAGTGTTCTGGCGAATCTGACCAACCAGACGAATGTGGCTGGTCAAACCAACTTCCAGTCCAATAACTTCGTGCTGGCTTAGAGTTTATTTGAAAACCCAAATTCTGGCAGGCGCGACGCTACAGCGCCGCGCCTGCCAGAATTTGGGTTTTCAAATAGGCGTTTAATATGCAGGTAAAGTAAAAACCCCCACTCAGCGGTGGCGCGGCACAATGAGCCACGCCACCGCTGAGTGGGGGTTTTCAATATAATTGAAGCAGCGCCCCCAGTATTTTTTATCTCTGGCCTCTCCACAATGGCTCGTCTCACGCAACGCAGAGCAGAAAACGTCAGCGGTGATTTTTACGTAGATACCACCTGTATCGATTGCGATACCTGTCGCTGGATGTCTCCCACTGTCTTTGCTGAGGTGGGTGACCAATCGGCGGTCTATCATCAGCCGCAGACCGATGCAGAACGCTTGCAGGCAATGCAGGCGCTCCTCTCCTGTCCCACTGCCTCGATTGGCACCGAAGTTCCCCCCAAAGATATCAAAACGGTTCAGCACAGCTTTCCGATCCCGATCGCCAGCGGTGTGAGTCACTGCGGCTATCACGCCGAGAACTCCTATGGAGCCTCCAGCTATTTTACGTTTTTGTTTACGGGCGATCATCTGGCCTGGTCAGAGGAGTTACACCATCTGTACGCCTTCCGCCGCGCCTGCTGGTATTCCTGGCCGGAGTTAATTAAGTCGATGCACAAACTGGCGGAGTATTCATTTGAATGGGTACTGCCCGGTCATGGGCGGAGATTTCATGGCGATCGCGCCATGATGCAGCAGTGTCTGGATTGGATGGAGTCAGTCCGTTAGCTATCTCGATAAATCGACAGCTCATCCACACGGATCTCAAACGGGGTGCCGATCCCCACCGGGGGGGTGACGCGAATCTTGGCCTGTTGGGAAAACTGACCCAGCTTCTCCCCGATCGGCACAATGTTATTGAGGATACGCCAGTTTGTATGCTGATCGGGGCAGTCGATGAGCAGGGTGAGGGCTTCTGCGGTGATGGCGATCGCCCACTCACAGCCCATCAACAGCGACTGGGTAACGCCATCGCAGGATTCATAGAAATGCTTGCCAACCGAGTCTTCCAGCTTGCGAACCAGAACTCTGTCCTCCGACGTGGTTTTCATCGGGGGCAGGTCGTCGGCAGGCAATAAAGGATGGCCCATGAGTCTAATCCTCGAGATCGACTAATTTGATGCTAAGCGGCGATCGCAGTTTTTCCTAAACATCTTCACTTGTTTTTAGAAACGGTGAAGGTTGATGATACGTCCAGTCTGCCACGAGCAGTCTGGATTTGTCCTGGTATCCCAGGGGAGGTGGCCTGAAACCGCAGGGTGCGATCGCCGCCAGTCTGATGCTCCTCCAGAATTTATAGGGTGGGGGTGGGGAGCGATCGCATTTCGGAAATTGCTTTGGCGTGCGATCAAGCCGCCCCCCAAAGCAATTTCCAGACCACAAGACCCTATTCCAATTAAGTTTAATACTTTGACGGTTTATCAAATGATACTGGTGATACTAATGCGAATAAGGCGTGCCATAAAAAGGGCGATCGCCCCATGAGAATTTTCTCAACTCTCAACGGTCTCTTTCTGGATACGATAAAACCCACCACGACAAACAGCACAGCGGTCAAAATCGACAATGGTTCAGGATCGTGAACAACTGAATACAATCACGATCGCGCCATCAATTGGAAAATCTGGACGAAAATCTTCACCAAACTCCGGCCTATTGAGAGCCTATCCCAAAACCCAAATTCTGGCAGGCGCGACGCTACAGCGCCGCGCTACTACGGAGCAGACGCACTGGCCGGGACAGCCGCAGGGGGAGGAAGATGGAAAGGGCGATCGCCTGTTAGGGGTTTGCACTGAGATAAAACCAAAGTGTTTGTTGAGAGCCGCGCTCCGCACGGCTCTCAACAAACACTTTGCACCCCACGCGCCTGCAAAGCGCTTTAACTTCAATACAATTTGTCAACATTTTCAAAGATGTGAGGTCGTCCCCTGAAATTCTTGGAACACTGGAAATAGAGACTGCAATTGAAGTCGATGAATCTGGCCGCATGTCTATCCCCCGATTCGCACCACGTCTCCGCACTGGTGGTGCCGTTTCAGGGTGAAACCGCTTGCGGCCTGGATTCGCGGCTTTCCATTCTCTTAAGGCCAGTCCCTCAGCGGCAACGTTAGAGTAAAAATGGCCTATCGCACCCTGATTTTTCCCTTCCAAACAATCAGGTGGAACTCAAGATTTACAAGGAGCGCAGTCATGGGGATTGCCAGTATTAACCCCGCCACTGGAGAAATAATCCAAACTTTTGAACCCCTCAACGACGAAGCGATCGCCCAAAAGATCGACCTGGCCCAGCGCACGTTTGAGCAATACCGCCGGGTGCCAATTGAACAGCGATCGCAGTGGCTCACCGCAGCCGCCCAGATTTTGACTGATGAAAAGGAACGGTTTGCCGGGATGATGACGCTGGAGATGGGCAAACCGATTGCTCCCTCCATTGCCGAAGTCGAAAAATCCGCGCTGGTGTGCCGTTTCTATGCAGAAAACGCCGCCAGTTTTTTATCGCCTGTCCCGATCGCAACCGACGCCAGCCAGAGCTTTGTCACCTACCAGCCGCTGGGAATTGTGCTGGCGGTGATGCCCTGGAATTTTCCGTTCTGGCAGGTGTTTCGGTTCCTGGCCCCGGCGCTGATGGCGGGAAACGTAGGTCTGCTGAAGCACGCCTCGAATGTGCCCCAGTCTGCCCTGGCGATTGAAGAAATCTGTCTGCGGGCAGGTTTCCCTGAAGGGGTATTTCAGGCGCTGCTGGTGGGGGCTGATAAGGTTGCACAAATAATTAGCGATGACCGGGTGAAGGCCGGAACGCTGACCGGAAGTGAACCTGCGGGAGCATCCCTGGCTTCTCTAGCAGGCAAGCAGATTAAAAAAACAGTACTGGAACTGGGCGGCAGCGATCCATTTATTGTCATGGAGAGCGCTGACCTGGAGACAGCCGTTGCGACCGCCGTCACGGCCCGCATGATCAACAGCGGTCAGTCCTGCATTGCGGCCAAGCGATTCATTGTGCAGGAAACGATTTCGGATCAATTCCTGACAAAGCTGGTGGAGAAGTACGCTGCCCTCAAGGTGGGCGACCCGCTGCTGCCCGAAACCCAGGTGGGACCCCTGGCCACCCCCGCCATTCTGCACGACATTGGGCATCAGGTGCAGTTGTGCCGGGCGGCGGGCGGCAAGGTGCTGATTGGCGGCAACGTGGAGACGTTGCCCACTCGTTCTGACCCGGTGCTGAAGAAAGGTAACTTCTACCCACCGACGATTGTGGTGGATCTACCGATGGATTCGGCGATCGCCCAGGAAGAAATCTTTGGTCCTGTTGCGATGGTGTTTCGCGTGCCGGATACCGACGCCGCAATTCGACTGGCCAATGATTCGCCGTTTGGTTTGGGGGCCAGCGCCTGGACGACGGTGCCGCAGGAGTGCGATCGCTTTGTTCAGGAGATTGAAGCGGGTTCGGTGTTTATCAACGGCATGGTGAAATCGGATCCGCGTCTACCCTTTGGTGGAATTAAGCGATCGGGCTACGGACGCGAATTAGGCAGGGAAGGCATCCACGAGTTCGTGAATATCAAGACCGTCTGGATCAAGTAACAAGCTTGGCTGCTGTCCAGTGGCGGCAGCCAGAGTCCGCAAGTTGAGGTATCTCTATGAATCCAATGAATACAGCAGAATTGTTAGTGCAGTGTTTGGAAAACGAAGGAGTGGAATACATCTTTGGATTGCCGGGTGAGGAAAATCTGGCGGTTCTTCAGGCGCTCCGCGACTCCTCTATCAAATTCATCACTGTGCGGCACGAGCAGGGCGCGGCATTTATGGCCGATGTCTACGGTCGCCTCACCGGAAAGGCGGGGATCTGTCTGTCCACTCTGGGGCCGGGAGCGACGAACCTGATGACCGGGGTGGCCGATGCCAATCTCGATCGCGCCCCTCTGGTGGCGATTACCGGACAGGTGGGCACGGACCGGATGCACATCGAGTCGCATCAATATCTCGACCTGGTGGCGATGTTTGCGCCCGTGACCAAATGGAATGCGCAGATCGTGCGCCCCAGCATTACCCCAGAGATTGTCCGAAAAGCCTTCAAGCTGGCTCAGACTGAGAATCCGGGGGCAGTTCACATTGACCTACCGGAGAACATCGCAGGGATGCCCGTCGAGGGGAAACCCCTGCGCAAGGAGGGCATTGAGAAGGTCTATGCTTCCTACAAGAGCATCGATCGGGCGGCAGAGGCGATCTCCAAGGCTCGTAATCCTATCATCCTGGTGGGGAATGGGGCCATTCGCGCCCACGCCAGCGAAACACTGACAGAGTTTGCGACTCAATTGAATATTCCCGTTGCCAACACCTTCATGGGCAAAGGGGTGATCCGCTACACCCACCCTCTTGCCCTCTGGTCGGTTGGCCTCCAGCAGCGCGATCACATTAGCTGCGGGTTTGACCACACAGATCTGGTGATCGCCGTGGGCTACGACCTGATCGAGTACTCACCGAAGCGCTGGAACCCCGATGGCAATATCCCCATCATCCACATCAGCCAGACGCCTGCTGAAATTGACAGCAGCTACATTCCGCTAGCCGAGATTGTCGGTGACATCTCCGACTCGCTCCAGGAAATTCTCAAGCGGGCTGACCGCACTGGCAAACCTGACCCCTACGCGCTCCAACTGCGTCCAGAGATTCTGTCAGACTATGAGGAACACGCCCATGATGACGGTTTCCCCATCAAACCCCAGAAGCTGCTTTATGACCTGCGGCAGGTGATGGGGCCAGAAGACATCGTGATCTCCGATGTGGGCGCTCACAAAATGTGGATGGCGCGGCACTACCACTGCGATCGCCCTAATACCTGCATCATCTCCAATGGTTTTGCTGCCATGGGCATTGCGATTCCGGGGGCGATCGCCGCGAAACTGGTGGCTCCCGATCGCAAGGTCGTTGCAGTGACGGGTGACGGTGGCTTCATGATGAACAATCAGGAACTGGAAACTGCCCTGCGGGTCGGCACTCCCTTTGTCACGATCATTTTCAATGATGGAGGCTACGGTCTGATCGAGTGGAAGCAGATGAATCACTATGGTGAGTCTGCCTTTATTAAGTTCGGTAACCCCGACTTTGTGAAACTGGCGGAGAGCATGGGCCTGAAGGGCTACCGGATAGAATCGGCAACCGACTTTGTGCCCATTCTGAAAGATGCCCTGGCTGAAGAAGTTCCTGTTGTCATTGATTGCCCGATCGACTACAGCGAGAATATCCGGTTCACGCGGCGGGCGGGTGACCTGACCTGTGAAATTTAGGGGATGATTTCTACGACTGTACCGACCTGTACAACGCTGTAAATTTCGTCAACATCCTTGTTTTTCAAGGCGGGGCAGCCCAGCGTCCAGTTCGTGCGGGTTTCGACCAGCGCATCCCGCCCTTCTGGAACACCATGAATCCCGATTTCACCACCGATTCCACTGGAGAAGGGAATTTCTCCCCGCTGCTTCGACTGCGCGTGTTTACACTGCGACTGTGCAGTCGGATAGTCCAACCACAGGAACTTTGACCAATCAGGATGAGGATACAGGTCCCGAATCTTAAATAAGCCTTCGGGGGTTTTGCGGTCGCCCTCCCGACGCTTATCGCCCTGCGGGTCACCAAATACCACCGAATAAGACTTAATCGGCTGCTGGTCGTAGTACAGCGTGAGCTGATACTTCGACTTCTCAATCAGAATCGAGACTCTGGAGCGGTCAAAGTTACCCGGCAATAATTGTGAAATGGGCTTGTCTTTGTGTGGTGACGTTCTCGGTACAACATGAAGCCTCTCATCCGGGGGACAGGTAATTGGGGTTGTCATCTGCGCCCAGGTTGTGATCGGGGCAAGGAGACCCCGATTGAAGGCAACCCAGAACAATGTTCCCAGACTGGCGATCGCCAGAACCAGAACGAGAAACTTCGGTGACTTCCAATTCATTGGCCGGATAAAATTTGATTGCGCTTCTCGCTACACTCTCTCAAGCCAATATTCCTGAAAACTGGACGTTTTCTTCCTTCAATGCCGCGAAACGCCCTCTACAAGAGCGTTTCGCGGCATATTTTATTTTAGCGCCGATTTTTCCTGCAACGCTGACTCCGTCAGCGTTGCAGGAAAAATCGGCGCAATTTAGTCAAAAGCCAGTTAGTCGAAAGCCCAGTGAATGATCGAATTACGGATTGATTAAAACCCGGAATTTAGTTTCTGCAAGCACGACTTTGCCGCGCTTGCAGAAACTAAATTCCGGGGTGATTAAATTTCTGTTCCTCGTGTCTATGACCACACCCCGGCAAAGCTCAAATTGCCGGAAGCACTTTCCACACAGAAATACTATTGTTATAATTAATACCCAGCGGGCTATTAATACGGAGGGTGTAGTTTCCCCAAAGCTGCAATATCCCGATCGTCCGCTTGCCGATCTCCCCCTTAAGGCTGATTTTTGGTGCTGCCTTCCACGTCTCCCTGCGGAGATTGTGGTATGAATGCCCCTGAAGCACGTTCCTGCGCCACTCCTGGAACCTGGCCCCCTTTCCTTTCGTCCTGATAAAATCTGCAAAGATTCCATCGAATTTAGCTGAATTTGAGCTTCTCCGATAGAATATTTGCATTATTCCCGCTCCCGTTTCGACTGGGTGACCGAAGCCTCCCATGATCGCTGAATCCTGCATTCCCCTGCTGGAGTATGCGCCGTTGTGTAGCAGTATCCTGGCTGATCGAGGTCACCTGATAGAACCCTGAGGCGATGGACA
This sequence comes from uncultured bacterium, assembly GCA_964630955.1. GTDB lineage: Bacteria > Cyanobacteriota > Cyanobacteriia > Elainellales > Elainellaceae > CAZVXA01. The sequence goes on along the minus strand of CAZVXA010000163.1, from coordinate 1,918 downwards.
AAATGACCTCGGCGTTTCGAGGCTCGGTTTGCGATCGCCCAACTGCATTACCCCTGAATGCAGCGGTTGTGTCGAGGCGAGACCGAAGGGCGTCCAGGTGATTGTAGCGGGTCTGGGTGATGGCTCACTGTGATCTGGATCATCGTGAGCGACAAAAAGGGTGCAGCCTACCAAATTTCAAAACTGAATCTTTCATCGGTGAGTTTATTGCTTTCTGTTGCTTTGTAGATGGCGATCGCACCTGAACTGTGGAGAGGTCGCAGGGATGATTCCCTGGGGTGGCCAAATTTCAACATTTGCCGACCCACCATATTGGGTGAGCAGCGCTGTTTGCATCGGTCTCTTATTTGCTATCGGGTATCTTTATGGTGTTAGAACGAGTCGATCACAGTCACCGACCCAACTTCTCGTCCCGGAGGCCGTTCCAGCGGAATATTGCCCTGGCCCAGGAAGCGATCTATGGTTACCTACTAGATATTGTCAAGAACTGGTCCCCGGAGGAGGTGCTGGCAGAATTTAAGCGCCTTTACATCCACCATGTGAATACCTTCAGTTCGCACATTTTGCCCGCTCTCTACGAGATCGTCTTTTCAAACCACCATGCGGAGTTTCGCAACACGCTGAAGCGCTCCTGCTACATCCTGATTAACAACTGGGAATTGCGCCGCAATCATAAGTACACCCAGGAGTTAATCCATCTGTTCGATGACCCGATTCTCCATCGCTCGACTGTTTCTCCGACGCTGCGACGCCTCCGGAGCTGGGTGTGTGAGTTCGTTGAGAGTGAAGACTTTCAGCAGATCAAGCTGTTCACGACGCGCCACGAGGAGCGCAAAACCCACTGGACGGAGCGCTATCTCTCCTACCTGCTGGTGCCCCAGTATGCCGACCTGAAGAACCCGGTCGAGCAGCGTCACGCCGCCAGAGCTTTGTCCCGGCAACTCAAGGAACAGTTCAAGTTTGAGCTGGCGATGTATACCGCCAAATCGCAGGCCCCCATACCCGTCGAGTGTCTGCCCAAGAATCCAACTGCCCTGGGGGACGATGTGCTGCGGTTGGTCAAGTCGATTGTGGCTCGACGGGGCATATTCAGCTATGGCAATCTGGCCAACATCTTTGTGCAGCAGACGCAGAATTTGCCCTACCTGGAGTTTAAGCAGTGTCTGAAACGCTACCTGATCTTTTCATCTGGCAATCAGGGCTATGTAGAAACGCTGCGGCAACAGCTCTGGGAGCAGATTGACGGGTTGTATGTGGACTATCACGACCAGCCCATCAGTGATGCCTTGCTGCTCCGCACCTGTAATCGCATCATTGAAGCGCTGACTTTCACCAGCGTCGAGGGAGAGAAGGAGCCGTCGCCCCTTTTCCTGCAGGCGGTGAGTCAGGGTAATCCGCTGACCATTGCCGTTCTGCTGCTGAAACTGGTATTGATCTGCCGCTACTCCCGCACCCACCTGGAGGCTCGCATCGCCGAGATTATCCAGTACTACAAGGACTATCCAGAGGAGCAGTGCAACTGGGTCATCTATTTTCTGGAAATTTTCGACATTACAATGGCGATCTATGCCGAAAATATTGAATTCAATCTGGTGAATATGGAGGGTGAAGCTCATGCTCCGCTGTTCCAGGTTGATCCCCGGATGCTGGATGCCTACCGCATCTTTTCCCAACTGCGTCGCGTCCAGACCCCAGAGACCGAAGAGGTGGTAGAACTGGCACTGCTGAACGATCCGCCCTCTGAGCTACCGCCTGCACCCTCGCTCCTGGAGTAAGGAGATTTCCGCAAAAGAAAATACCCGTTGTGTGGGCGATTCCCTCCGCGTAGCGGGGGTATGCGATTAGCGTCTCTTGCGTGCCCCTGCGCCGCAGGGGCACGCAAGAGACGCTAAAAATAGGTTTTCGGAAAAATCGTTGA
>CAZVXA010000162.1:0-15065 GCA_964630955.1 uncultured bacterium | reverse complement strand
TTACGGTTAGGCAGTGAACCAAGAATCCCCATCGCCTTGCGTTGGGGAGTGTCAACCAATGCAACCTGGCCAAGAGCTGATTTGTGAAGTAATTCATAAACGCCAGAAGCTTTATCACTCCTTGTTTCCCCCTTGCCTGTCCTTAATCAAGGGGGGTCTCACTCTGCGGCTTAAGTCCCCCTTTTTCCCTCTCAAGGGGGGAGGGGGAAAAAGGGGAATTTAGGGGGATCAAAACCTTTGTTTACAAATCAGCTCTAAAACTCCTGTAAGGCTTTGTCGGGTAAATGCTACTCTTTTGCAAATTTCCAAAGCGCTTTTGAGAGTGGCGTGGGCGAAGCCGTGCTACTCTCAAAACCGAATTAGACTACAAACTTCGTCGCAACTGTTCCAGGTTGGGGCGAACTTTGATGCGAATGGCGATCGCCGTAATGTTGTCGTGACCGTTGTACTGGTTTGCCAGTTCAATCAGATGGTTCGTCCCCTCTTCCAGGTTGGTATCTGAGCTGAGCAGCGGTTCAACATGGGTTTTCCACTGTGTCTCCAGAAGCTGGTGATCGGTGAGTCCGTCGGAGCACAGCAGGAGCAGCACGTCCTCATTCAAATCAATGAACTGAATTTCTGGACTGACAAAGGTTTCATCGCGGGGGCCAAGCGCCTGGGTGAGTTGGTAGGCATCCGGGCGGGCGTAAGCGATCGCAGGTTCGACGCCTCGCTGAATTTCTCGCTGGCCAACTTCATGATCGGTGGTCATCTGCTCCAGACCACGACGGCGGCTAAAGCGATAAAGACGGCTGTCACCAATATGGGCCACGACAGCCTGGGTGTCCTGCACCATCACCATTACCAGCGTGGTGCCCATGCGCCCACTACCGGAGCGATCGTCTTCCTGGTTGAGGTCATAGATGGCCTGATTGGCCTCCAGAATCCCCTGGCGAATTACCGCTTCCGGCGGGAGCTGGTCTTTCCAATGCTCCTGAAAATAGCGCTGGAGCGTTTCAACTGCCAGGGCGCTGGCCACCTCACCACCAGCGTGCCCGCCCATGCCGTCGCACAGAATATACAGCCCTCGCACCTGGAGTATCCGTCCCGTCATTCCCTCCGACTTTTTAACAGTACTCTGGATACTAAAGCAGTCCTCATTATGGTCGCGTTTCCGTCCGACGTCGCTGCAACCAGCATCTTCGATACTGACCAGCTTCATCGGCAGAACGATAGTGGGCGAATCATCTGCCTCACCCCCCGTTTCCTCTTCATCAATAGCGGGAATTTTGGACAGATCCACTGTCGGAGGGGTACCTGCCCCCATAAAACTTGATGCGGCTGGCGCTCCTGATGCAGAAACATCCCATTCATCTCCACCAGGAGGAGACTGGGAAGGTAAATCTGCCTGGACGGGTTGCAGTGTTTCGGCGATCGCCTCCAGGTATGACTGCACCTCTGTGATGCTGCCAATTTTGCCCAGTCCCAGCTCCTCAATCACTTGTGGAATTGCCTCCAGCTCCGGTTTGGGAGCAACCTGAAACAGGCTTTTCCAGATCAAACCCAGCTCCATCAGTGACGGAGGATTTTCGGGATCATCGGCGTAGAGACGTTGCAAACAAAGGAGCTGATCTTCGTCCACTTTGAGATTATCCAGTTCTAGTAGGCTGCGGATGCTCTGGTGGGCCTCCAGAGAGGTCCACAGTACGGTGATCTGGTGCAGCAAATGCAGAAGCTGAAAGGGAGGAATCGACTCATCTGCCCACAGGTCAGTCAAAGGCATAAAGCTGGAGCGATCCTCCAGCAGCAGAACAACCTGCCCATCCTGTTCCCAGGCATCGTGCAGTTCCGGGATGGCAGAGAATAGCTCCTGCTGCAACTCCAGGTAAGTGTGAGCGATCGGCGGTACTCCCAAGCCAGCACTGTTATCCTCCTGAGCACTACGGCCATCCGGGGGCTGATGATCCAGATTGAGAAGGGATGGCGCAAGCGGCTGACAGTCAATGACACGAGCGGTAACGCCTGCTGTGGCGATCTCAGCAGGGAGCGCTTCTGTCAACTGATACCGACCATTGGAATCAAGAAATTGTGGATCTGGCACTGACCTACCGATTGTCTCCCCCTCAAGGGGTGAGGCAACCAATGGAGGCACCGTCGCGGCTGCAAGTTCCTTCTGAGAAGCAGGCAACACCAGTGCTTGCCAACGCGTCGCCGTGGCCGTACCACACTGCGGGCACTGTTGAATGGACAGAGGCACCATTGAATCACAGGCGGGGCAGGGACGCTCAGTCAGGGAGGTGCCGCACTTCTGGCAAAACCTGTTCTGGTCGGGGTTCTCAAATTGGCAGTGGGGACAAACAAGCATTTTGGGCTTTCCTCAACTCCCGCTAGCGGCACCGTAATCCGTTCTTCGCACGTTGCTTCAAACGTTCTTCTTATCTGTTGCGCTCTCATCAGCATCCCACCCGGATTTAAATCGAGGTTATGTTGAGTCAGGTGGGCGGAAAATGGGGTGGGTGCTTGGTCCTCACACCCGGATTTCACTCCTGCCTCCTGAGATCTACACCGGACTGGGTCTGAAATTAAGCGTACACGATCTGTCTGGGGGCATCGACTGTTCGTCGCTTAGGGTACCCACAATTCCTGGAAAAAGCCGCGTTGAAGCGTCAGAATAATTTTCTGATTTGCTCCATTTCTGCGGCTGTCAAATCTCTCCACTCACCGGAGCTTAGCCCTTCCAGGCGTAGATGGGCGATCGCCACCCGCACCAGTCTCAGCGTCGGAAAACCAACTGCCGCAGTCATGCGTCTGACCTGGCGGTTGCGCCCCTCCGTCAGCGTCATTTCGATCCAGGCGGTAGGAACACTTTTACGAAACCGGATGGGGGGTGAGCGTTCCGGCAAGGAGGGTTCGACCGTCAGAAGGCGCACTTTTGCAGGACGGGTACGATAGCCCTGGATCACAACGCCCTGACGCAGTTGTCCCAGAACTGTTTCATCAGGAATGCGCTCGACCTGAACCCAGTAAGTGCGAGGGTGGGCAAATCGGGGATCGCTGAGCCGATGCTGCAGTTTGCCATCGCTGGTGAGCAGCAGCAGTCCTTCACTATCGCGATCAAGCCGCCCAACCGGATACACCCCCTGCACAGGGATAAACTCCTTCAGCGTGCGGACTCCGGAGGATGCCGCTTCTACTCCAGTTGGAGCGCTAAACTGCGTCAGCACATTGTAGGGTTTATTAAAGAGAATGGTGCGGTGAGGCACTTTAGACATGGGTTAGTTAAAAACCTACGATCAGAAGTGACACGGTGCAACTTCTTATCATGAAATCTACTGGAGGTCCTCAAAGGCGTAAATCGCCGGAAGCTGGCGGTACTTTTCGGCAAAATCAAGGCCATATCCCACAATAAATCGATCGGGCAGCACAATCCCCGTGTAGTCAATTGTGACCGGAATTTTTCGTCCGGAGGGTTTGTCGAACAGGGTGCAGAGGGCCAGTGAAGCCGGGTTCTGGGCTTGCAGCAGGTCAAATGCAGTGGAAGTGGAGAGTCCAGTATCTACGATGTCTTCTACAAGAATGACGTGCTCCCCGGTGATGCTGCCTTCTGGGAGTCCCACCAGCACCTTGACGCTGCCCGAACTCACCGTACCATCGTGGTAACTCGCCAGCCGAATTAGCTCGATGTTCTTCAGCGGCGTCTGCATCTGTCGAATCAGATCAGCCAGAAAAATAAATGAGCCTTTGAGCACTCCAACAACCAGGGGAGAGCGATCGCCATAATCCCGGTCTAACTCCTGCGCCAGCCGTTTGATTGCTGCGGCAATTTCCGCCTCAGACACCAGCGGAACGGGCTTTTTCTCCATTACAACTCCTGCATTAAATTTTTGATTCGGTGCGACCTAGCCTTGGCGCAATGCTTCTAATTCTTTTACCACTCTTGCTTTGCTGGCGGATAGGTGATTTTGCATCGTTTGAACGGCGATTTCTACGTTGCGCTGGGCGATCGCCTCATAAATCTGATAGTGCTCCGTGCCAATTTCCAGCACCCTGGGGTTGCGACGAGTGGTCCTGACGCGGAGCAGCAGCATTTTGGTGAACACTTGATCGAGCAGGGAGAGCAGGCACTGGTTGCCAGAGATCTGGGCGATCGAGCGGTGGAACTGATAATCCAACTCCAGAAGCTGGTTGCTATCCAGGGCAGCGAGACCCGCTTCAATCAAGGCTTCCGCCCGGACAATGCACTGCTTCACCTGATGCAGTTGTTCATCAGAGGCGCGATTGCAGGCGTCGGTGACCGAGAGGAGTTCCAGGGCAATGCGACAGTCATAAAGGTCGATCGCCTGATTCACCGAGAGGGTGGCCACCCGCAGCCAACCATTCTCATCGGCTGAAATCAACTCCTCCTGCTGGAGCTGACGAATGGCCTCACGTATTGGAGTGCGGCTCACCTGGAGCAGCTCCGCAAGCTGGGTTTCTACCAGGCGATCGCCCGGAGCCATCTCACCCGAAAGGATGCTCTCCCTCAACGCTTCATAGGTCTGCTCGTGCAAGGATTTCGATCGCTTGACGGGTTTGGCAGAAAGAATCAAGCCTGTACACTCCTAGGAGAATTTGGCGAATAAAGCTGTATACAGTCTACAGCGAGGCTTCAGAGACGCCAAGTTGAGGTGCATTCCAGTTTTGAGAGTGGCGCGGGCAAGGCCCGCGCCACTCTCAAAACTGGTTCTAGAAATTTGCAATCGCAGGGACGTCCATCTCGCTAATCCCGAAAAGAGCCACTAGAATGATGCTTAATAATCTTTAAAGATTTCTGTCACAGGATGGAGGCACTTGAAATGTCGAACGTTCGAGAACTGCTGGAGCCGATCGCTGATGTGTTTCGAGGTTTGAATGTGCCTGAACCCATTGTGCACTGGGGACATCCCTTGATGATGGGAATTGTTGTTCTGGTCATGGGTAGCTACGTCGGTCTGACGGGCTGGCGCAGTCGTGTCCTGGACGGCACTGACGGGGAAGCCGCGATGAAGAACCGCGCCGATCACCGCAAACTCGCCCCCTTGATGTTTCTGTTCATTGCGCTGGGCTATACCGGAGGCGTTCTGTCGCTGGTGATGCAGGGCAAACCGATTTTTGAAAGTTCCCACTTCTGGACGGGCACCGCCGCTCTGATTTTCCTGACGATGAACGGGGCGATCGCGGGTCTGTTTGTCAAGAACAAAATGCTTCGCACGATCCATGCGTATCTGGGCAGCGCCATTCTCTGTCTGCTGTTCCTGCATGGGGTGTTTGGTCTGAAGCTGGGTCTGTCGATCTAAGTGACTGAACCCCAACAACTAAAAGCTCTGCTACCCACTCAGCGGGTAGCAGAGCTTTTAGTTGTTGGGATTTTAACTGGACTTTTGACTCAATTGCGTCGATTTTTCTGAAAAGCTGACGGCGTCAGCTTTTCAGAAAAATCGGCGCTAAAAATTCAAGGTGCCGCGAAACGCTCTTTTAGAGAGCGTTTCGCGGCACTGTAGGCAAAATAGTCAAAACTCCAGTTTTAACGTCCTACGTAAGCCCCCATCGGCTCTTTAATGAATCGAATATAGAGGTGTTTCAGGGTTGATCGCAGAACCCGGGGAACTCCAAAGTCGATGGGTACCAGGTTTTCAGGAAACTTCCAATCCCGAACGCCCAACTCTGTAGGAGTCAGGTGGGGAAAAGCGATCGCCTCCAAATCAGGACACAACCCCAACCGCATCGAAGCGGCCACCGTTGGAATTTTTTGGGGGTCAGCGTTGAGAATATCAACGATCGCCCGATCGAGCGCGAAGACATCCGGTGAAGCGGCCAGCAGTCCCAGATAGCGCGGTTCGCCGCCGCTGGGGCCGTTTCCTTCATGGCCAACGATGCCGTCGAGAATCGTGAGGTTGGGAGCGATCGCCCTTGCCGTCTCCACCAGCATCTTGCCAAAGCGATCGCTGTCCTTACCTGCCTCCAGGTGCCACCAGGCTTTCATTTTGCCGGGGACACAACCAAACAGATTCTTGACACCCATGGTCAGCGTCAGTTGCACATGGGATTTCAGCTTGGGCAGGTTAATCACCACATCGGCTTCCATCGCTTCCTTGCACAACCGTAGATGATTGAATTCTTCACTGACGGTCTCGTATCGCTTGCCCTGCCACTCCACCACAGGAATTTTTAGTTCCTCCAGCATGGGGCCATAGCCATTGGCCAGAGCGACACCTTTTGCACTGCCAAAGGCGGGACTGTCTCCCAGAAACGGTTTTCCACCTGCCGCAATCACCATTTGAGCCACGCAGTAGACCAGCTCGGAGCGGGTTGTACATTCCTTGCCGGAACGCGATCCGGTCAGCAGATTGGGTTTGAGGAGGACGCGATCGCCCGGTTTGACAAACGCCGCCATCCCGCCCAGAGGTTCCAGCAGGGTTTCCAGGGCGTTCCACAGGTACTGATGCTCATAGGAAGCGGCTTTAATCAGACTGACAGAGGGCATAGAAAATTTCCCACCAGGAGATAGAGATCTTTCTTGAGAATCGTAGCGCGATTTTCTCAGTCCTACAGCTCAGTCCCTTATCCCCCCAGGTGGAGGATGGGCGATCGACACACCTGCTACAGTTCTTTTGACAAATTTAGGCTAAAGAAAATGGCGCTCGAAGACCTTATTACTAAAGGGAAGGATAAGATGCCCGACGTCACGCCGACTCCTCCGGCGTGGCATCCCCAGGCATCAGTGCATGAACTGAAAGCAAGATTGAACTGGGGAGAACCTGGTTTAACGATTGTGGATGTTCGGGAACATGATGTGTTTAACCATGAGCGCATTCTTGGGGCAGTGAATTTTCCAATGAGCTGGATTACCCAGGATGCCAATATCAGGCTGCCCGTTCAGCGAGACATCTACGTCTATGGCAATGACGAGGTGGAAACCGCCCAGGCGGCAAACTTGCTACGTCAGGCAGGCTATCAAAAGGTGGCCGAACTGAAGGGAGGGCTGTCCGCATGGCAGGAAATTGCGGGTCCGACGGAAGGTGCTGATACCAGCGATGAGCAGCCCGGTCCTGGGGCCTATAATATCGTTTCTCGGCTGAAGGAATTTGCCGAGGTGAAGGCGAAAGAGCATCGACTCAGCTAAGGTGCGCCACAGCAAAAAAAGCCATGCCCATTGCGGGCATGGCTTTTTTGCTGTGGCACACCCTCAAAAAGCCACCCGAAACGCGGGTGGCCATTTCATCATCTGAACAATTTAACGGCGGCGAACTGCAAACGTGTAGGAGGGCCGCTGCTTTGCTTCACGCTGGGTTCTCACCAGACGCAGGTCGTGATCGACGTAGAGATGCTCGAACTTGGGGGAGGCCAGATAGGTTTTCTCAAACTTTTTGACCGTATTCCGATCAAGATTTTCCAGCTTCAGCTCCTGTTTTTTCTCAGCGGCCTGGAGTAGGTCATCAAGACGCGATCGCAGCACCTCATCAAACCACTCCTCGGCGGCATCCAGGGTCAGGGGAACATCACGCTTGCGGAACGCCTGCTGAATCCCAATGTTTTGAATAACCCACTCCCCTTCTTGCACTGCAAACTTTTGCAGCACCATGAAGTCGTAGGCCACCAGGAACGAAGAGAAGCGATTGAGCAGTTTGAAGTCATGACCGGGGGCGTACCGCGCCATATTTGCGTAATAGCCGCTCTCACGGAAGACTTGATAGGACTGGCTATGGATTCTTCCAGGCAGCGCATCGTGGAAAGGAATAGTTGACCAGGTGGGAGTCCACACGCCAAGCACAAGGGGAATTTGCTCTTCGGGATTTGGGTAGGGATTGCGCTGTGTCAACTCTTCAACATAGGGTGCGAGGTCTTCCTTGAAATACTGCACCTTCCGATTGAGGGGGTCTCCATCGCGTCCTTCGATCAGGGCGAGAATGTCTTGTTTCAGTTCCTCGGTGGTGCGATCGCCCAGTTTGGCAGTATTGCGGATAATTGCAACCATTGCTTAATCCCTCAAATTAGAATCAGTGAACTCGATATCGGTCAGGTCAGGCAGCACTCGCTACACGGTCGGGGGAAAAGGTCAAGATTTGAGTGCGAATCCAGGTCAGCAGTTCGTTGTTCACCCGGTCGGGGCACTCATCGTGGGCACAGTGGCCCGCATCCTCAAGCTCCACCAGCTTCAATGTGGAGCTGTAGTGGAGATAGCGGTAGGCCAGCTTGCTCTTGCTGGGAATCATCCGGTCTTGCTTGCCCCACAGCAGCAGCAAAGGCGTGTGCAGCTTGCTGAAAATCGCCTGGAGGTTGGGGCTGAACTGGGGACTGAGCATGGCTCGTAGAATGCTACAGAAAGCTTTTGCAGCCCCTTGCGCTTTCGACGGTTTCAGCAAGATTTCCAGCAGTTCATCCGTTACGGCCTCGTTGCAGGCGTAGGCCAGTTGCGCCCAGCGCTTCACCAACCAGGGGTGGCTCAGAACGTGAAACAGCGGGCGCAGCACTACCGGAGACAGGAGGATAGCCTGAATTAAGCTGACGAGCAATCGCATCGCCTGCGGAATGGCGCTGTGGTGGGCCGCCGCATCGGGCAAACTGATCATCGCTACACCGCGCACCATTTCCGGGTGAGCCGCTGCCACCGAAAGGCAGGTCAGGGATCCCAGAGAATTTCCTACCAGCACCACAGGCACTTTGATAAAGCTGCGCCAGAACTCGTAAACCTGCTCCACCCAGAGATCCAGCGAATAAGAAGTGTCAGGCTTATCGGAGTCACCAAAGCCCAGCAGGTCAATAGCGTAGACGCTGTGATGCTGCGCCAGCACGGGAATATTGTGTCGCCAGTGGCCGATAGAACCGCCGAAGCCATGTACCAGCATGATGGGCACTTCGCTCTGAGCATGGGGCATGGAAACATGGTGAATCTGCCAGCCCTGCCACTCAAAGTTCTGGCGATGCTTCTGTAGGGTGGCGATCGCTGCAGACGCTTGAGACCTGATCTGAGGCTGGGTGGGTTGAATCTCTACAAACGGGTCAACAGTTGTCCAGGTGAAACACTCGTCGTCAGTCATGAAATTTTTCCAGCTTCCTTGGTTGAACGCAGTAATGACAAGAGGAGAACCTGCAATCAAACAGGCACCGAAAATGCACAGAGTAAAACTCGCGAAGTGGGCCTGCCCAAACGCCATACTGGTCAAGAACAATGAAAAGGGCAGTGCAGTGAAGATCAAACACAGGTAGATTTGCGCTTCACTTTCAAAATGTTTTTGCGTGTCACTGATCTGCTCAATTTCGCTTCCGATTCTGTCCCAGAAACCAGGCATTCTTAATGCCCCTTCGGTACCCATAACACTTCTTCCTCTCAAACAAACGGACAACCAACAATATTGAGAAACGAGAACTTGAGTAGTTGATAATGGCCAATGCAGAATTAGATGAGGTTTTCTGTGCAAAAATCTCGATTGACCTGGAAAGCGAATCTGGATATAACGCCAATTGTTAAGAATCTTGAACCTGTCTGCTTCTTAATACCTCTCCCCCCCGGAAGATTTACTTAAATACTTCTTAATAAGTAGACTCATGGGAGGAGATACAACGCAAAAGGTGCAAAATATATTAGCCTTTGGCAACAGTTGTGGGGGAGAATTGAAGCTCCAAAGATAGAGCGTGCGATCGCTCTACCGTATGCCAGCCATCTGTTTTGCCTGTGCCGAAGGAATCAGTGCCCAACCTGCTTTGAACAACTTCTGATAAGTCGCCCATCCTTTTGACCCACGAGGCACTTTGTAATCAGGAATAGCAAGATGCGGCATTCGGGTGTAAGGCATCCAGGGCTGATTGGCTTCCATTCGGAGATGTAAGATCTTCTCTTCATCACCACCGTATTGAGGAAGCCAGCACATTTGACCAGGCATTGATTTACCCCTTTTCTATTGGTTACCTAGTGGTTCAAGAGTTCAAGTTAGCGCCGACTCTTGTACCAGTGTTATCTATAGTTGTAGTTAACTGTTCTCTGACTGCCATCTATATCTGGTTAAAAACTTGCCACCAAACAACTCCTTCCGATGATTCAAAAAACACTTCAAATAAACACAAGATATAGCCAAAACGGAAGTGTTAAGTCGGGTGTGATTTCATCAATAAATTCGCAACATTTGCATCGCAATTCCCCATAACTTCCAGAGAGAGGGATGTTTTGCCAGGAACCATTTCCGCTCAATGGAGTCACCTCTCCCAGAGGAGACATTTAACTCAAGGGTGACAGTCCTCCAGTGGTGCGGTTAAGATGGCGGCGCTGGGGTACTGCCCCCTGTGGTGTGTGTGATGTTACGTGCAAGAGGGGATAGAGAATATGAGACGCTTTGCCAATGCACTCCTGATTACGGTCATGCTGGCAATGGTGCTGCTGCTGACTCAAGGCTGGTCCTCTGTCAGTCCAGCCATCTCTTTCAGGCCATCTCTACCTATTCTGGAACGACAAAACGTCCTGGGTCTGCATTAGTCTCTATATCAGTGATCCCACTCGGTTAAAAACGTCCCCCCCGCCTGATAAACTTCTAGACGAAAGATTCTGTCAGTTACACGACAAAAATCCGCAGTCGGAGGGTATTTACGGTGGAAAGCACACTCGGGTTAGAAATTATTGAGGTAGTCGAGCAGGCGGCGATCGCTTCCTCTCGCTGGATGGGTAAGGGTGACAAAAACGCCGCCGACCAGGTCGCTGTGGAAGCCATGCGGGAACGCATGAACAAGATTCATATGCGGGGTCGCATCGTCATCGGTGAAGGCGAGCGGGACGACGCCCCCATGCTCTACATCGGTGAAGAAGTAGGCATCTGCACTCGCGAAGACGCGAAGGATTTCTGCAACCCCGATGAACTGCTGGAAATCGACATTGCCGTTGACCCCTGCGAAGGCACGAACCTCTGCGCCTATGGTCAACCAGGTTCAATGGCGGTGCTGGCAATTTCTGAGAAGGGGGGACTGTTCAACGCGCCCGACTTCTACATGAATAAGCTGGCGGCTCCTCCGGCGGCTAAGGGCAAAGTCGATATCCGCAAGAGCGCAACTGAGAACCTGAAAATTCTTTCGGAGTGTCTCGGTCGGGCACTCGATGAACTGGTGGTGGTAGTAATGAAGCGCGAGCGCCACGACGAGCTGATTCAGGAAATTCGGGAAGCCGGAGCCAGAGTTCGCCTGATTACCGACGGTGATGTTTCCGCTGCGATCTCCTGTGCCTTCGCCGGAACCAATATCCACGCACTGATGGGAATTGGGGCCGCTCCTGAAGGTGTGATTTCCGCCGCCGCCATGCGCTGCCTGGGTGGTCACTTCCAGGGCCAACTGGTGTACGACCCCGCCGTTGTGAAGACCAAAGAGTGGGCCAATATGACCAAGGAAGGCAACCTGGCCCGCCTGAAGGAAATGAACATTAACGATCCCGACAAGGTCTACGAAACCGAAGAACTGGCATCGGGTCAAACGGTTCTGTTCGCCGCCTGCGGGATTACCCCCGGCACCCTGATGGAAGGCGTTCGCTTCTTCCACGGTGGCGCTCGTACCCAAAGCCTGGTCATCTCCACCCAATCGAAGACCGCCCGCTTTGTGGACACCATCCACATGTTCGACAAGCCCCACTACATCCAGTTGAACTAGTGTTGCGAGTACTAAATTTTGCAACATAGGGGGTTTGGGGGCTGTGCCCCCAAGAAGGGGTTCTACTCCTTCACCCCTTGCAAAACTTTTGTTTTACTGCACTAGTAGTTCATGGCTTAAGTTAACCGATGGGTGTGGGGTGCTTTGCACCCCACACCCATCGGTTTATTTCTGCTATGTAGTACTAGTACGTGCCAACTAATGTGAACAGAGCGATACAATAGGGAACAGTGCCTTGACTTGCCCTCATGCCTAAGTCCACCAAAAAGTCCACTCCCGTTACTGAACAAACCGCCAAACAGACCCCTCCCGTCGCTGAAAAAAACGGGCATATTTCTCTCTCGCCCAATTTGCAAAACCTGATTCGCGTGCGTGGCGCACGTCAGCACAACCTGAAGAACGTTGACCTGGAACTGCCGCGCGATCGCCTGGTTGTCTTCACGGGCGTCTCTGGTTCTGGTAAGTCTTCACTGGCCTTCGACACGATTTTTGCGGAGGGGCAGCGTCGCTACGTCGAGTCCCTCAGCGCCTACGCACGGCAGTTTTTAGGCCAGGTGGATAAACCCGATGTCGATGCGATCGAGGGCCTCAGTCCTGCTATTTCGATTGATCAGAAATCCACTTCCCACAACCCCCGATCCACGGTGGGAACAGTAACGGAAATCTACGACTACCTGCGTCTACTCTACGGTCGTGCTGGAGATCCCCACTGTCCCATCTGCGATCGTTCTATCGCCCCCCAGGCCATCGACCAGATGGTGGATCAGATCCTGACATTGCCCGATCGCACCAAATTCCAGATCCTTGCGCCAGTGGTGCGCGGTAAAAAAGGAACCCACAAGAAGCTGCTGTCAGGATTGGCGGCAGAAGGATTTGTGCGCGTGCGCATTGATGGCGAAGTCCGGGAGCTGAGCGACAACATCGAGCTGGACAAAAACCAGTTCCACAATATTGAGATCGTGGTCGATCGCCTGGTCAAGAAAGAAGGCATCCAGGAGCGTCTGGTGGACTCCCTTTCGACCTGTCTGAAGCGATCGGAAGGCGTCGCAATGATTGATGCCACCCTGCCGGAAGTCGATAATGTGGTGCAGTTTCCCACCAACCCGGATCTGCAACTGGCGGTTCTGCCCAGCATGGCAGCGGAGCCTGCAGGCCGCTATGGCAAGCAGGAGGAGGAACCGAAGAACACGCTGGAGCTGGTGTTCTCAGAAAATTTCGCCTGCCCAGAACATGGCGCAGTGATGGAGGAACTCTCTCCCCGCTTGTTCTCCTTCAACTCGCCCTACGGAGCCTGCCCGGAGTGTCATGGTTTAGGCAGCCTCCGCACTTTCTCCGCCGACCTGGTGGTGCCGGATCCAAACCTTCCGGTGTACGCGGCGATCGCCCCCTGGTCGGAACGCGACAACACCTACTATTTCTCGCTGCTCTATAGCGTCGGGCAGGCGTTTGGCTTTGAGATTCAAACACCGTGGAACAAGCTTACCCCTGATCAGCAGCAAGTCGTTCTGCACGGCTCCAAGGAAAAAATTTACATTGAGTCTGACTCCCGCTACCGCGATGCCAAAGGCTACCATCGCCCCTACGAAGGGGTATTGCCGATGCTGGATCGGCAGTATCGAGAGGCGACTTCTGACCTGTATCGGCAAAAGTTGGAGCAATATCTGGTGGATCAACCCTGCGAGATGTGTGGGGGCGATCGCCTGAAACCCGCTTCCCTTCACGTTCGGATTGGGCAGTATCGGATTAAACAGCTCACTAACACCTCAATTCGAGATTGCCTGGAGCGGGTCAATGACATGACGCTGACAGCCCGACAGGCACAGATTGGGGAACTGGTGCTGAAGGAAATCAAAGCCCGTTTACAATTTCTGCTGGATGTGGGACTGGACTATCTGACGCTCGATCGCACGGCCATGACCCTTTCGGGCGGTGAAGCCCAGCGAATTCGTCTGGCCACCCAGATTGGTTCCGGCCTGACGGGTGTTCTGTACGTTCTGGATGAACCTAGCATTGGTCTGCACCAGCGAGACAACGATCGCCTGCTGACCACCCTGCACCGCCTGCGCGATCTGGGCAATACCCTGATCGTGGTGGAGCATGACGAAGACACGATTCG
Organism: uncultured bacterium; assembly: GCA_964630955.1. Classification (GTDB taxonomy): domain Bacteria; phylum Cyanobacteriota; class Cyanobacteriia; order Elainellales; family Elainellaceae; genus CAZVXA01. The sequence goes on along the minus strand of CAZVXA010000162.1, from coordinate 1,330 downwards.
CGCCGCTGACTATCTGGTGGATATCGGCCCCGGTGCAGGCGTTCACGGTGGCAACATCGTCGCTCATGGTGGACTGAAGGACATCCTGGACGCAAACGATTCTTTAACCGGGGCGTATTTGTCGGGTCGGCGGGTGATCCAGACTCCGGCAGAACGACGATCCGGCAATGGCTGTGCCCTCCGCATTCGTAAGGCACGCCGCAATAACCTCAAGTCTGTGGATGTAGACATTCCGCTAGGTAAGCTGGTTTGTGTTACAGGGGTGTCGGGTTCCGGTAAGTCTACCCTGATCAACGAACTTCTGTACCCGGCGCTGCAACACCACTTTGGGCGGAAAGTGCCACAGCCGCCAGAAATGGAGGAACTGGGTGGGCTGAATGCGTTGGATAAGGCGATCGTGATTGACCAGTCTCCGATTGGACGCACACCCCGGTCGAATCCCGCCACCTACACCGGAGTATTTGATGTGATCCGGGATCTGTTTGCTGAGACGGTTGAGGCAAAAGCGCGGGGCTACAAGGCAGGGCAGTTTTCCTTCAATGTCAAGGGGGGACGCTGTGAAGCCTGCGGCGGTCAGGGGGTGAACGTGATTGAGATGAACTTTCTGCCTGATGTGTATGTGCAGTGCGAGATCTGTAAAGGCGCTCGCTACAACCGGGAAACGCTCCAGGTGAAGTACAAGGGCAAGTCAATCTCCGACGTTCTGAACATGACTGCCGATGAAGCGCTGGAGTTTTTTGAGAACATCCCCAAGGCGGCGACCAAGCTGCAAACGATGGTGGATGTGGGTCTGGGCTACGTGCGATTGGGACAGACGGCCCCCACCCTGTCCGGGGGAGAAGCCCAGCGGCTGAAGCTGGCTACCGAGCTGTCCCGCCGTGCCACTGGTAAGACTCTATATCTGATTGACGAGCCGACGACGGGTTTATCGTTCTACGATGTTCACAAACTGCTGGATGTGCTTCAGCGTTTGACGGATATGGGCAACAGCATCCTGGTGATCGAACACAACCTGGATGTGATTCGCTGTGCCGACTGGATCATTGACCTGGGACCGGAGGGGGGCGATCGCGGTGGAGAAATTGTTGCAGTCGGCACCCCAGAACAGGTAGCGAAGAACAATAAGTCCTACACGGGCCAATATCTGAGAAAGGTACTGGCCCAACATCCACCCGCTTGTAGTTAGAGAAGCAACGTGTATCGCGAGCAATTAGCCACGTTGATGGGCCATAATGGCGGAAGTGCCGTTGCCCGTGCGAATGGCTCAGCTTCAACTGCCAACTTTACTGGACTTTTGACTAAATCGCGCCGATTTTCCTGAAATGCTGAC
>CAZVXA010000161.1:1842-15087 GCA_964630955.1 uncultured bacterium | reverse complement strand
ACCCAACACAACTATTGCTGATGTTGGGTTTCACGTTGTTCAACCCAACCTACGGAAAAAATTATCAGGGTTAGCGTTAGCGTAACCCAACACAACTATTGCTGGTTAACTGACAAAACTTCCAAAACCCTTATTCCTGCGTAGGTTGGGTTAGCGTTAGCGTAACCCAACACAACTATTGCTGATGTTGGGTTTCACGTTGTTCAACCCAACCTACGGAAAAAATTATCAGGGTTAGCGTTAGCGTAACCCAACACAACTATTGCTGGTTAACTGACAAAACTTCCAAAACCCTTATTCCTGCGTAGGTTGGGTTAGCGTTAGCGTAACCCAACACAACTATTGCTGATGTTGGGTTTCACGTTGTTCAACCCAACCTACGGGAAAAAATTATCAGTCAAGCAGGGGGGTCTGAAGTTGTATACCCTCGTCAGCACCGATCGCACTACTGCCATTAAGCTGCTGACTACGAAGCGGGGGATTATATGACCTTTGATGAATATAATGTGCAACGAATAGAGCGATCGGCATGACTTACAGGGTCATTTCATTCTCGATTTGGGGTATGAATTTACCCAAAGTTGAACGGTAGGATGGGCAAAGGACGGCAGTCAGTGCCCATCACCATTCGTATGCATTGATGGGCACGCTTCGCTTTGCCCATCCTACCCTGCTCATCCCATATCAGGATTGATTTGAGAATGAAATAGCCCTGGCATGACTTACATTGCCGCAGAGCCGTTTTCTTCAGGGGTGGCGAAGTAACGCAATAAAGCCTGCTTGTTCAAAATGGTGGTCGTAGGCCAATGCCTCTTGATTCTTCATCTGCTGCATAATGCAGAAGGAGGCACAGTCGGTATGACTCCAGGATTGGTCAGGCCGCTGGTTGTAGAGTTCCAATCCAGCGGAAAATAGTTCACTGGTTTGCGGAACAACCTCCACACTGGGATTCAATCGGGTGCCTGTAATCAGAGTGCTAACCGATCGCCTGAGAAAACTTCCACGCTTTGAAAAGGCGTTGAGGACTTCGGTAAAAACCATTTCACTGGTTACCACTCTCGCTGATGTAAGCGATGCGGTCAGTAACGAGGCTCGCTGGTGAAGATTATCTTGAGGGTCGAGGAGCGCGATCCAATATCCGGTGTCAGCAAAAACGGTTGTCATTCCTCGACCTTGGGGGAGACATAGAGATAATGGTCGTGGTTGATTGAAAGATCATGGGGCACTTTTTCCCATTCCTCTGGAGGAACCTGGGCGTGAATTGTAGCGACCAGATCGAGTAGGGAGGCCGCTCCCTGGGAGGTAGGTGGTTCTGCTGCTTTTACCTGCTGCCGTTGCTTGAGAAACAGACAAAAATCAAGGATTGCCTCGACCATTGCATCAGGCGCATGTTCAAGTTCCTGGATGAGCTGTTCTTTCGCCGTCATGCCCTTACTCCGCTGCTTCTCTTCCTTGATTCTAGGCGAAGATCTAATCATGGAGCACCCTGGAGAGTCACGCGATCGCCCTCCATCCCGATCGCCCCTCCATCCCACTATGCTTCTGAATATTAGCCCTTCTTTCCAGAACCATGACCCAACGCACAGAACTCACTATTTGAAGTTCACCGCAGAGGCGCGGAGAGCGCAGAGTCTGATCTTTGCGTCCTCTGCGCCTCTGCGGTGCCCCCAAGTTTATTCAGGATAGTGGTCATGGTGCAGGGAACTGGAGGGCTAAGTGTTCACGGGGAGATCGCGGAGGTAGTAGAAGCGATCGCCTCTTCAACTACCGGATTCTAATCAAAACAGCCATAATACGTTGAGAAGCGAATTTCTTGGAGTTAGGCGCGATCGCACCGGGAGATTACACCATGATGGAGTTGGTTGGAGCCAAACTACTGGACTGGGGCATTGGGAAAGCTGCTGACGTGATATTCGACCAGACAGGAACTCAGGTCAAAGCCAGACTTAACAAAAGTGATTTGCAGGAGGCGATCGCGCTGGGTGTTCACGCTGCTGAAACATTTCTTCCAGACACGGATGGGTTGTTCTTCTACTGCGACGACAGAGAGAAGCAAATTTTCAAGCAGGCCGTTTTTAGCGATTCAGCGGTTCAGGAGGAGCTACAGCGCCCGTTTCATAACCAGGGAAAACCACGGCTGGAGTTTTTGATTGCTGGGTTTCACCAGGTTGAACAGGACACCAAAATTAGGCTCAACGATCGCGCTCTGAAATCGTGGCTGGAGAAGTTTTGTGATGCCTACTGTGAGAAGACCGTTGGAATTCGATTTCAGATTGCTCGTGAAGATTACTGTGAACAGTTAGTCAAACGATATGACAAAGTAGAGTTTTTAGGAATTGATGATATTGATCCGAACGAAGAATCAAAAGATTTGGACGATATTTTTGTAATGCCTTATGCGGTAGGAGAGCGGAGGGGCGATCGCTCAATCGCAAGCTTATCAAATGCAAGACCTCGAATCTTCATGTCGTATGGCTCCTCAGCAACAGATATTTCTGAGGAATTAGAGGAGCAACTTCAAAAGGAAATGGCATCTGCATTCGCAGAAGAACGTCAACGGCAGCTCCTTCAAGAGCAAAGGCAGCAGGTTAGAGCGTTTGAAAATCAGTGGTCGGGTGAAAAAGTTTTAGCATCTAAGCTGTTGCAGAAAACCGACGTAAGGAAGTTAGTGCTGCTGGGTGCGCCAGGTTCGGGAAAGACGACGCTGATGTGCTACTTTGCAGTGATGTTGGCGAAGGGCACGCCGGAGAAATTGGGATTAGACAGTACCCGCGAAAGCAGGACAGATTCAGCTTCCCAACCGCCTGAGCTATTACCAATCCTGATCCGCATCCGTGACTTGGCACTGAAGCCTGATCTTGGCATCCTAGCATACGCGAAGCAGTTTGCTGAAGAATCAATGTCCTGTATGCCACTGCCCGAAGGTTTTTTTGAAGACTGGTTGGAAAGAGGTCAGGCATTGATTTTGCTGGATGGTTTAGACGAAGTAGCAGAAGAAGGCCAACGGCAGGAGATGGTTCGCAAAATTGAGACCTTTCTGGCGCAGTATGATCAGAACCTTGCCATTATTACCTCCCGTCCGGCGGGCTACCGTCGTGATTTCTTTCGCACCTCCGAGTACCCCCACTACCTGCTACAGCCCTTTGACGATGACCAGATTGACCAATTCATTTCAAGCTGGTACACCCGCCGAAGCCTCGACTCGCAGGAAGCCGAGCGATGCAAAACTAGCCTGAAAAAGGCGCTGAATGACAAAGACCGAATTAAGCAATTAGCCAAAAATCCCCTGTTGCTGACAATCATTGCGTTGATCCATCGCTATCAGGCCGAGCTTCCCAGAGATCGGTATGAGCTTTATCACCGAGCTGTCAACACGCTCATTCGCACCTGGGATAAGAAACGCGAAATTACCAGCCATCAGGCGCTGCAATATCTGAAGCTGGACGATCTGCGTAGGATAATGGAGCGGCTGGCCTACTGGATACATACCCAAGGCGGCACGGGTGACGCAGAGGGTGGCACCCTGATTGACCGGGATGAACTCATTGACCAGTTAACCCTGTATATCTCAGAGGAAAAGAAAGTTAAGCGTCATGAAGCAAAAGAGGAAGCGATTCGCTTTTTGAAACACATTCAAGAACGAACCGGACTCCTGAACGAACAGGGACAGGAGCGTTACGCCTTTGTCCATAAGACATTTCAGGAATATCTCACGGCACAGGAAATCCTCGAACAGCAGTGGGATGACCGTGACGTAGTGCTGAACTACATTAATCGCCATCTGCACGACCCCCATTGGCGCGAAGTGCTACTGCTGCTCATTGCCCAACAGAAGAAAAGCCCCCTAAATCAATGTCTTAGAGCCATTCTCAATTTCCCTGACCCCTATGGCAAATGGCTTCACCGAAACCTATTTTTCGCAGGTGACTGCCTTGCCGAAAACATCCCCGTTACTGACGAAACCCTTTCCGACAAAATTCTCGATGACTTGGTGGCACTAGAAATTCAGGACGAGCAACCTTGGGTCATTCGTCAGCAAACTTTTCGGACGCTGTGCAGTCTGTACGAAACTCAATTTGATCGTCCGGCACTCGATCGCTTACGAAAAGCACCCATCGATAAAGTTGGAGAAGTTCGTTTGCAGGAGTATCGAGCGGCCCTGGGGGACGAGGAAGGGGCGATCGTCAGCCTGCTGGCATTACTCAAGGACTCGGAATCTGATGCGCGTTATAGCGCAGCGGAGGCTTTGGGCAATTTGGGCAATGCCTCTGAGCTGGTAATCGACGCGCTGTTGGCCTTACTGGATGATTTGAACGAAAATGTGTTTCTTAGCGCTGTGGAAGTGTTGGGTAAGTTAGGCAATGCTTCTGAGCGGGTAGTCGATAAGCTTCTGGCCCTGCTGAATGCCTCGTATTTTCCTGTTCGTTCTAGTGCAGCAGCAGCGTTGGGCAAGTTAGACAATACTTCTGAGCAGGTGGTCGATAAGCTTCTGGCCTTACTGAATAACTCAGATTTTAGTATGCGTCCTGGTGCAGCGGAAGCATTGGGTAAGTTGGGCAATACTTCTGAGCGAGTAATCAACACACTGCTAGCCTTATTGATCGACTCGGATTCTAACGTGCGTTTTAAAGCAGCGGAAGCATTGGGTAAGTTAGGCAATGCCTCTAAGCGGGTGATTAATGGACTGCTGGCTCTATTGAATGACACGGATCTTTACGTACAGTTTAGTGCAGCAGAAGCGTTGAGCGAACTAGGCAGTACCTCTGAGCAAGTGGTCGATAAGCTTCTGGCCTTGCTAAAAAGTTCGGACCCTGAATTGTGTTTTAGGGCAGCAGCGGGGTTGGGCAACTTAGGAAATACCTCTGAGAGGGTGATCGATACCCTGCTGGCTCTATTGAATGACTCGGATCTTTTTATACGTTCTAGTGCAGCGACGACATTGGGCAATTTGGGCAATGGGTCTGAGGAGGTAGTCGATGCGCTGTTGACCCTATTGAATGACTTAGATTTTAGTGTGCGTTCTAGTGCAGCGGAAGCATTGGGCAATTTAGGCAATAGCTCCGAGCGGGTGACCAATGGGCTGCTAGCCTTGCTGAATGACTGGGAACCTGACGTACGTTCTAGGGCAGCGAACGCGTTAGGTAAGTCAGGTAATGCCTCTAAAAGGGTGATCGATGCGCTGCTAGCCTTACTGAGTGATTCGGATCTTTTTGTACGCTCTCGGGCGGCGTTGGCGTTGGGTAAGTTGGGCAAAGCGCAGAACGGAGTGACCGCTGAATTAGTGCAATTGCTGGAGCAGAATTCGGAGGGAGTAGGGCTGAGTGATGCGGTCACGGGACTGTGGAGTTTGATAGTGGGGGAGGGGTAAATCTTTCGACAAGATGAAGAACAGGGTGGATAAGTTGAGGAAGCCAAAACAGTCTTCAACGACCCCTTCTCAGTGACGATTCCCGATCCCAGATTTACGGAAGAGCGCTACGTTGATATTGGACGGTCTAGCCAAAATCGTCTACTGGTAGTCGTCTACACAGAGCGTCACGCCAGCATTCGCATCATCAGTTGCCGCAAAGCTACGAATAGTGAACAACGTATCTACGAGCAGGATCTATGAGTACTTCAAACCCTCAATTCTCAGCGGAAGATGACGATATGCTCCCGGAGTACGATTTTACGGGTGGTGTCCGGGGAAAGCACCATCAGGCTTATCGGCAGGGCCATCGAGTCGTTGTGCATCGAGAAGACGGCTCAACCGATGTGCAGTATTTCACGCTCGAAGAGGGGGCAGTTTTGCTCGACCCCGATGTGCGGGAGTACTTTCCAGATGGCGAGTCCGTCAACCGGGCACTACGGATGTTGATCAGTCTGATTCCGCAGAAGGAGTGAGGCAAAGCCCCCCAGAATCTGTGAGACTCCGGAGATCTGGGTGTGCGATCGCTCCCCCTACTCCTCCAAAATCTCCACCAGTTCCTCAACCGAAACACCAAAAGCACGAGCAATTCTCAGAATGGCGGTATAGTCCGTCATATTCATTGCATCGCGTTGAACGTAATTCTTCACGGTACTGTAATTCACCCCGGAGCGTTCAGCGACATCCTTCAGCGTCCAGCCTCGCTCCTCAGCAAACTCACGAATTCTCAGGCGAATTAATCCCATCCAAGTTCAGCTTAACGCTGTTAACTGATTGAGCCTTTCGCTTCGCACAACTTCCACAGCGTTATCCAATCTGTTTGAGTCTACGGGTTCATCGGCAAGCTTGAGCACCAGAATACCGTCTACCCATTCAAGCTGAGAATCTGGAGACTCATCGGACAAGTCGGGTTGGTTTGTAGTTTGAGGCTTACAAGTCGCATGACTGATCAGAGCGTCAACAAAACGAACGACTGTCTCAAGATCGCCCTCAGACAAAACTTCCAGCTTCCTGGCAAGCCTCGACCTTAACGCTTCCCCATCCATAAGCTGACCGTGCTCTTGATGATTCTGATTCTCTCCAGTTTACTGTTGGCTGACGGGCGATCGCCCCTACTCCTCCAAAACCTCCACCAAATCTTCTACAGGATTGGTTCTCCCCACAATAGTGTTAAGTCAACGATAATAGAGCTATTAAGCGTTCATCGATTGTTTCTCAGTCGGGCAGCGTTACCCTCATCTGGCTCACTCCTAAGGAGACTCTTTATGCCAGTTCTCACTGACATTGGAACCTTAATCGTTCGTACTTCTGGGACCTGTGGCGGTCGTCCCCGCATTGCCGGATCGCGGATTACGGTACAGCACATTCTGACAGAGGTCAGAGCAGGTGTCACTCCCGAAGAGATCTTGGAAGACAAGCCACATTTGACTTTGGGGGGTATTTACGCTGCACTGGCGTATTACTACGCGAATAAAGCTCAGCTTGATGAGGAATTTGCAGCCTATGACGACGACTGCCGTCGTCTGGAGGCTGAATATGGAGTTTCTGCTTCATCATGACTCAGATCCGATTCTATCTGGATGAAGATACTCTGAATGCAGCTTTGATCCGAGCGTTGGTGAACGCTGAACTGGATATCGCAACCGCTGCGGATGCAAACAAATTGGGAGAGCCTGATGAAGCACAACTGCTTTAGACAACCTCCCAAAATCGGGGTATCTACAGCTTCAACATTGGGGATTTCTGTCGTTTGCACCGTGACCTGATGGAGCAGGGAGGAAGCCACGCTGGAATTGTTCTTGCTGCCCAGCAGCAGTATTCAATTGGGCAACAGCTCAGGGGGCTGCTTAAATTAGCTGCCAACACTTCAGCAGAAGCAATGGTTAATCGGTTGGTCTTCCTCATCTCCTATCTAAACTAACGAATCAAAGCTTCCGTTCCTGGTAAACTGATCCGCAATAGACAATTGCGGTAGGCTGCACTAGGATCGACCTAATCCCAGTCAAACGCCTTTTAATAAGCCGCAACGTCAATGTCCTTTGAGATCAAACTGAGCGATCGCCAACAGCAGGTGCTGGGGGCCACCGTCCGACAATACATTGCCACCGCCCGCCCTGTGGGGTCTGAGGCGCTGATTGAGGAGTTCAATCCCCGCGTCAGCTCTGCCACCATTCGCAACGTTATGGGGTATCTGGAAAAAGCGGGACTTCTGTATCAGCCCCACACCTCCGCCGGACGGGTGCCCTCCGATTCGGGGTATCGGGTCTATGTGGATAAGCTGGTCACCCCCACAGAGACTCTGGCACGGCAGGTCGATCAGATCTTCACCGAACGGCTCAACGTCGATGACTGGAGCCTGGAGGCGGTGCTGCGTGGGGCAGCGCAAATTCTTTCGACCCTCAGCGGCTACATTTCCCTGGTCACCATGCCCCAGACCAGCGTGGTGCAGTTGCGCCATCTGCAACTGGTGCAGATCGACCCCGGTCGAGTCATGCTGATCGTGGTGCTCGACTCCTACGAAACGCAGTCCACTGTGATCAACCTGCCAACGACCAATGAAAAAGCGCCCGACCCCGAACTGCTGGAGCGGGAGTTGCAGGTGCTGTCCAACTTTCTGAACCACCATCTGCGGGGGCGATCGCTCAATGAGATTGCTCAAATTGACTGGAGCGAACTGGGCCGCGAATTTGAGCAATATGCAGAAGTGCTGCGCATCTCTATTGCTGACCTCAGTCGTCGCACCCAGGCGGCGGTGTCTACCCAGATTTTTATTACAGGGGTAGCCGAAGTTTTGCGCCGTCACCCGGAGTTTTCTGAACTCCAGCAGGTGCAGACCATCATGCACTTGCTGGAAGCCGAGCAGGATCAGCTTTGGGCGCTGATCTTTGAATCCTCTGACGCCGCTCAGCCCAATCGTCGGGTGACGATTCGCATCGGTTCAGAAAATCCGCTGGAACCGATGCGGGGCTGTTCGCTCATCTCCACTACCTACCACCGGGGCAATACGCCCGTAGGCAGCGTCGGGATGCTGGGACCAACGCGCATGGTCTACGAGGATGCGATCGCCCTGGTGGAGGCCACCGCCGACTATCTCTCTGATGCCATGCTGTAAGGGGATTCATGACTTACTGTCTTGGCATTGTCACCCGTCACGGTCTGGTTCTCGCCGCCGATTCTCGCACCAACGCTGGGGTTGACTACATCTCGACCTACCAGAAACTGTTTGATTTCTCCCAGCCCGGACAGCGCGTTATCCTGCTCTGCACCTCCGGAAATCTCTCGATCACGCAGGCCGTGATCAATGCACTGGAGCGCGACCTGAAGCACGCCGAAAGCGAAAATCTGCATACGCTACCGACGCTCTACGATGTGGCCTGCTACATCGGATACAAGATTCGTCAGGTGCAGGAGCGCGAACGTCCCTGGCTAGAGCGCGACAAGATCGACTACACCTGCAACTACCTGTTAGGGGGGCAGCTCCCCGGTGAAGATCCAGAACTCTACATGATCTACAGTCAGGGAAACTGCATCCAGGCCATGCGCGAAACGCCCTTCCTGCAAATTGGCGAAACCAAGTATGGCAAACCGATTCTCGATCGCATCCTGACCTACGAGACCCCGATTGAAGCTGCCGCCAAGTGTGCCCTGCTGTCGATTGACTCCACCATGAAGTCGAACATCTCCGTTGGCCCCCCCATCGACATGGTGATGTACAAAGCAGGAACCTACCGGGTGGGAAATCAGCTCCGCCTGTCTCAGGGAGATGCCTATCTGGCGGAAATTCGTAAAGGTTGGGAGGTCGCCCTGCGGCAGGCGTTTGAGCAGATGCCAGATATTGACTGGCAACGCCATGTTCCCGCTTACCAGAAAGATAAATCTTTCGATTAAAACAATGTCGGGGTGCAAAGCACTCCGACACTGCCCTCTCGTTTCCAGGCGGAGCCTGGGGACGAGGGGATAAAGCTTAAAAACAGTGGCGGGGTGCGAAACACCCCGCCACTGTTTTTTAATAACTATCTTCTCCAGGAACTTGCTCATCTCCTGGGGAGCGCTCGTTCTCGGCACCTTCTTCAGGTTGGGCGATCGCCGCATCTCGGATAGCCTGCCAGTAGCAGAACAGGTCATTTCCGCTCAGGTCAGCATTCTGGTAGAAACGGACAGCCCGGTCCAATTCCTGATGGGTTGATGGGACAGGAATGGTGCAAACAAGCTCAGCCATGTAAACCTCCCGGTTGTCGAAATGTCCGTGGGATGCAATCTCTAGCGATTACGGGTATGATTCCCAATTCTAGAGAAAATCACTGGCTGAGGCTGGCCGATGCAACGGAACCGACACAAAACGAGATTAAGTGCTACATCTGGGTGAAGGTGTATGAACTGGAGTTTTTACTAAATCGGCGCTTAAATTGAATTTGCCGCGAAACGCCCTCTAAGAGGGCGTTTCGCGGCAAGGTAGGGATTCCCGGTTAATCTACTTTCTCCGACAGATACAGGTAGGTCCGATAGGCCAGCCTCACGGTAGCCTCTCCTGTGTCACTCGTTGCCCACTGCTGAAACAAACGCTCCACCTCCCCGACCAATCGATCGCGGGCTTCCCCTTGATTGGGAACGTAGGAGGCACTCAGCAGCAGACCAATCAGTTCCTCTAGCGTCAGCGATCGCCCCCAGTCAAAGGTCTCCGTCCTGAAATTCTCAAACAGCAGACTGTGCTCCAGCGCAGCGGGGGATTTGCGGTCTTTGCGGTCAAAGATGGTGCGATCGCTGGCCTGATAAATTACGTCGATAAGTTCAGCAGTGAAGGGATCTGCGGTATGGCGATCGTTCCACATCAGCGCCACCTGCCCTCCCGGCTGCAGAATTCGGTGAAATTCTTGGAGGGCCGCTTCCGGCTCAAACCAGTGAAACGCCTGACAGCAGGTGACGCGATCCACTGATCCATCGTCCAATCCCGTCTGTTCTGCCGTTGCATCTCGCCACTCCACCAGCGGGTGCGGTGCTGCTGCCTCACGCATGGCGGCGTTGGGTTCGATCGCCCACACCTTCACCCCCCGGTCTGCCAGTAATCGGGAAGAAATGCCTGTGCCTGCACCAATATCCGCAGCGGTCAGGGAATGGGGGGCAGTGGTGGAGCCAAGCAGGGCGGCGATCGCCTCCGGTGGATAGGTGGGACGGAACCGGGCATAGTCACTGGCCCGATCAGAGAACCGTCTTAACGGGTCACGGTGGTAGAGTGGTGAAGGGTCCATTTAGATTGAATCGACGGGGACAACCCCTGCCCGATCGAGAATCTCCGGAATCAAGTCTTCTCGACGGACAGCCATCATGTGGACGCCCTGACACATCTGGCGGGCCAACTGCACCTGCTCGGCGGCGATCGCCACCCCCTCCATCAGCGGGTCAGCAGCCTGCTCCAGGCGATTGATAATGTCGTCGGGAATCTGGACACCGGGAACATTTTTATTGATGAAACGGGCGTTCTTGGCAGACTTCAGCAGAAAGATTCCCGCCAGGACAGGTTTATTGCAGCCCACCGCAATGTGGCTCATGAATTTTTCGAGGCGTTCGAAATCGCAGATCAACTGGCTCTGGAAGAACTGTGCTCCAGCGGCGAGCTTACGCTCAAAGCGGCGCTGGAGACCAGACCAGCTTCCACACTGGGGGTCGATCGCCGCACCGACGAAGAGATGGGTGCAGCCATCGGTCAGACTTTTCTCATTCAGATCGACGCCCCGGTTTAATTTGTCAATCAGTTGCAGCAGACGCACTGATTCCAGGTCAAAGACCGGGCGAGCGTTGGGATGATCACCTGCCTTCACCGGATCTCCGGTCAGCGCCAGGACATTTCGGATTCCCAGCGCCTGGGCACCCATCAGGTCGGCCTGGAGCGCGATGGAGTTGCGATCACGGCAGGCCACCTGATAAATCGGCTCTATCCCTTGCTGTAGGAGAATTGCCGACGCCGCTAGCGAAGACATACGCAGTACCGCCCGACTGCCATCGGTAACATTGACTCCATGCACACGATGCTTCAGGAGGTGAGCCATCTCCAGCATGTGGGAGGGGTCACCCCCCTTGGGCGGCATCACCTCCGCCGTCACTAAAAACTCCCCCGCAAGGGCAGCGCGTTGCAGTTTAGAGGGCAAAGAAGGGGTGGGGACGATGGTCATGCTGCTTACTGCGATACCAATCTAATTGGTTTAAGTATGCCTTAAGGTTTGCTGATTGCCATCGGCTTTACTTGCCCTTTATGAAAGATTTTTACGAGAGATTCCTGGTGCTTATCCAAAAACCGAAAACCCAAATTTTGGAGGGCGCGACGCTGTAGTGCCCTCCAAAATTTGGGTTTTCGGATAAGTGCTTAAAGGGGCAGGCTGTAGCCCAGCGCCTTCTTCACTTTCGTCAGGGTGGGGATGGCGATCGCCTCTGCCTTCTCTTTTCCCTCGTGCAACACCTTTTTGATGTAGTTTGGGTCTGCTGTGATCTCGGCGTAGCGGTCCTGGATCGGCTTCAGGGCAGTGATCATCACCTCGGTGAGCAAGGGTTTGAACTGGCCCCAGCCCATGTCCTTGCACTCCGCCTCGACCTCCGCCTTAGATTTACCCGCCAGAATCATATAGAGGGTCAGCAGGTTATTGCATTCGGGGCGATCGGGGTCCCCAAATTGCAGCCCCCGGACGGGGTCAGTCTTGCAACGTTTGATCTTGTGCTGAATCGTTTCTGGCGAGTCCAGCAGGTTGATCCGGCTCAGGTCTGAGGGGTCCGATTTCGACATTTTTCGGGTGCCGTCGGTCAGGCTCATCACCCGTGCGCCCTCGGCGCGAATCATGGGGTCAGGCAGTTTCAGAATGGGAGCCTCTTCGCTGCCGTACTGGTAGTTGAGGCGGGCAGCAATATCGCGGGTCAGTTCCAGGTGCTGCTTCTGGTCTTCGCCGACAGGTACTTTGTCGGGTTCATAGAGCAGAATGTCTGCTGCCTGGAGCACAGGGTAACAGAGCAGCCCCGCCCCAACGTTTTCGCCCTGTTTGACGGCCTTCTCCTTGAACTGGATCATGTCCTCCAGCCAGTTCAGCGGCGTAATACACATGAAGAGCCAGGCCAGTTCTGCATGGGCAGGGACATGGGACTGGGCAAACAGGGTGGCATATTCCAGGCTGATACCGCAGGCCATGTACATCGCAGCAACTTTGTAGGTGCTTTCGGCCAGTGCTGCCGGGTCATGGGGCACCGTGATGGCGTGCAGGTCTGCCATAAACAGGTAGCTGTCGTAGTCCTCCTGTATTTCGACCCAGTTGCGAATCGCTCCCAGGTAGTTCCCCAGGTGCAGATCCCCCGTTGGTTGAATGCCCGAAAGTACACGCTGCTTAGCCATTGCCCGCCAAAATCCTATCGCTGGTTCACTGTCGGGGGGATCGCGGCACGACCACCCTGACGCTACAGATATTGTTACAGATCGACGGTGAAGAGCGATCGCATTTGTGAGGGTTTCGGAAAAGTCTGGTAGTTACAGCGCTTTGCGCTGAGATAGAACCAAAGTTTTTGTTGAGAGCCACGCTCCGCGTGGCTCTCAACAAAAACTTTGCCCCACACGCGCTTGCAAAGCGCTGTATGCTAATGGCCGTACAACGAAAACCCAAATTCTGGAGGGCGCACTGCTGTAGCAGTGCGCCCTCCAGAATTTGGGTTTTCGTTGTACGGCAGGAGAATAGTAGGGTCATGTTTCAAATGTGTGGTTAGTTGTTGTGGGAGGGGCGCTGAGCGCCCCTCCCACAACAAAAAAACACACAACCTGAAAAATAAAGAATAATTAGGATTTAAAAAAATTTTTAAAACAAAGGGTA
>CAZVXA010000161.1:0-1832 GCA_964630955.1 uncultured bacterium | reverse complement strand
GTTTTTTTTCATTGGGGTGTTTTTTTTTGGGGGGGGGCGCCCCCCCCCCCCCCCCCCACAACAACTAACCACACGTCTAGAACATTACCGAATAGTAGGAAGATAAAAACTTTATTAAAGCAAGGTGAACCAGATTGAGAAAACGGATCTACCCTTAGGGCTTAATATTCCTCACTTTCAAAAATGCCTATGAAAGTCCTATTACTCTGGCCGCTAATGCCCAATTCTTTCTGGTCTTACCAGGAGACGCTGGATCTGGCGGGACTGCGTTCGACCAACCCCCCGCTGGGACTGCTCACCGTTGCAGCAATGCTACCAAAGGACTGGGCACTGCGGTTTTGCGATCGCAATGTCCGCTATGAAACCGAGGAGGATTGGGACTGGTGTGACATGGTGATCATTTCCGCCATGATTATTCAGAAGGAGGATTTCCGGCAGTTAATCCAGAAGGGTCTCGCGCTCGGCAAGAAAGTTGCGGTGGGTGGGCCTTATCCCACCTCAGTGCCGGAGTTCGCTCAGGAGGCGGGCGCTCACTACCTGATTCTGGATGAAGGCGAATGCACGATCCCCCTATTTCTGGAAGCACTGGAGCGGGGAGAGGAGCGCGGTATCTTTCGATCGCCCGAAAAACCCGATGTTACCCAGACTCCCATTGCCCGGTTTGACCTGCTGGATCTGAGTGCCTACATGGCAATCACCGTCCAGTTCTCTCGCGGCTGTCCTTTCCAGTGTGAATTCTGCGACATCATCAATCTTTACGGTCGCAAGCCGCGCACCAAAACGCCGGAGCAGATGCTGGCCGAGCTTGAGGTGCTGTACAACATGGGCTGGCGGCGCTATGTGTTTGTGGTGGACGACAACTTTATTGGCAACAAGCGCAACGCCAAGGTCTTTCTGAGGGCGCTGATTCCCTGGATGGAAGCCCACAACTACCCGTTCATCTTGCTCACTGAGGCGTCGCTGAATCTGGCAGAGGACGATGAGATGATTGAACTGATGGTGAAGGCCGGGTTCACGATGGTGTTTATGGGCATTGAGACGCCCGACACTGACAGCCTCATGGGGATTAATAAAGTTCAGAATACGCGCCAGTCGCTGATCGATTCCTGCCACAAAATCACCCGCGCCGGACTGCAAATTATGTCAGGCTTCATTATGGGCTTCGACAATGAGCGCCCTGGTGCAGGCCAGCGGATTGAGGAATTCATCCAGGAGACGGGCATCCCTCAAGGACAGTTCAGTATGCTTCATGCACTCCAGAATACGGCGATGTGGACACGCCTGAAGCAGGAAGGTCGGCTGCTGGAGGGCCTGGGAACCTTCCATCAGGGGGCGATTATGAACTTTGTGCCGACACGCCCGGTGGAGGAGATCACCCGCGAGTATATCGACGCCTTCTGGCATATCTACTCGCCGATGCCCTATCTCAAGCGCACGTTCCGCCACTTCAGGATGATGAACGGCTGGCGGGGTAAGACCGATCGCCCCATTACCCTGACCGAACTGCGCCTGTTTACCGCGATCTGCTGGCGACAGGGCATTTTGCGCGAGACTCGGTTTCGCTTCTGGTGGCAACTGGTGGCGATCGCCCTCCTCAAGCCCCGCCTGCTCTACGACTATCTGATTGCGCTGGGAGCCGGAGAACACTTTTTCTCCTACCGCCATGTGGTGAAAGCTCAACTGGAAGAACAGTTAGCCTTACTGGAGGCGAATTCTCAAGCCGCGTCCCAGACGCCACAGGTAGCGGCTCAACGGGAGTATTCCCTATCCCAGTAAGGGATCTACTGTTTAATAAAACCCCAGTTTTCACTTGGCGCGGCTTCGCCGCGCCA
>CAZVXA010000160.1:0-15152 GCA_964630955.1 uncultured bacterium | reverse complement strand
TCCCCCCAAACTGGAGGTGCAGGATGTGCAGATGGATCTGGGTAGTTTCGTTAACCGCTTTGCTCGCCCCATTATCAACACCATCAATGATGTAGTCGGCCCCTTCCGTCCGGTGACCCAGTTTCTCACCCGCGACACCAGGCTCTTCTCGGCGATCGGGCTGCGCAATGTGTTCGATCAGAACCGCGACGGTATTGTCAACGTCCTGGAGGTCGCAGGCACGATTGCGGGACGGAACCTGTCTGCTGCCACCTCGTTTATCAATACGTTGAATGGGATCGCCCAGGCCGATCGCGCCCTCGATAACCTTGGCTCCAGTGCCGATGGCGACAGCGGTATCACTATCAACCACGGCACCTTCCTGATCGACGACATTGACCCCACGAAGGAGCAGCAGACTCGTAGACCCAGGGGCCGACGCACCGGGACTGCCCCTCAATCCTCTCTGGCACAGGCCAACGCCAGGGCAAACCAGCGCACTAAAGATGTGCTGAATGCCTTCAGCAACCTGGGCGCGCTGCGGTTCCCGATTCTAGAAAATCCCGAATCGGTAATTGGCCTGATTTTGGGCAGTGGTGATGTCAGCCTGTTCAACTACGACCTGCCTGACCTGGCCCTCAGCTTCGGCGTGCGGCGGGACTTCAAGATTAAACCCCCGGTGGCCGGCTTCCTGAGCGGTGACATCTCCCTCAACACCAATCTTTCTTTTGGCTATGACACCACCGGGCTGCAACGGTGGCGTGACAGCAACTACTCCTCTGCAACGGCCAACAAACTATTTGACGGCTTCTATGTGGTGGACAACCCGGGTAACGAACTGGAGATTGTTGCCACGATTCAGGTGGGAGCAGGGCTGAACTTTAAGCTGGTTCGCGGCTATGTCAAGGGCGGCATTGAAGGGCGGATTGGCATTGACCTGGTGGATGTGGGTGAGGCGCAGGGAACGAGCGATCGCAAGATTCGCGGCAGTGAGTTCTCCTCCCGTCCGATCCAGCAGCAGTTCAATATCAACGGTAACGTCAGCATCTTCCTGGGGGCCGAGGTACAGATCTGGCTGCCCTTCAAATACCGCACGGTGTGGGATCGCCGATTTGCTACCTTCCAATTGGCCAGCTTCAGCGTGGGGGCCAGCAACGGCGGCAACACCTCCAGAAAATACATTTCCGGTGCCACAATTTACCTGGACAGCAACTTCAACGGGGTTCAGGACGACTTCGAGCCGTTCACCATCAGCAATCCCGATTCGTCTTACAACCTGGAAATTCCACTCTACCGGTTCGACACGAACAGCAACAGCGTCATCGACCCCAGTGAGGGCAGACTGGTTTCCATTGGCGGCACCGACACCTTCACCTTACTGGAGGTCGAAACGCCCCTATATGCTCCCGCTGGCTACCGGATGATCACTCCGGTGACGACACTGATCCAGGATCTACTGCGCCTGGGCGTTGCTCCAGATGTTGCTGTGAATCAGGTTCGTACCGCCCTGGGGCTGCCCGCCGTTGACCTGGCCAGTTTCGACTCGATCGCCGCCATCAACAGTGGAGATGTCAATGGTGCAGCCGTCATGTCGGCCCATATCCAGGTGCAGAATCTGATTGACCTGTCCACTCGCATGGTGCGCGGTGTATTGAACCAGCCTGCGGGAACGATCGCCGATCGGGTGATTCGGGCGATCGCCACCCAGATCCAGGCCACCGCTGGTTCGCTAGTGGATTTGACCGATACCGCGACCATTCAGACGATTCTCTCCGCTACTCTCACCAGCCTCACCCCAACCAGTCCCGATACCAACTGGCTGCGACTGCTGGACATCGTTGACGAAGCGGCGACGATCATCGCTGGCGGCAACGCCCGTACCCGCGATATTTTCCGCGATCTGCCGCTGGCTGACACCCTGGTCGCCGCCAGCGAACTGCAAACTACCCTGCTGTCGAATACCGCAGATGACCTGCAAGCCGCCGCAGCGGGCAACCAACCAATTGATGCGGTGGTGAATCGCAACACAGGCGACGCCCTCCTGCAAACGGTGGCCGCAGTCCGCGCCGAAAAACTGCCCAACCCCATCTCCGGCACCAACAGCAACGATGTCATTGTTGGGACCGCAGGCCGAGACGGCATCAGTGGTTTCAATGGCAACGATCGCCTGTTTGGGTTAGCGGGTGAAGACCTGCTGGCCGGGGGGGCGGGGGACGATATACTGCGCGGCGGCACCGAAGCCGACATCCTCTACGGGGGGCTGGGGCGCGATCGCCTCTTCGGTGAACAGGGCAACGACGCACTGCTGGGCGAACAGGGCAACGACATTCTGATTGGCGGTGACGGCGACGACATCATGGATGGCGGTGCTGGCAACGACATCGCCTGGGGCGGCAACGGTAATGACCTGATCAGTGGTGATGTGGGCAATGACACCCTGCGCGGCGAAAACGGCAACGACATTCTGCGCGGTGATGCGGGTCGGGACATTCTGATCGGCGGTGTTGGCAACGACCTGCTGAATGGAGGTGCTGGCGTTGACCGTCTGACGGGAGGTGCAGGTCGGGATACCTTTGTCCTGGAGGCTCCCCTCACAGGTGTGGATATCATTACCGACTTTGTGACTCGAAGCGATATCATTCAGGTCAACGCAAATGACTTCCGGGGTAACTTTACCGCTGGTCGCGCCATTACTGCGGCTCAGTTCCAGACAGGGACAGGGGCACGGGATGCGAGCGATCGCTTCATCTACGATCGCGCCACTGGCAGACTGTTCTTTGACATAGACGGCACGGGTGCAAGGGCGCAAATCCAGATCGCCCAGCTTTCGGCAGGTCTGGCGCTGACCAATCGCCATATTGTTGTTGGTTTGTAGGGCAGGGAACAGAAATTTAATCAAACCCGGAATTTAGTTTCTGCAAGCGCGGCTTCGCCGCGCTTGCAGAAACTAAATTCCGGGTTTTAATCAATCCGTGATCCATAGGAAAATCGTGTGTCGTTCATACCAGAGAGATCGAATTCTATGAAAACTCGCACCCTCGGCACCCAGGAACTCACCGTTTCCGAACTCGGCCTCGGCTGCATGGGTATGTCTGATTTCTACAGCGGACGCGACGAAGCCGAATCGATCGCCACCATTCACCGCGCCCTTGACCTGGGCATCACGTTTCTCGACACCGCCGATATGTACGGCCCCTTCACCAACGAACAACTGGTCGGTCGTGCGATTCAAGATCGGCGCGATCAGGTAATCCTGGCAACCAAGTTTGGCAATGTGCGATCGCCCGAAGGTACCTTTCTCGGCATCAGCGGTAGACCAGAGTACGTGCGGCAAGCCTGCGATGCCTCCCTGCAAAGGCTGGGCGTTGACGTGATTGACCTCTATTACCAGCACCGGGTAGACAACACCATCCCCATTGAGGAAACCATCGGTGCGATGGCGGAACTCGTCCAGCAGGGCAAAGTCCGTTACCTGGGCATGTCTGAAGCGGCTCCCGCCACGATTCGCCGCGCCCATGCGGTTCACCCGATTTCCGCGCTGCAAACCGAATACTCCCTCTGGAGCCGCGACCCGGAGGACGACATTCTACCCACTGTGCGCGAACTGGGCATCGGCTTCGTGGCCTACAGTCCCCTGGGGCGGGGCTTCCTCACGGGAGCCTTCCAGATGCCCGACGATCTACCTGCGGATGACTACCGCCGTAACTCTCCCCGATTTCAGGGTGATAATTTCTATAGGAATCTGGAGTTAGTTGCACGGGTGAAGGCGATCGCCATCGAGAAAGGCGTCACCCCCAGTCAACTGGCGATCGCATGGCTGCTGGCCCAGGGCAACGACATCGTGCCCATCCCCGGCACCAAGCGCCGCAAGTACCTGGAGGAAAATGCCGCTGCGGTGGACATCACCCTCACGCCGGACGACCTGCGCCGGATTGAGGATATCGCCCCAAAAGGAGCAGCAGCGGGCGATCGCTACCCCACTCACACCATGCACACCGTCAACCGTTAGCGGAATGAACCGTACCATCGTCTGGTTTCGACGTGACCTGCGAATTTCAGACCACGCCCCCCTGTATCGCGCGGCTGCACGGGGGGCGGTGGTTCCCGTGTTTGTTCTGGATCGGGCGCTGCTGCACCATCCTGAAACGGCGGTGGCGCGAGTAGCGTTTATGCTGGAGTGTCTGCACAATCTGGACCAGGAGTTGCGCGATCGCAGTGGACGGCTGATCGTTCGTTACGGCGATCCCGTTGAAGTGTTACCCCAACTGATGCACGATACCCAGGCAGAAGGCATCTATGCCTACGTGGACTTTGAGCGAATCTACGGTAGGGTGCGTGATGCGCGGCTGAACCGGGAACTGGAACGGCAGGGCATGAAAATTCGCTGGTTTGAACCCTGCGGAACGACAGATGAACTGATTCCCTATCCGCACTATCGAGAGCTATGGTATCGGGACATGATGAGCGATCGCATTCCCGCTCCCCGACAGGTGACTGTGCCGGAGGAGGTTCACAGTGAACCGATTCCGGAGTTGCAAGACCTGAGCCTGATCGCGGACAACAAGCCGATTCCCCCCGGTGGCACACAATCAGCACGAGAACTCCTGAAGGATTTTCTGGCGGAGAAGACCGATCGCTACTACTGGCAGCTTTCCTATCCCGGCGCAGAAGCGACTTCCGGGCTGAGTCCCTACATTAAATTCGGCGCGATTTCGATTCGCGAATGCTTTCAGACAGCCCATCGGTTTAAGTCTCCAGACAGCCGGGTAGAAAGGAGTCGGCAGCAGTTTATTGCGCGTCTGCGGTGGGGCAGTGGGTTTGCTCAGAGGTTTCGCTATCTGCCGCAGTTGGAGGTGCGATCGCTCTACAGTGTCTTTGACGAAGACGGCTGGGATTTCGATGAGAAGTTTTACCGGGCGTGGCAGAACGGTGAAACAGGGTATCCCATCATTGATGCTGCGGCCCGCTGCTTGCAGGCCACTGGCGGCTGGAAGCAGCTTAATTTTCGGGTGAGAGCCATCTACTCCAGTTTTCTCAGCAACCTGTTGGGAATGGACTGGCGCTACGGTGCGCTTCACTTCATGCGGCACCTGACAGATGGAGACTGTCCCATCGACCACTATCAGTGGGCCATGCAGGCGGGTGTCACCCACTGTGCCGACAAAACCTGGACGCGAATTTATAATCCAGGTCAAACAGCGGTCGATCGCTGTGACCCCGACGGCCTGTTTATCAAACAGTGGCTCCCCGAACTGGCGCATTTACCCCCTGAGGCATTAGGCTTGCCGCAGAATCCCAAAGATTATTGGTTGCCCATTCTCGATTACAAAACGGCTCGTCAGCGGCGGGTGAAACAACTGGAACGCCAGCGCGGTAAGTTTCTGAACCAGGGAAACGTCCTGCCATTCCTGTCCCGATTGCCGGAAGACCTGACGCCGTTTGGCAGCGATCGCCATCCCAGTGAAATCGCCTGGTCACTGGGCACTAACCTTCCCCTGTTCCCGAAACCGCTGGAACTGGAGAACCTGGATGATGAGCAGGCGATCGCGCTGCGCACCTGGTTTGTTGCCCATGTTGAGAATCAGCCGCAGCGGGGGCGAGGGCGGAAGAAATCGACTTCACGCAAAAAGCAAGATGATTCCGTTGTGCAATTAAGCCTATTCCTATGAATCCACCACTCACTGAAAAACAAAAAATGCTGGCAGGGCAGCTTTACCGCGCCAATGATCCTGAACTGGTGACTGACCATCAGCGAGCCATGCGTCTGGTTCGTCTCTACAATGCCACCACTGAAACCGAGGGAGATCAACGCACCCGGCTTTTAAAAGAGCTGTTCAGCAGGATTGGAGAGAATGCGCAGATCGTGCCACAGTTCTACTGCGACTACGGCAGCAATATCTTTGCCGGACGCAATTTCTATATGAATTATGGCTGCATCATTCTGGACTGCAACACGGTGCATATTGGCGACGATGTCATGTGTGCGCCCTACGTGCAGATTTATACAGCTCACCATCCCATCGATCCGAAGGAGCGTCTGACGGGCCTGGAACTGGCTTCTCCAGTTCGGATTGGCAACAATGTCTGGATCGGGGGTGGCGCAATCATTTGTCCTGGAGTGACAATTGGAGATGGGACAACCATTGGGGCAGGCAGCGTTGTGACTAGAGATATTCCCGCTAATGTAGTTGCAGTGGGAAACCCCTGCCGGGCGGTGCGCTCAGTGTGAACTGCAAGATTGAGTGGAATGATAGCGATGACACTGAGTGTGTGGAAAAGGCACAGGGGTTCAGTCGTTCATTCGTAGAACCCGTGAAAGCTTTTCATATTCCTGCTGGAACAAACCAAGTAGTTCTGAAGCTCCAGCTAAGTCATAGGAATGCCCCATCGTTTCTAATTGCTGACAGAGTTCAGAAAATTTCGTTGCCCCCAGTACTGCACCGTTCGATTTTAGAGTGTGAGCTGCCAGCACAAGTTGAGCAGCATTTTCCTGTTCTACCGCTGCAATTGCCGATTGCACCAGCCCAGGAGAGTCTTCCAGGAAAAGCTGAACCAGCAAATTCAAGGTCTCCGATGAGTCGCTTCCCATCACGTCGAGGGAGTCCTGTAACCACTGGGTATCGATCACATCTTCTTTCTTCAACGCGACAGGATGTATATCAAACTCCTCAGAATGATTGACCAGGGTCGTCGAGACATCTATTTTACTTTCACGGTTAGAAGGGTTATGTCGAGGTTGACATTTACTGAGAACCTGAATGAGTTCTTCAATCCGAATGGGTTTGCTAATATAATCATCCATTCCGGCATTCAAGAAGTTCTCGCGATCGCCCCGCATTGCATTCGCAGTCATAGCAATAATCTGGGGACGAGTATCTAAGCCCCACTGTTCGAGGATGTGTTTTGTGGCTGTCACCCCATCCATCTCTGGCATATTCACATCCATCAGCACTACATCGTAGTACTGACGATGTAGGATCTCCAGCACCTCCAGTCCATTGCCCGCAACATCAGCTCGATAGCCAATGCGTTGCAATAACCGAAGTGCCAGTTCCTGATTGACTCGATTGTCTTCGGCCACCAGGATACGCAGAGGCACTCGTTCAGTGGGCAACAAACGATCGATCTCCGACGTTCGAGAAGAGGATTGTTGCACCTTAACCCGTTGTCCGCCAAAGATTTGCACCAGTGTATTGTAGAGTTGGCACTGTTTAATGGGCTTGTTGAGGAAAGCCACAAAATTAGCGGCAATACTATGCTCCATCTTTTCGGGCTTACCCATGGAGGTGAGCATGACCAGTGGGAGCGGTGAGGACAAATTCAGCTTCTGAATTTCTGCTGCCAGTGACAGTCCATCCATCTCTGGCATCTGCATATCCAGAATGGCGATGTCGTACTGTTTCCCCTGCTGCAAACAGTGCAAGGCTTCTATTCCAGAAACCGCAGTGTGGGGGATCATGCCCCAGGACTCGGTCTGCTGAGCCAAAATTTGTCGATTGGTTGCATTGTCATCCACAATCAGCAACTGTTTCCCTGCCAGGTTACGCTGTGGTGACTTACATTCCTTTTCAGGTAGGGTCGGCACAGATTGAGCCTGAATGGTGAAACAAAAAGTTGAACCTTGATCAAGCTGGCTTTCAACCCAAATTTTACCGCCCATCATGGCAACCAGTTTCTTACAGATCACCAGACCCAATCCAGTACCGCTATATTTGCGTGTGGTTGAAGAATCAACCTGGCTGAAGGGCTGGAACAGACGATCAATACTCTCCGGAGCAATGCCAATTCCGGTATCCTTCACCGCAAATGTGATTTCGTAGTGAGATACCTCCTCGGAACTGCTCTGCTCCAGTATTTTCTGAGCTGACGCTGAGACAATCACCTCACCAGTGTGAGTAAATTTAACAGCATTACTGATCAAATTGACCAGAACCTGCCGTAGACGAGTAATATCCCCCTGGATAATAGGTGGAATTTGTGGGTCCAGTTGATAAGCTAATTCCAATTTTTTTTCAGCCGCCTGTGCAGCCAGCAGATCCAGCGATTCTTCGATACAGGTTCTTAGCTCAAAGGGCTGGGTTTCAAGATCAAGTTTGCCAGACTCGATTTTGGAATAATCAAGGATATCATTAATAATGATTAATAAAGCATCGCTGCTGTTGCGAATCGTTTCAGAAAATTTTCGCTGATCCCCCGTCAACTTTGTATCCAGTAATAGCCCGGTCATGCCCACGATCGCATTCATCGGTGTGCGAATTTCATGGCTAATGGTGGAGAGAAACTCGCTTTTTGCGAGGCTGGCAGCCAGCGCCTGATCGCGAGTCCGGGCTAAATTTTCTGTAATCTGCTGCCGCTCTATCTCACTGCCAATCCACTGTGCCATCAGCCTCAACAATTCTTTGTCGAGGGCTGCGAATGGTTTAGGGTAGGGAGTTTGACTGGAAAAAGCAAGCGTTCCATAAAGCTTGTCTGCCACGACAACCGGAACACCAATGTATGCTTCCAAGTTAAAGGTTGCATAACAGGTATGATTGCACCAATCCCCAGTTCCGGCAGATTCAATACAAAGGAGATCTGCCACCTGTAATGTTTTATGGCAATAGGTCTGGTTGAGGTCTAAAATCGCACCGTTGACTTTCGTCTCCTGAGGCAGTAGGCCCAGGACAATCCTGTAACGATCGCCCTCAACCTGCGATAAAATTCCGATGTCCAGATTCAACTGACGGCGGCCCAGAGCCAGCAGTTCTTGCAGTTTTTCTTCAAAACTGAATTGATTGGATGAGGTGATTTGATAGAGCGCACGAATCGTAGCTTCGCTCTCGCGCAGGGTGGCACGTTGTTCCGTTAATTTACTGTTTAACCTGTGCGCATCGGATAAAGCAGTATTTTTTGCTTGTAGTAAAAATAGATAATCAGAAACTGGATCATGGATGGCAAAGTCTTTGAGGGTCAGACCAAATGCTTTGAGAGAAGATAAATCGGTAATCCAGGGAGATCCAAGAAAAAGCAACCCTTCAGGCTGCTCAATATAAATGAGCTGTCCCTTCAGTTGCATTCCGTTGTTCAGGGACTCAAGTAAAAATAAGGAATTGGTCTGTTCTCGGATCGCACCAAAATCGATAGGAATAACTGGTCGGTTAATCTTAAAATGCCACTCCAGACGCTCACCCACCAACAAGTTGGGGTAAAGACGCTGTAGAACCTCTCCAACCTGAACAATGCAACTACTTCTATCAATCGCGAAATGAAATGGGAAGGCAATAGCCAATTGTTGAGGCGTCAGGCTGATGTGAGTAGAAGCCATAGAGTGGCTATTCTCCTTAGAAGCCATAGAATGGCTGTTCTCCTATATTGATCAATATAAGGGGACATGGGGGATGAAGGTAGAGCACCCCTTGCAACCACAGTATGCACACCACTGCTCTACAGCTTATTTGTATTTAATTAAGAAAGTATCGTGGTCCGCACCCGTGTTGCGATCGCCCGTCTGACTGACATCGACTTCCGTTTTAAATCGCCGACCCAACCCCTTGAGAAGCCCGATCACCATTGGGGCAAGCCCCTGTCTGTCTGAGTGGTAGTCTAACTGCAAAGCATTCTGGTCAACCGCATTCGCCTGAAACGAAGGTGGCTTTAGCTCAGGAAAATTCAAGCCTACCCGCATGTGCAGGTTATCAAGATTGCGGAGAAACTCTGGGAGATTGTCCCCTGCCATTGCCAGCATCTCACCGTAACCTTCCTCAGCCGTGTACGTCACCCAATATTCTCCAAACGCCTGTAATATCTCTTCCGAGGACAGATTCAGAACCTTACAGGCCGCACGCACCAGCCGATGAGTGACATCGTCAGGATAGGACTCCATGCTAACGAAATAGTCAATGTCTGTCAGCGTTGCCTCCTGCTTGATTGTTTCCC
Organism: uncultured bacterium; assembly: GCA_964630955.1. Lineage (GTDB taxonomy): Bacteria > Cyanobacteriota > Cyanobacteriia > Elainellales > Elainellaceae > CAZVXA01. The sequence continues at coordinate 5,258 of CAZVXA010000160.1, read as the reverse complement.
AGGTACTCTCTCCATAGTAAGTACACACCATTTCCTCAATCGCTTTGTTCACCAGTCCATACATACTGAACCTCCATTCGGCTTCAGGGTTTTCTAGAAATGTTGTATGACGCCAGTTCAACGGCGCTATACAACAATTTTCTAGAGGGTCTGATGGTAGGGTTCCCTGGTAGCAACCAAACTCAACATTTGGTGAAGCTGTGATCCTAGATTAAATAAACCGAGGTGTTTTGATAGAAGCGCGGCTAAGACGCGCTTCTATCAAAACACTTCGTGATCTTATAGGGTGCCGTTCAACCGAAACTATTCACCCTCGGCATCTTCCTCTCCACTCGAAGGTGGCACCAGCGCCACCGCAACGATCGCATCATCCTCATCCAGCCGCTGCACACGAACACCCGTTGCCGCACGAGACTGACAGGAAATAGCATTCACCAACTGGCGAATAATGATGCCCCGACTGGTGACAATAATCAGTTCATCCGTTTCATTCACCACCCGCAGCGCCGCCAACTTGTCGTCGGTTTTGCGGAAGCGAATCGCCCGCAAACCCATGCCCGCACGATTTTGCAGGCGGAACTGGGAGACCGGAACCCGCTTACCCAGCCCCCCAGTGGTAATCACCAGTACCCAGGGTCCCTGGCTGGTGACTGTGGCTTCCTCCTCTTCCTCCGACTCATCCGGAGCAGCACTGGCCACCATATCGGCGATCTGACTGGGCAGAATGTCCATGCTAATCAGCTCATCCGCCTCCCGCAGCGCCATCGCTCGCACACCTCGCGTCGCCCGTCCCAGGGGTCGCAGTTGATCATTGTCGGCACGGAAGTGAATCGTCATCCCCTGACGAGAACCAATGATGATGCTGTCCTGGGCACGGGCCAGCCGCACCCACCGCAGTTGATCACCCTCCTCAAGAGAAATGGCGATCAATCCGTTTGTGCGAATATTGCTGAAGGCAGATAATTCTGTCTTCTTGATGTAGCCTTTCTGGGTCAGCATCACCAGATAGTTGTCGTCGGTGAACTCGCTGACGGGCACCACCGAGGTAATTTTCTCGGCGTGGGGGATCGGCAATAGCTGCACGATTGGCACCCCACGAGAATTCCGCGACCCGGTGGGAATCATGTAGGCACGCAGGCAATAGGCGACACCGCGATCGCTGAAGAACAGCACGTTGTCGTGGTCATTACAGGTGAGGAAGTGTTCAACGCCATCTTCCTCTTTCATTCGCGTTCCGATCTTGCCTCGCGTTGCCCGACTCTGCACCTCAAACGTACTCACAGGCATCCGTTTGATATATCCCTGTTCCGTCACCAGGATCAGCGCCTTTTCGTTGGCGATCAGATCCATGTCCTCGATCTCACCTTCGATTGGTTCGATGACGGTGCGACGAGGGGTCACATGAGCTGCTCTCAGTTCTTCTGCTTCACCCCGAATCATCGTCAGGATACGCTCCCGCCTTGCCAGGATGTCCTCCAGGTCGGCAATCTTCACCTGAAGTTCTTCGTGTTCCTGGTGGATTTTTTCGGCTTCCAGTGCGGTCAATCGGCGGAGCTGCATTTGCAGAATGGCATCGGCCTGCACTTCAGACAGCGAATAGGTTTCGATCAACTCTTGCTTCGCAGTTGGCGTGTCGGCAGCATGACGAATCAGGTTAATAATTGCATCCAGATTCGCCAGTGCCACGAGCAAACCTTGCAGCAGGTGATCGCGCTCCTGAGCCTTGCGCAGCTCATAGCGAGTGCGGCGGGTAATCGTCTCAATCCGGAAGTCGAGGAACACCTGGAGTGACTGCTTCAGGCTGAGTAACTGCGGTTCACCATTGACCAGCGCCAGCGTGTTCACACCAAAGTTGGCCTGGATCGGGGTCTGCTTGTACAGGTTGTTCAGCACCACACGGGGGTAGGCATCACGCCGCAATTCAATGACGATGCGCATCCCATCCCGATCGCTCTCATCTCGAATGTCGGCAATTCCTTCTAACCGCCGCTCATTCACCATCTCAGCAATTTTCTCAATCAGCGCGGCCTTGTTCGTCTGGAAGGGCAGCTCGGTAATGATGATCGCTTCCCGGTCAGGTTGACCGCGCCGTTCCATCGTTTCAATGTTGGCCACACCGCGCATCGTGATGGAACCACGTCCCGTCAGGTAGGCTTCGCGGATACCGCTGGTGCCCAAAATCTGGCCTCCGGTGGGGAAGTCAGGGCCAGGGATGTACTGCATCAACTCCATGTCGGTGATGTCAGGGTTCTCGATTAGCGCCACCAGACCGTTGAGCAGTTCCCCCAGGTTGTGCGGGGGAATGTTGGTGGCCATGCCAACGGCGATCCCGGAGGAGCCGTTGAGGAAGAGTTGGGGAACGCGGGCAGGGAGCACCAACGGTTCCTGCTGCGAACCGTCGTAGTTGGCAGTGAAGTCAACGGTCTCAGACTCGATGTCTTGCAGCATCGCCTGGGTGGTGATTGGCCGCAGACGGCACTCGGTGTATCGCATGGCGGCGGGGGGATCGTTGTCCACCGAGCCAAAGTTGCCGTGGCCATCGACCAGGGGCGATCGCATCGAAAAGTCCTGCGCCATCCGCACCAGGGCATCGTAGACCGCCTGGTCACCGTGGGGGTGGTATTTACCAATCACGTCCCCCACAACACGGGCGCATTTTCGGAAGGGGCGATCGGGCGCAAGGCCCAATTCATGCATGGCATAGAGAATCCGGCGATGCACGGGCTTGAGACCGTCTCTGGCATCGGGGAGTGCTCGCCCGACGATGACGCTCATAGCGTATTCCAGGTAAGACCGGGACATTTCTTGCCGTAAATCGGTGGGAACAATCCGGTCTTGAGGCGGCTCCTGGGCAAAGGTCATAGGGATAGAAACTCCATGTGAGGGTCGCTCAGGACGCTTAAACGAGGCAGGGGGATCAGAAATACCCTTCGGCACCTCTGTTAAGCGCCAGGAAGCCCGAAAAATGGGCGTTACAGCTTATGAAATTTTAACACAGAGGGGCAAATTTCGACCGCAAATCATGTATCACGCACGACCACTGAACAGCAATTCTCATTCTGACTTTGAGGTTAGCTTTAGCCCACCTGCGGTGGGCTAAAGCTAACCTCAAATCAAGCGTTTCGCACCCGTAGGGTGCGTATGCGTTTAGCGTTTCTCGCGTGCCCCTGCGGCGCAGGGGCACGCGAGAAACGCTAAGAATAGGTTTTCGGAATTCCGCCACGGCATAGCCGAGGCGGAATTCCGAAAACGCTAACCAGATACACGGGTGCGAAACCCTTGATTTGAGGTTTTTAAAAAATGAGAATTGCTGACCATTGAAACTTAAGGAAAAATTTGGGGCAGGATTTGATACATTAGCGCTGTTAAGCGCTTTGCAGCCGATATTACCCGTTTTCGTTTGAGGGACCCCACCATCATGACCCTGATTCACCTCGCACAGCACGTCACGCCCTGGTTGGCCGACCTCAGCCACTGGAGCAACTCCGATTCGGGACTATTGTGGCAACTGCCCCACCCCGACTGGAATGGACTGGCTCAGATCATCTACGACACCGATGTCTTCAAAGGATTTCGCAACGCCTTCAATAATTTCATTCAGTCTGGCCAGGTGTGGGCACTGATCATTGGGTTTGTGTTCGGCTACATTCTGCGCGGCATGACGTATAACTAGGGTTTTGTAGTACGGGAAAAGGCGCTGGACTGGCGATTTCAGGTGTCAGGTTTCAGATGTCATACACCCAGACGTTCAAGATCCATTGACCTGTATTTTCGCCTCAAAGGACATCCATCTTGGTCAACCCTCCCCCTCAGCAACAGACCTGGAGCCAGCGGTTTGAGTCAGCGCTGCATCCGGCGATCGCCCGTTTCAACGCCAGCATCGGCTTTGATATTGAACTGATCGAGTACGACATAACGGGATCCCAGGCCCACGCCCAAATGCTGGCCCACACCGGGATCATTTCCCCCGAAGAGGGGGAAATGATGGTCAATGGGTTAGAGCAGGTGCGACAGGAGTATCGGCGGGGTGAGTTCACCCCCGGCGTGGATGCAGAGGATGTGCATTTTGCGGTGGAGCGACGGTTAACAGAGCTCGTTGGCGACGTAGGGAAAAAGCTGCACACGGCGCGATCGCGCAATGATCAGGTGGGCACCGACACCCGTCTGTATCTGCGCGACCAGATCCAGCAAATCCGACAGCAGTTGCGCGCTTTTCAGACGGTTCTACTCAGCCTGGCCGAGCAGAATGTGGAAACCCTCATTCCCGGCTATACTCACCTCCAGCGGGCACAGCCCCTCAGTCTTGCGCATCACCTGCTGGCCTACTTTGAGATGGCGCAGCGGGATTGGGATCGCCTGGGGGATGTCTACAAGCGGGTGGATATTTCTCCTCTGGGCTGCGGGGCGCTGGCAGGCACCACGTTTCCCATCGATCGCCACTTTTCTGCGAATCTGTTGGGTTTCGGCAACGTCTACGCCAACAGTCTGGATGGGGTGAGCGATCGCGATTTTGCCGTGGAATTTTTGAGTGCCGCCAGCCTGATCATGGTGCATCTCTCCCGGCTATCGGAGGAGGTGATCCTCTGGGCGTCAGAAGAATTTGGGTTTGTCCGGCTGAAAGATAGCTGCTCCACAGGGTCCAGTATCATGCCGCAGAAAAAGAACCCCGACGTACCAGAGCTGGTGCGCGGCAAAACAGGACGCGTGTTTGGTCATCTCCAGGGAATGCTGGTGCTGATGAAGGGCCTGCCTCTGGCCTACAACAAAGACCTCCAGGAGGACAAAGAAGCGCTATTTGACAGCGTGAAAACTGTGCAGGCTTGCCTTGAGGCGATGACGATCCTGCTGGCAGAGGGCATGGAGTTTCAGCCCGCTCGCCTCAATTCTGCCGTTGCTGAGGATTTCTCCAATGCCACCGATGTGGCCGACTACCTGGCGGCGAAAGGCGTCCCTTTCCGGGAGGCATACAACCTGGTGGGCAAAGTCGTTAAAACCTCGCTGGCGGCAGGCAAGTTGCTGAAGGACTTGCCCCTGGAAGAATGGCAGGCGTTGCACCCCGCCTTTGAAGCGGATATCTATGAGGCGATCGCTCCCCGTCAGGTGGTTGCAGCCCGCAACAGCTACGGGGGTACTGGGTTTGAGCAGGTGAAAACGGCGCTGGAACGGGGGCGATCGCTGCTGGCTCAATAGCGCTCAGGGTTTTGCTTGTAATAAAATCCCAGTTTTCGTTTGGCGCGGCGGAGCCGCGCCCCAAAGCA
>CAZVXA010000159.1:0-15279 GCA_964630955.1 uncultured bacterium | reverse complement strand
GCTGCGCGGGGGAACCACCCACACAACGGGTAACTTCTTTTGCAGAATCTCCTAAGGATCGCGCTGACGTACTTAAGAGCCTATCCGAAAACCCAAATTCTGGCAGTCGCGACGCTGTAGCGTCGCGACTGCCAGAATTTGGGTTTTCGGTTTTCGGGTAGGCACTTGTAACAGACCTGAATTTTCGAATAAAAGCGGCCACAGTTCTATAGACTGGCAAGTGAACCGTTTATGAAATTCAGGAAACTGTAGTGGTTGCAGGCAGTATTGCAGTAGGGTTGGGGGCGATCGCCCTGCTGGTAGGGGCTGGAGTGGCGATCGCCGAATATCAGTACCGTCGTCGTCCCGGCAATGCTCTGGAATTGACACCGGGAGATTGGAACCTGGAGGTGTACGAACCCCAGCACGTTCAACTGGTGGGGGAGTTGGAATTTCAAAATCGCACTAAACGCCTCGAAATCTTTGTCCCAGAAGCCACCGCTGAGGCCACCTTGCTGTCAAAAGGGTCACTTAAGACCGTGACATACGAGATCCAGGTGAAGCCCAAGCACGCCGATGCCCCTGCCCGTCCTGACGGCTACTGGTTCGGCTACATCATCAAAAGCGGTAAAACGACTCGCATGGAGGTGAGGCTGGACATCAACGGAGACAATCTGGAAAACCTGCAAGCGGCCTGGATCCGTGTTCATTATGTCACTTACGGCCCCCAGGGCCGGATTCCCAAAACACGCCATGTCATTGTCCCCCTGCGCTTCCCATCCACCGATGCCCCTCAACGCTGGCGACCAACGCCAAGAGCCGACATTCTGCCCATCCGCACCCACCTGCTGACCCACCTTGATACCCCCGTCACCGTCGTTCAACGCTACGTGCTGCCTCACGCTCAGCCGGGGGATATCGTCACGATTGGAGAATCCCCAATCGCCATCATGCAGGATCGCTTCCAGCATCCCAGCGACATTCAACCAGGCTGGGTCGCCAAACGCATCTGCTATTACTTCCTGCCCACCTCCAGCCTTGCCACCGCCTGTGGGATGCAGAGCCTTGTGGACATCAGCGGCCCCTGGCGAGTCCTGGGCGCGTTCCTTGTGGGAGCAATCGCGAAAAAGTTTCTAGGGAAACCGGGGGTCTTTTACCAGCTTGCAGGCGAGCAGGCACGGCTGATCGATGACGTGACTGGCACGCTGCCCCCCTACGACCAATTCATTGTCCTGGGACCAGCAGACCCTCAGCAAGTGGTGGATCAGATCAAGCAGGAAACAGGGATTTCAGCGGCGATTGTGGATGTCAATGATCTGCGTAAAGTCAAAGTGCTGGCGGCCAGTCCCGATATCTCACTGTCGCTGCTGGAGGATGCACTCATCACCAACCCGGCAGGCAATGCAGACGAGCAAACGCCAATTGTGTTAATCCGTCCAACGGGGAGTTAGACTTTGGCAGATTTTGAGATTGTTCGGTTGAGTCCAACCGAGGCAGAGGCGCGATCGCCCGAACTGGCTGAAATTCTGATGGATGCAGTCTACGGAGGTGCCTCCGTCAGCTTTATGCTACCCTTCACCGAGCCGGAGGCGATCGGCTTCTGGCAAAAAATCTTTCCCCGCATCGCCAGTGACGACATTTTGCTGCTGGTCGCCCTCCTGGACGGGCAGGCCGTTGGCACCGTCCAGCTCCACCTGGCCACGCCCCCGAATCAGAACCACCGGGCGGATGTCGCGAAGCTGCTGGTACACCGCCGCGCTCACCGTCGGGGAATGGCCAGAGCGTTGATGCTGCGGCTGGAGCAAGAGGCAATGCAGAGGGGGCGATCGCTCCTCACTCTGGACACTATGACGGACAGCGCTGCCGAACAGCTTTATCTGTCGCTGGGCTTCACCCGGTTCGGCATGATTCCCAATTACGCTTGCTGGCCGGATGGCTCTCTGGGCGACACCTCGTTTTTCTACAAAATCTTAAGTGACCCAGGATAGAATTTGCTAGTGCAGGCGATTTCCTGACTCAGCCAATGGTGGTTCGGCAACCCCGTTACAGCAAAAAAGAGTTTGCCCATCGAGGCAACGAGATTTACGACTCTTGTTGCTCAAACTGGAAACGGATGTAGCATAAAAGAAGTACCTTGGGCAAACTCTGCCTTATGACCTCAACGTTGCCTGAAACCGAATCGATTAACGTCCGCCTCTGCCAACATCGTGATCTGGAGGTGATAGAACGGCTCGTCACCCAGGCTTCGGAGCTGGAGGGGCTGAATGGCAGTGAGGAGGCGGGTCGCCAGTTTGAGCAGATGCGGCGGTGGTATGGCCTGCTCAAGGGACTGAGCCTGTTTCCCAATCCCTACAAGCATTTGCTCTCGACCTACGTAGCCGAGCAAGACAACAAAATTCGCGGCATGATCCAGGTTTCCCCGTTCAACCGGACGCGCAGCACCTGGCGGGTGGACCAGTTGATTGTGGATGCACCACAAGTTGGGGATGTGAATCAGCCGCTGCCAGCAGATATCGGTTCCCAATTGCTGCGCTACTGCCTGCAAACTCTCTGGGAAGCCCGTACCTGGCTGATCGAAGTGAACGTTAACAGCAAAGCAGTGATTGCCCTCTGCCGTCAAAACGGATTTCAGCCCCTGGCCCACATGACCTACTGGGCAATCGCCCCAGAGCAACTCCATGCCCTGGCCAACCGTGAACCCGACCTGCCTAACCTGCTACCCGTTAGCAATGCCGATGCCGGACTGCTGCATCAGCTCGATACGATGGCTGTCCCCCCGCTGGTGCGTCAGGTTTATGACCGACATGTGGTGGATTTCAAGACGGGTATGTTTGACAGCCTCACAGGTGGCTTCAAGCGCTGGCTAGGCCACACCGAGAGCGTCAAAGGCTATGTGTTTGAACCGCAGCGCAAAGCAGCGATCGGCTATTTCGAGGTAAAGCTGTGCCGCAATGCCAGCCAGCCGCACACCGCAGAACTTACTGTTCACCCGGCCTATACCTGGCTTTATCCAGAGTTGCTTTCTCAGATGGCGCGGGTGACGCGGGCTTTTCCTGAGCAGCCGCTCTACCTCACCTCTGCGGACTACCATGCAGAACGCGAGGAATACCTGCAACAGGTCGGTGCAACCCGTACTGAACATACTCTCTTGCTCTCCCGCTCTGTCTGGCACAAGCTGCGCGAAGCAAAACCCCTGGAAGGGCTTCAGCTTGCTGAGGTACTACAAAACCTCCAGGCAGCCCGTAAGCCTGTTCCCAGTCGATTTTCCTTATTCGATTCGATTCGTCACCTGCCCCACCATCCCAAACGGTGGAGAACTCCCTCGTCAGGGAATGGGGAAGGATAAACCGACAACCAACCTGTATCAGTTGACTGCTGCGACGCAGCAGTCATCGTTTTTGGGTGGTTTTATCGTTTTTGGGTGGTTTTAGTGACACAACGAACCCACCTGGACTTTTGACTAAATTGCGCCGATTTTTCCTGAAACGCTGACTAAGTCAGCGTTTCAGGAAAAATCGGCGCTCAAGCTATAAATATGCCACGAAACACTCTCTAAGAGAGCGTTTCGCGGCATATTATAGGGAAAATAGTCAAAACTCCAGAACCCACGTTAAGAAAGTCCGATGGCCTCTCGCAAATTTCCTTCACAAATGCTACTGTCACCGTAGTTCCCGCTTCAGCGGCACAATTGCTGCCTGAACGGCTTATTTACGCTTGTGAGGAGAACCGATGCGCGTATTGCTCCTGTATCCGCTATTTCCAAAGAGCTTCTGGTCGTTTGAGAAAGCACTTGAGCTGGTGGACAAAAAGGCGCTGCTGCCACCGCTTGGATTAATTACTGTAGCCGCGATTCTGCCGCAGGAGTGGGAATTTCGACTGGTCGATCGCAATGTGCGAGAGGTGACCGAGGAGGAGTGGAGCTGGGCAGAACTGGTTATTCTCTCTGGCATGATCGTTCAGAAATCTGATATGTTGGCGCAGATTCGGGAGGCCAAGCGGCGGGGCAAACTGGTGGCCGTGGGTGGCCCCTATGTCACTTCGGTACCCCAGCCAGCCCAGGATGCTGGAGCAGACTTTCTGGTCCTGGATGAAGGCGAAATTACGCTACCGATGCTGGTGGAGGCCCTGGAGCGGGGCGATCGCCACGGGGTTATTCGGGCCAACGGAGACAAGCCGGATGTCACTACGACACCGATTCCCCGGTTTGACCTGCTGGAGATGCAGTTTTACGACAATATGCCCGTTCAGTTTTCTCGCGGTTGCCCCTTCCAGTGCGAGTTCTGCGACATCATTGTGCTCTACGGACGCAAACCACGCACCAAAGCACCGCAGCAACTGCTGGCAGAATTGGAGCGCCTGTATGAGCTGGGCTGGCACCGGACCATTTTCCTGGTGGACGACAACTTTATTGGCAACAAGCGCAACGTGAAACTGCTGTTGAAGGAGCTCAAGCCCTGGATGGCAGAGCACGGTTACCCTTTCCACTTCAGCACCGAAGCATCGGTGGATCTGGCCAATGACCCGGAGCTGATGCAGTTGATGGTGGACTGCAATTTCAATGCAGTTTTCCTGGGCATCGAAACGCCCGATGAAGCAAGTCTGACGCTGACCCAGAAGTACCAGAACACCCGCGATTCTCTGTCGGATGCAGTAATCCGCATCAATGAGACAGGGCTACGGGTAATGGCCGGGTTCATTATCGGATTTGACGGCGAGAAAAAGGGAGCGGGCGATCGCATTGTTCGATTCGTTGAACAGACCAACATCCCCATTGCCTTTTTCAGTATGCTCCAAGCGCTACCCGACACTGCCCTCTGGCACCGCCTGGAAAAGGAGGGCCGACTGCGGGGAGATGCCAATATTAGCCAGACAACTCTGATGAACTTCGTCCCTACCCGTCCGCTGGAGGAGATCACCCGCGAGTTCATCGACGGCTTCTGGAATCTGTATGACCCGATGGCCTATCTCAACCGCACCTACCGCCACTTCTTGAAGATGGGCACCCCCGACCACAAAGCTAGACTGCGGAAGGTGAGCTGGATCGCCGTGCGGGCGCTGCTAACCGTTTGCTGGCGGCAGGGCGTCGTCCGCAAGACCCGCTGGCAGTTCTGGGTCAATCTGTTCGGCATCTTCCGCCACAACCCCCGCGTTTGGGAACATTACCTGTCCGTCTGTGCCCTGGGTGAGCATTTCCTCGACTATCGGGAGATTGTGCGGAACCAGATTGAGGCTCAATTAGCAGCAACACTTGCAGCTCAGGCTGAAGCTCGACCAAGGGAATCGGCAGCAGCTTAGCAACCGGGGGAGCGATCGCTCCCCGTAGATCTGCCCGTGGGGAACGGTGGGTAGCAAGAATTTCACCCTAGAATAGGAATCATTCTACCCGCAGTTCCCTGTTGGGAAGCTGTGTGATTTTCCCCTGACCCCGTTTCTCATGGCGATCGAAGACCAAATCGACCTGTTTAATCTGGCGGAAGCCCCCCTTTCCCCCCCGTCTGCCAACTTCGACAAAGACCGGATTCCCACCAGCGCCAAAATTCCTATTCCACCGGGAATCTACAATTCCATGGAGGAAATGAAGGTTCACTGCAACCAGTGCTTCCGCTGTGACCTGGGAGAAACACGCACAAATGCCGTCATCGGTCGCGGTAATCCCCAGGCAAAGCTGATGTTTATCGGTGAGGGTCCCGGGCAGAACGAGGATGAAACAGGGATTGCCTTCGTCGGGAAAGCAGGGCAATTGCTGGATAAAATTTTGGCGGCAGTAAATTTGACTGAGAACGAAGTATTTATCTGCAACGTCGTCAAATGCCGTCCACCGGGAAACCGTGACCCGTTGCCAGCAGAGGCCGATGCCTGTAAGGGTTACCTGATGGAGCAGATCCGCATAGTCAGTCCTAAAATTATTCTGCTGACAGGCAAGATTGCGATGAAGAATCTGCTGGGCATCAAAGACGGCATCACCAAAGTCCGGGGCCAGTGGATCGAGAAAGACGGGGTGTTCTATATGCCGATCTTTCACCCGGCTTATTTGCTGCGCAATCCCTCCAAGGAAAAGGGCAGTCCCAAGTGGCTGATGTGGCAGGACATTCAGGCGGTTAAAACGAAATTGGATGAGCTGCTGGAGAACTAATAGTTAGGTAGGCGTAGATTAAGCCTGAAACCCCAAAAGTTGTTCCGCCCGCTGCGCGAGCGGAACAACTTTTGGGGTTTCGACTTTTGCCACACCCACTTAACTTAGAAAGCGATCGCCCAACCCTAAAACCGATCGCCAATCACCACCACCAGCCTTGTGTCCCCCACATCATCCAGGGACACCTCCAGGCGCCCCAGGCCAAAGGGCGTGTTCAGGTGCAATCCTGTCCCAAAGCTAATCCGACTGTTGGCCTTTTCCCGCACCACTGCGGGACGACCAATCACATCCCCGGCGGTTCCCAGGTTGGTGGCATAGTCACTAAAAATTAACCCCCGCAGGTTGAGATCGCGCTGGAACAAACGAAAGTTGGCGATCGGGAAACGGTACTGCAAAGTCCCCACCAGAAAGCTGCGTCCTGTGCCGATCGCCCCTGTGGCATCCGTCCCTGCATTAAATCCTTCGTAGGGCAACACGTCACCCAGAATTGTGCCTCCCTGGAGGCCAAAGATGAGCGTGCGTGGACCTTCAGCAAAACCAAACAGGTTCAACGGGATGAACTGGAGATAGTAGGCGCTCAGCCGGGTGAAGGTGGCACTCTCGCTGCCAAGGGTGAACCCCTGATCCAGTCCTACGCGGATGATATTGCCGCTGGTGGGGGACTCGCGCCGATCCAGGGTACTGCGAATGGCGACAAAATTAAAGGTCAGCAGGTCGTCAATGCCATCCCGGTCAAGGGTCAGGGCATTACCCAGCTCATCTACCGGAAAAAGTCTGGAAGTAAAGACGGCATCGCGCACAGAGACTCGCTGGTAAGAAGCACCGATCGCCGCTTGAATCGCATTGCCAATCGGCAGATACACCTCCGCGCCGCCCCCCAGTCGATGCAGCCAGGGCACATCGCCATTGGGCAGATTGACAGTGCGATCGCCCCCACGAAAGGCTGGAAAGTACGATCGCTGATTGAACAGATTCACCCCAAAGCCCCTCTGGGGAGTGGAGGTGAAATCGTTGTAGCTAAGGTCAAACGACAGGGCGCTTTCGCCTCCCTGAACTGCAAGGTTGATATTATTTGTGTCTCCCAGGGGTAATCGAGCGCTCCCCGTCACCGAAAATCCCGCTTCGTCTACGGCGATATCCAATAGTCGAGGACGTAACGGCCCCTGAAGCACCGTCGGCAGTGATAACCGGGGACCAAACTGAAACCGGACGACGCGCCGTTCCGGTGGAATTCCCAGACTACCAGGAATTGTGAAAGGAGCCGTTTGCGAAGGGGCGGATGGCGTCTGGTCAGCCTGGGCGATTCCCCCTTCAGGGAACCGTGGAGCAAATCCGTCCAGGCCCGAGGCGCTGGTGCTGATGAGTTCTGGGGTCTGGGACGCAGTTTCAGGCGCATCACCGGAGCGAACTGCTGCGTAGTCTGCGGCGATCGCCTTTTCTACAGGAATCGCCTTACCTGTGCTGCTTTCTGGAAGCTGGGAAGCGTTTGCTCCGCAGTTCCCCAAAGGGGTGATCGTCCCTGATACCCCACTGGCCAGAACACCTAGAGCCATCAGGCTGCCAGCCCCGAAACGGTAAATCTTTGCGGTAGTCACCCAGTTCCTCCTCACCCAGCAACACACCTGCTTCACGGGCACAGAAACCATTTCATCATTTGTGCGATCGCAACCAGAAGAAACGGTTCTGCCCATTCGCATCCTCATCTTGCCCACTCTCCCGACAAATAAACCAGAAGCTCACGGCGCAATATTTCCGGTGGCACAGTCTCGCAGCCACAGGCGCACCGCTTCTCCAATCACTCCCTGGGTCGTGTCTTCCGGCGGCGTAGGAGGCTGCAAAGGCGGTACGTTCCCGAAACGGGAGAAAAGAAACACCATGCGCCAGCCCTCCTCCGTCGGCACCAAAAACAGCCAGTGATAGCTCTCCAGCACGGCCACCTGGTTGTTCTTGTACTGCCGCTCCCGCGTGGTAAAGAAAACCTGACGGACATCTCCACTGGAAGACATTCCACGACTGGCCATCAGCGGCAACGGCTCCAACTCAGCCTGCCCCGCCCACAACACATATAAATCCGAAGGCGCAGGTCGTCCCAGCATGCGCGACACCTGGCTCACCCGATTGGCATAGGGTGGCAGATCCCTGAGCAGCAAGGGCGTCAGCAATTCCAGTTGGTCGGGACAGGTCGTAGACGGACGAATCGGCTGAGCCGCACGGGGTACCGGGATGGGAGATTGAGAACTGGGAGAGGCAGCAATTAACCCTTTGGGGAACTGGGAAGCAAACACCCCATTCGAAATCGGCGACACGATCGCTACCACCCACAGCCCGATGCCAATCCTCATCCACCGCTGCTCATCTACCATTCACCCCACTCCCACCAGTAATATCCGAAGTTCACCGCAGAGGCGCAGAGGACGCAAAGGCTCTGCTCTGCGTCCTCTGCGCCTCTGCGGTGAACTCAACATTGTTCATCTGCTTTGATCCTTTTGACACCGAGTCCCTATGACCCATCACCCACCTCATCACAAATCCGCTCAAACGCTCCCACCGCATCCTCCGCCCCCGTAATCGGACGACCAATCACCAGATAATCTGCTCCTGCCTGCAACGCCTGCTGCGGCGTCATCGTGCGCCGCTGATCTGCGGCGATCGCCCACTCAGGCCGCACCCCCGGACACACCAGCAGCAGATCCTTACCGCACACCTGCCGCAGATGAGCCACCTCCTGCGGCGAACAGACAATTCCGGGAATGCCGCTCTCCTGGGCCAGCAGCGTCAGTTGTAGCGCGTAATCGGTCAGCTCCAGTGGAACTTTCAGCTCAAAGGCCAGCGTCCGGGGAGGAATGCTAGTCAACACAGTAACGGCCAATAGCTGAGGGGTAGCGAATCCCCGCTCGGCGGCTCCCTCCTCAGCAGCCTTCTGTGCCGCCTGGAGCGCCACTTTTCCAGCGGTGGCGTGAACCGTCAGCAGGTCAACGCCGTAGCGTCCCGCTGCCCGACAGGCTCCCGCCATCGTGTTGGGGATGTCATGAAATTTTAGGTCAAGGAATATCTGCTTCTGACGTTCCTTCAGCGTCTTGAGAATCGTGCCCCCCGCACTGACGAATAGCTCCAGACCCACTTTCCAGAAGGTGACCTGGGGCAGTTTGTCGAGCAGGGCGATCGCCTCCTCCTCGGTAGACACGTCCATCGCCACAATAATTCGGTCTTTGATCGACTCTGGGGATTGGCTAGACATTGCGCAAGGCTCTCTTACAAATGCGATGGGTTTCGGGGGTGTTGCTTTCGGTGAGCCAGCGGCTGCACACCGATCGCACCCATTCTGGACGGGTTTTGGCCGCGTCGTTCAACCAGTTGGCGACAGAAGCTTGAACGTAGACGGCTGGATCGGCTCGTAAGGATTCCAGAATCGGCAATCCCAGCTCAGGCTCATCCTTTAGCTGCCTGATGTGATTGCACCAGACGCCACGGGGGCGCGTGATTTCGCTAGTAAATCGACGCAGATTAGGGGATGCTTGCTGAGTCCAGGGCGTGAGCAGGGCGATCGCCTCCGTTAGACCATGACTCACCTGACCCCGCAGTGACAACCAGGCCCACTCCCGCACGCCAAAATGAGGATCGTCAGCCAGAGAACGTATTTGCTCCAATTGTTCGGCCAGCGTTTTCTGGGGTAGTTTGCCCACCAGGAAAGCGGCCCAGCCCCTGACGGTATCTGCCGGGTGGGTTGCCAACTCCGAGAAGATGGTGGTTCCCCTGTGGGACAGCAGCAGTTCGGCGGCGATCGCCATCCGTTTCGTGATGCTGGCTTCCCCAGACAACTGGGACAGATCAGTTTCTGAGGATAGAAATGGGCGGATCAGAACCGTGAAGTCGATCGCCAACATTTCCGCCAGTGTTGCAGTTTCCATTTCTCCAGCATTTAGCGCCGCCAGAATCTCTGGCGGAATGTCTGATCGACGGGTCGCTCCCTTCCGTCTTGTCATCGCTTAAGCAACTAACCGAACAAAGCGGCTCTTGCCCACCTGCAAAACTTTGCCGTTGAGAGCATTTGGGGAGTCAAAGCTGAGGTCAGGATTATCCACCTTCTCCCCATCTAACCGCACGGCACCCCCCTGGATTTGACGACGACCTTCCCCACCGCTCTTACACAGACCGCTGGCTCCCAGGATAAAGAACAACTTGGCCGGGAACTGGATATCGGACAACGAAAACTCCGGGACGGCCTCTGCCTGTTTGGCATCGCCTTTGACCAGAGTCAGCGCCGCTTTCTGGGCTTCCTGGGCGGCGGCTTCACTGTGGTACTGGGAGACAATATCCAGGGCGAGGAGTTTCTGGCGATCGCGCGGGTTCTCCGGCAGTTTGTCCAGCGGCAGATTGGTAAGCAGCTCGAAGTAGGAGGCGATCGCGTTGTCGGGGATCTTCTCCAGCTTGGAGTACATCGACAGCGGGTCTTCCGACAGCGCCACGTAGTTGTTCAGCGACTTCGACATCTTCTGCACCCCGTCCGTTCCCGGCAGGATCGGCATCAGCAGACCAAACTGGGGACGCTGGCCAAAATGGCGCTGGAGGTCTCGACCTACCATCAGGTTAAATTTCTGGTCAGTACCGCCCAGTTCTACATCAGCCTCTAGCGCCACTGAGTCATAGCCCTGCATCAGCGGGTAGAGGAATTCGTGCAGATAAATGGGGTTCTCCTTCTCAAATCGCTCGGCGAATCCCTCCTTAGCCAGCATCTGCCCCACGGTCATCGTGGCCAGGAGTTCCAGGATGTTGCCCAGATCCAGTTTAGACAACCACTCAGAGTTGTAGCGGATCTCCAGGCGACCGGGGGTATCGAAGTCCAGAATCGGGCGAAGCTGATCAATATAGGTCTGGGCATTTTGCTTGACCTCTTCGACAGAAAGCTGGCGGCGCACCTCAGATTTTCCGGTGGGGTCACCAATGCGGGCGGTGAAGTCGCCGATCAGCAAGATTGCCGTGTGGCCTGCATCCTGAAAAGCTCTCAGCTTGCGGTAAATAGTACTATGGCCCAGGTGAATGTCGGTGCCCGTCGGGTCGATGCCGAATTTGATACGCAGGGGGTGATCGCTCTTTTCCATCCGCTGCACCAGATTCTCATCGGAGTCGCTCGAATTGGGCTGGTCGGGGAAAATTTCGGTGGTTCCCCGGTGCAGCCATGCATAGGATTCATTCTGAGCGGATTGGATTGCTGGCATACTCTCAAACAATTTCGTTACACTCACCATTAAATCAACGCTGAAAAACCCAGGATTTTCTGCGGATATTCTTAGAAAACCATAGAAAACGCTTAGAAACCTGCTGTATGTTTTGAATGCAATCTTCAATGGTTTGTGAGAGGTGGGGCAGGCTGCGCCCGCTTCACCTCTCACCCCATTCAGCAGAACTGCTTTCGCAGGCTAATATGATCGCAAACCTATAATCTCAAACTCTATGGTGGGCTGGAACACTTTATTCAAAAGTCGATGATTGGCCCCTGACCCATTCTAGTTCTTCACGCCTGTCTTCTACCTATTGATAGATATAACCGCATTCAGGGAAACTTTAGTCAACCTTTTTCAATCCCAATTCTTACCCTCACCCAAGGAACGCTTTTCCGTGTCGTCCACCATCAGAAAAAACTCGTCCGGGCAACCCGACCAGCCCCGCAAACCCAAAGTCACCCCCCCTGCCAAAACGCCACAGCAGGAGCAGTCGGAGGCACTCTCTCCCTTTGTTGATTTTGTGCAGTCGGTGGGCAAAATCTCGGCGGGCACGATCCTGGGAATCACGATGCTGACGAGTGCGATCGCCGCTGGTGGGCTGGTGGGACTGGCCATCAGCTTCCGCAACCTGCCCGATGTGCGGGTTCTGCGAAACTACATTCCGGCTGAGACGACCTATATCTACGACATTAAGGGGGAACTGCTCGACAGCATCCACGACGAATACAACCGCAAGGTGGTCGATCTGAACGAGATCTCCCCCAACCTGAAGCGGGCGGTGCTGGCGATCGAAGACAGCTTTTTCTTCTCCCACCACGGCATCAATCCCACCAGTATTGGCCGTGCCCTGATCACCAACCTGGAGGAGGGACGCACGGTCGAGGGTGGCTCCACCGTCACCATGCAGTTGGTGAAGAACCTGTTTCTCACCCCGGAGCGCTCCTTCAGCCGTAAGGTGGCCGAAGCGGTACTGGCCCTGCGGTTAGAGCAGATTTTCACCAAAGACCAGATTCTGGAGATGTACCTGAACCAGGTCTACTGGGGCCACAACAACTATGGCGTTGAGACCGCTGCCCAAAGCTACTTTGGCAAATCGGCCTCGCAGCTCACCCTGGCGGAATCCGCCATGATGGCCGGGTTAATTCAGGCACCCGAAGACTTCAGCCCGTTTGTCAATCCCAAACTGGCGAAGCAGCGGCAGGCAATCGTCCTCGACCGGATGCTGAAACTGCAGTGGATCACCCCCCAGGAGTATGACGCCGCCAAAAAGCAGGAGCTGAAATTTGGCGACATCACCTCCTTCAGCCGCAGCCGATCGCCCTACATCACCGAAGCCGTCGTCAGCGAACTGGAAGCCCGCTTTGGTAAAGATGCCGTCCTCAAGGGCGGGATGCGTGTCCAGACCACCTTTGATGTGAACTTCCAGCGGTTAGCCGAAGATGCCGTCAAGCGGGGACACCAGCAGTTACTCAGACGCGGCCTCAGAGCGGATCAGATGGCCCTGGTCGCCGTTGACCCCCGCACTCATTTTGTAAAGGCGATGGTAGGCGGGGTGGACTACCAGAAGAGCCAGTATAACCGGGCGATCCAGGCACTGCGTCAACCCGGTTCGGCCTTCAAACCGTTCGTCTACTATGCGGCCTTCGCCTCCGGTAAGTACGCCCCCAACTCGACCGTCATGGATACGCCTGTGAGTTATCCCGACGGTTACGAAACCTATTCACCCCAGAACTACGATGGTGGCTTCTCTGGCGCAATGTCGGTACGAGCAGCTTTGGAGCAATCTCGGAATGTACCTGCGGTGCGTCTGGGTCAGGAAGTCGGGATCAATAAGGTGATTGAAATCTGCCGCACACTGGGCATCCGCAGTCCGATTGAGCCTGTAACCTCGCTGCCGCTTGGTTCAGTGGATCTAACACCGCTGGAAATGGCTGCTTCCTATGCCACCTTTGCCAGTGGGGGTTGGCAATCCGACACAACCTTTATTGTGCGGGTCACCGACAGTACGGGCCAGGTACTACTGGATAACACCCCTCGGCCCCAACTGGTGCTTGATCCCTGGGCGGTCGCTGCCCTTAATGATGCGATGCAGGGTGTGATCACACGGGGGACAGGACGTGCGGCGAAGCTGGATCGTCCGGCTGGAGGTAAGACAGGCACGACCACCTCAGAGCGGGACATCTGGTTTGTCGGCTATGTGCCCCAGCTTTCTGTTGCCATCTGGGTGGGAAATGACAACTATAGCCCGGTGGGAATTGGAGCAACGGGTGGTGGGTACGTGGCTCCCGTATGGCAGGACTTTATGCAGAAGGCCCTCCAGGGCGTTCCCGCGCAGAATTTCCGCCCAGTGTCGGATTTTACACGGCCTTAAAAACCTGGGGCGATCGCACCCTCACCAACTGCAAATGCTGATACTCCGGCTTTGCCAATAAGACGGGATACTCTCGCCGCCGTTTGTTGTAGGTCTTGAGCATCCAGAGGAGGATGGAATCCGAGGTAAACAGGTTCAGAAAGCTTTCCCGGTTGCCGCTCCAAAGTTCCTGACGGGTCAAGCTGCGGTGGAGCGATCGCCCCACCAACCGCCCAAACACCGTCCAGAAAGGGTAGTCCAGCCAAATCACGGTATCGGCCCGTCCCCACAGGATGTCCCGCACCTCACTGTAATTGCCATCGACCACCCAGCGATCGCCCTTCAGCGCCGCCTCAACCCGCGCTCGAAACACCTCATTGGGCGCTTCCACCCAGTTTGGCTCCCAGTGCAGCGCATCCAGTTCTACATGGGGCAACTGGAGCTGTTGGGCGATCGCCTTTGCCAGCGTCGTCTTTCCCGACCCCGTCGTTCCCACAATCGAGATTCGCTGGCCTAGCTGTTGAATATCCATCAGGCTCTCCAGAATTGGGCTTACTGTGCTTCACGTTCAGCGCCCCCGATTCCCGAAGTCGTGCATTCGGGGGAAGCGATCGCCCAACGGGTGACGATAGGGTGAAACTTTGCTCCTGCTGGATTAAATATGAATCTTTCTGCTCCGTTTGCCTCACCTGTGCATCCAACCAACCGCAGCCCTGCTGTATCGCGTCTCTCGCAAGCGATGGAGACCGTCCAGTCACTGGCAGGAGCAACTCCACCAGGAGGACTGGTTTTTCTATCCATGCTGTCGGTGCAGGTCGGAGCAGCGCTGGCAAAAATCTTGTTTACACTGCTGGATCCGGTGGGTGCCAGCTTCCTGCGGGTGACGTTTGCAGCAGCCATGCTGTGTCTTATCTGCCGTCCCCGATTACGCCCCTACAGTGGGCGCGAGTACTGGCTGCTGGCTCTATTGGGAGCGGCGATCGCCTTCATGAATCTGGCATTTTATGGGGCGATCGCCCGCATTCCGCTCGGCATTGCCGTGGCACTGGAGTTCGTCGGCCCGTTGGGCGTTGCCGTACTGGGGTCTCGTCGTCTGCTGGATCTGCTGTGGGTGGCGCTGGCTGGGGCTGGCGTTCTGCTGCTCACACCGCTCGCGGGTGTAGAACTTGACCCGGTGGGGGTCGCCTGTGCGATGGCGTCTGCTCTGTGCTGGGGCGCTTATATCTTGCTGGCGGCAAAAGTAGGGCAGGTTTTTTCGGGGGGTGCAGGGCTAACGTTGTCGATGTTGATTGCCACTGTCCTTTTGCTCCCGGTCGGCCTGACTCACGGGGGATCGATGCTACTCCACCCTTCCGTGCTGTTGCTGGGATTAGGAGTTGCCTTCGTCGGTACCGTCATTCCCTATTCGCTGGAATTTGCCGCCCTCAAACGGATGCCTCCCAAAGCCTTTGGTGTGCTGATGAGTGTGGAACCTGCGATCGCCGCTCTGGTCGGTTTCTTTATGCTGGGTGAAACGCTGAATCTGAACACAATTGTTGCTATCTGCCTGGTAACGGTGGCGGCGATCGGGGTGACGTTGTTTGGGGGACGGGGGG
>CAZVXA010000158.1:0-15322 GCA_964630955.1 uncultured bacterium | reverse complement strand
TTGAAACGCTGACGCAGTCAGCGTTTCAAGAAAAATCGGCGCGATTTCGTCAAAGGTTCAGTTAATGAATTGAAGTTGGGAAAGGCGAAGTGGTGCCTGTTATGACGGCAGAGCCGCCGTAACAGGGAGCCGCATCAGATAAGATAATTGTCTTGCAGTTTTCCACTGTCTCTATGTTGTTTCTGCTGATTGCCTGGAGTGTACTGATGCCGACCGCCTTTGTGTTGGGGGCGGCGGTACTGGACTGGTTGCAGCTCAACACCCTACCGCGACTGGGCGATCGCCTCATCCTCGCAACCTGGGTGGGAACGATTACCCTTTCGTGCGCCCTGCTGGCTGCGGCCCTGGTGATACCCCTGACGCCCCTGGTGGGAGCAACTGTGGCGGGGGTGTTGCTGGTGATCGCACTGAACGGGTCGGATGCGGGCGATCGTCTCAGAATCGTCATTGCCAGACTCCCCTGGAAATGGACGACAGTTTTTTTGGGAGTGATGGGGGCGATCGCAGCCTTCTACACGCGACCCGTAATATTTACAGACTTTGGGCTGTACCACTACCAGGTGATGCAGTGGCTGTCGAAATATGGAGTCGTTCCTGGATTAGGGCTGCTGCATATGCGGTTCAGCTATAGCTTCAACAACTGGTTCACAATTCCCACCGCATTCAACGCAGGCTTTCTGGAGGCAAGAATTGGGTCGTTGAGTGGTGGTTTTGCCACGATACTGATTTTGCTCCACTGTATGATTGGCATTCGCAGAATTTTGCAGCGTCGGAGCGTGCTGGCGGACTGGTTTATCATTGTGGCCTCGCTGCTGTTTGTGCCGCCGCTGTTCTATGCGGTGCAGTTGCCGATTTCCTCCTCGCCCGATCTTCCGGTTGCAGCATTGACTGTTCTGATTGTCTGGGCGGGAATTCTGGCCACATCCCCTGACCAGCCAAACCCTGACTTCAGGATTCCATTTGTGCTGGCAATCTGCGCCCTGGCTTGCAAAATCAGTGCGCTGCCGCTGATTCTGATTACGGGACTGTTTCTACTGCTCTCGAAGAAACATTATTTAATTGATAGCCTGAGAGCCGCCACGTTTGGTGTCATTTTGATGCCCGGCATCGCCTACGGCATCAAAACCATTGGTTTACCGCTGGCTCCCCTACCTTTTCTGCGGCTGGATCTGCCCTGGTCGGTTAGCATTGAGCGGGCAGAAATTGACCGTCTGATTATCCAGACATGGGGGCGCTGGCAGGGTTTTCCAGATTCATTGCCCAAATATATTTTTCCGGTGTCGCAGGAGAAGTACTGGCCAGACATGATCGCCGCCTTTAAGCAGGTCAACTCGCCGTGGGAATGGGTGCCTTTCTGGTTTGAGAATGCAAAGATGCCCGCATTCATGGTGGTGACTTCGGTGGTCTGCGGGGTTCTCCTGTGTCTACCGCCGATCGCTCGCACCCATCCCGCTCAGATGCGCTATTTTGTGCTGGCGGTGGGACTGGGAGGCATTCTGTTTCAGTTTTCTACTGCACCGGATGTGCGCTACGGGATGGGCTATTTCTGTCTGACTCCAGCATTTCTGATCGCGATCGCCTGTACCCGCAACAGCATCCTCGCCCTCACGGGAGTTCCTATTATCCTGGGTTACGCCAATCGCTGGAACAGTCCTCTAGAGGCGTTCTGGGTCATGGGAATGGGGGCGATCGCCGCCGTTCTCCTCTACGTCCTGGCGCAGCAAGTTTTCCCAAAACAGCGATTCATTCTTCTGGCGCTGCTGATCGTATCGATCATTTATCCGCTTCGGATGCTGGTGCCCTTCGATCTGGCTTCGTCGCTGCTGTTGCCCCCCGCCATAGAATCCCCCGCTCCTGAAAAGCTCAAAACAGTTCAGCGCAACAACTTCACCTATCTCCGCCCGATTGATAACCGCTGCTGGGCGGCTCCACTCCCCTGTACGCCGGGGCCAGCCCAGGAGAGTATGCAGTTGCGCGATCCAAATCGCGGGTTGGCGGGAGGATTTTCGCGGTTGTAAGGATTACATTGATGCTCTTTCTACTCATCGTCTGGAGCCTCCTGCTCCCGATTGCCTTCCTGCTGGGGGCGGCACTGCTGGACTGGTTGCAGTTGAACACTCTGGAACGCTTGGGCGATCGCCTCATCCTCGCTACCTGGTTGGGCGTTCTCACTTTCTCCGCAGCACTGCTAGCCGCTGTTCTTTTGACGCCGCTGACGCCGCTGGTTGGACTGGCGGTTCTGATGGTGATGCTGGCGATCGCGCTCAAGTTTTCGGATGCGGGCGATCGCATCAGGAAAGTCATTGCTGCGCTGTCATGGGGGTGGGTAATGGCCTATGGGGCAATCGTGGGGGTAATGGCGATTCTCTTCACTCGTCCAGTCATCTTCACAGACTTTGGGCTGTACCACTATCAAGTGATCCAGTGGATGTCGAAGTACGGCGTGGTTCCTGGATTGGGGTTGCTGCATATGCGGTTTAGCTACAGCTTTCCCACCTGGTTTACGATTTCGGCGGCCTTCAATTCGGGGTTTCTGGAGGCGAGAATTGGGCCGCTTACGGGTGGGTTTGCCCTGTCGCTGATTCTGTTACACAGTCTGATTTGCATTAAGAGAATTGTTGAAAAAAGAGCGGGGCTGGCCGATTGGTTTGTGATTGTGGCGACGCTGCTCTACATCCCGCCACTGTTTTTGTCGCGGTATTTGCCCATTTCCGCGTCGCCCGACCTGCCCGTGGCGGCGCTGACGGTGTTGCTGGTGTGGTCGGGAATTCTCGCCACGTCTCCCGATCAGAAAAATCGAGATTTTAGAATTCCTTTTGTTTTTGCGGTGTGCGCGGTTGCCTGCAAAATTAGTGCGCTGCCGCTGATTCTGATTGCGGGACTGTTTCTATTGATCGGGCAGAAGTGGGACTTTCGGAAACTGTTGGCGATCGCCTCTCTCGGTCTAATCCTGCTTCCCGGTATCGCCTACGGCATTCAAACGGTGGGTCTACCGCTGGCTCCCCTCCCCTACCTGCGCCTGGATCTCCCCTGGTCGGTGAGCATTGAGCGGGCAGAAATTGACCGTCTGATTATTCAGACCTGGATGCGCTGGGCAGGATTCCCCAAATCCCTGCCGCCCAATGTTTTCCCGGCCTATTACGGGGAGCGCTGGCAGGAGGCGATCGCAACCTGGAACCAGTTCAATGCGTCCTGGGACTGGGTGCCCTTCTGGTTCAACCGGGAAAAGATGCCTGCGTTTATGCTGGTCACCGGTTTTGTCTGTGCGTTGCTGCTGTGTGTCAGGCCATTGGCGCGATCGCACCCCCTGAAGATGCGTCTGTTTGTGCTGGCTGTCGGCCTGGGAGGACTGCTGTTTCAGGTTTCAACTGCTCCCGGTGTTAGATACGGAATTGGTTATTTCTGCTTGATTCCAGCGTTTCTGATGGCGATCGCCTGCACCCGCAACAGCATCTTTGCCCTCGCTGGCGTCCCGATGATCCTGGCGTTTGCCAACCGCTGGGGTGATCCACCGCAACTGCTGTGGACAATGGGGGGCGCTGCGATCGCCGCTGTTCTGATTTACCTGCTGGCGCTGAGATGGCTGCCCAAACAGCGCAGACTGGTAATTCTGACACTACTGCTGACCAGTGGTATGCTGCCGCTGGCACCCATGCTGCTCCCCAATCTTCAGCCCACCCTGCGATTGCCACCTCTCACCCGAATGCCGCCGCCTGATGCGCTGGAGACGGTGCAACAGAACAACTTCTCCTTCTTGCGCCCGAAAGATGGCCTCTGCTGGGCGGCACCGCTCCCCTGCACACCAGAGACTGCACAGCGAGGGGTCATGCTCAGAGATGGTGAGCGGGGTCTTGCGGAAGGATTTGTTCTGTCACGGTAGAAGTACTCAAGTCAACTTCACAAGTTCCTCAAATTGTTCTCCTACAGTGAAGTCGAAGGTTGAGAATTGTTTTCGGTAATGAAGACCTGGCGAAGGGCTGATCCATAAGACAAAAGACAAAAGACAAAACGTAAAAAAGAAATTTGTCTCCCTTGCAGGAACCCGGCTCCCTTAGCCCAACTTTTTCGTGTGCTGATAGGAACTCTCAATCGGTTGAATAAGCCCGGCGCGAATCAAAGCGAATTCCTCCACTGAATTCCTCCACTATTGAGGGCGGCTTCAACCAGCTAACGCTACGAGGAGCAAGTATGACTATTGCACTAGATAGACCATCTGATGCCCAAACCGCTCGTTCTCAGGCCCTTGTACTGAAGTTTGAAGAAGTTGGTATTGGTGATATCCCAATCGTGGGTGGCAAGAATGCCTCGTTGGGCGAAATGATCCAGGAACTCAGCAGCAAAGGCGTCAGCGTCCCGACCGGATTTGCGACGACTGCCTTTGCGTTCCGCTATTTTGTAAGGGTTGCAGGAATTGAAACTCGGCTGCGGGAGCTGTTTTCCACCCTGGACGTTGAAGATGTCAACAATCTGCGTCAGGTTGGTAAAAAAGCCCGCTCAATTATTCTGGAAACGCCATTCCCAACTGACTTACAGGAAGCGATCGCCCGCTCCTACACGGAACTGTCTGCCCGCTATGGACAGACAGACATAGACGTAGCTGTCCGCTCCAGCGCCACTGCCGAAGACCTACCCGATGCCAGCTTTGCTGGACAACAAGAAACCTACCTCAACGTCCACGGTGTGACGGGCGTACTGGATGCCTGCCACCGCTGCTTTGCGTCGATCTTCACCGATCGCGCCATTTCCTACCGCACGATCAAGGGATTCGATCACTTTGAAGTAGCACTGTCCGTCGGTGTGCAAAAGATGGTGCGTTCCGACCTCGCATCGTCAGGTGTGATGTTCTCTATTGATACGGAAACGGGTTTCAAGAATGCCGCTCTGGTTACGGCTGCTTACGGTTTAGGTGAAAACGTTGTTCAGGGGGCCGTTAATCCGGACGAATACTTTGTGTTCAAGCCGACGCTGAAGCAGGGATTCCGCCCCATTCTGGAAAAACGGCTGGGCAGCAAAGAGATCAAGATGGTGTATGACCTCGGCGGCAACAAGCTGACGAAGAATGTTTCTGTACCCCGTAGCGAGCGTGATAAATTCGCCCTGAGTGATGATGAAATCCTCAAACTGGGTGAATGGGCCTGCATCATTGAGGATCACTATTCCGCAGTTCGTGGCGTCTATACCCCAATGGATATTGAATGGGCGAAAGACGGTATCACAGAAGAACTGTATATCGTCCAGGCTCGGCCTGAAACCGTGCAATCCCAGAAAGCCAGCAACGTTCTGAAGAACTACAAGTTGAACGGAACGGGTGATGTGCTTACTACAGGTCGTGCAGTTGGTGAGATGATTGGCCAGGGCAAAGCACGGGTGATTCTGGATGTTCACAAGATTGATGAATTCCAGGCCGGTGAAGTCCTCGTCACCAATAAGACTGACCCGGATTGGGAACCGATCATGAAGAAGGCCAGTGCGATCGTCACCAACCAGGGTGGACGCACCTGCCATGCGGCTATTATCGCCCGTGAAATGGGAATTCCGGCGATCGTTGGTTGCGGCAATGCCACCGGTTTACTCAAAACTGGGCAGGACATCACCGTTTCCTGTGCCGAAGGTGAGGAAGGCAAAGTCTATGCTGGACTCGTTCCCTTTGAGGTGATCGAAACCCAGCTCGATAACCTGCCGCGCACCAGGACTCAAATCTTGATGAACGTGGGCAACCCTGAAGAAGCCTTTGGCCTTGCTGCGATGCCCTGCGACGGTGTTGGTCTGGCCCGGTTGGAGTTCATCATCGCCAACCATATCAAGACCCACCCGCTGGCTCTGCTGCACTTTGACGAGCTGACTGACCACGCCGCCAAGTGGGAAATCTTTGAGATGACGAAGGAGTACGAAAACAAAGCCGACTTCTTTGTTGATAAGCTGGCTCACGGCATTGGCATGATCGCCGCCGCCTTCTATCCCAAGCCAGTCGTGCTGCGGATGTCGGACTTCAAGAGCAATGAGTACGCCAACCTGCTGGGTGGCCGCGAGTTTGAGCCCAACGAAGAAAACCCGATGATCGGCTGGCGCGGTGCATCCCGCTACTACGATCCGAAGTATGCCGAAGCCTACGGGCTGGAGTGCAAGGCCCTGAAGCGGGTGCGCGATGAGATGGGTCTGACCAACGTGATTCCGATGATTCCCTTCTGCCGCACACCTGAAGAAGGCCGTCGAGTTCTGGCAGAAATGGAGAAGTATGGCCTTGTGCGCGGTCAAAATGGCCTCCAGGTCTACGTGATGTGCGAGATTCCCAACAACGTGATTCTGGCCGACCAGTTCAGCCAGGTGTTTGACGGGTTCTCCATCGGCTCCAATGACCTGACCCAGCTCACCCTTGGCCTCGACCGTGACTCTGCTCTGGTTGCCCACATCTTTGATGAGCGTAGCGACGGTGTGAAGGAAATGGTCAAGACCGTGATCCAGAAGGCCAAAGCCAACGATCGCAAGATCGGCATCTGCGGTCAGGCTCCCAGTGACTACCCCGAATTCGCTGAATTCCTGGTAGAACAGGGCATTGACTCCATCAGCCTGAACCCGGATTCTGTGCTGAAGACGATGCTGGCCATTGCCAAAGTTGAAGGGCTTGGCTAAGTTCTGGCTGACAGTGATCGCCCCTGGTTGCTGTCAGTTCTACTTGAATGATAGGGGCGCGGTAGGACGTACTGCGCCCCTATCACATTTTTTTGGCAAGCTTCTAAGTACTCAGGATCGTGAACAAATTAACCTGTAATTGTTTTTGAGAGAGGCGCGGCGAAGCTGCGCCTCTCTCAAAAACAATTCGGTTTTATTTAATTCGCGATCTTTAGAAGCTTTGACAACGAAAGTTAAAATATTCGTCCTAATAAATCGGTTACGATCAAAGTATAAGACAGTCCAAATGTGCAAATGTTTCCTGCATTGCTTGAAAGCCGCATCAAGCCCTAAAGTTTCTCCCAAAATTCGTTGGAAGTTGTTTTAACCTGTCGTTCTAGCTTCAGGAGCGATCGCCCCAAATAATAAAACAAAATCAAATCAAGTGATTTCTCTGGTATTTCCTTAACAGGCACCAGGAAGGATAAACCTCTGCATCCGATTGAAACGAATGTCTGAACAGAACCCGAAGTGAACCAATCTCCGATTTGTGTAATGAATCAGGGAAAGAGGTGGTAGCAATGTTAGACAAACTTAAAATCCTTGTTCCATTAGATATCTCTGATATTCAAGGAGCAGCAAATGAGGACAACATTGATTCTCATTACAAGTATGTTTTCGAAGAAGCCCTCAGTCTAGCCAAATCGCTGAATGCTGAAATCATCCTGCTGCACATCCTGAATCGCCGGGAAGAAGAAAGTCTTCTGCAAGATGGCGCACCGGAAAGCGATCGCTTCTATAGCCCAGCGGATCTTGTCAATCTAAACGCGCTTAGAGAAACCTCCCATTTCCCGATTGCCCGTGGGGAAGCCTTTACTGAGCGAGAGTTTGATGCCTGGAAAGTCTGGCGTGTGCCGTTGGATTATAATGGCCAGTACTCCATTCAACTGCTGGTTGCGAGAGCCAGAGATGAGGGAGTTCAGGCGCAGGCAATGAATATGATAGACAGCCGCAGCCTGATTATCTGTGAGGTTGCTACAACCTGGGATGCTGACCTGATCGTAATGGGTCGCGGCAAAGGTGCAGAATGGCGTTGCCTGCGCCTGGATAGCGTCAGCACCTACGTTTTGCACCATGCCCTCTGCTCAATCGTACTGGTCGATCCACAAACCAAAGATATTCCCAACCTGCGTCAGATTCTTGTTGCGGTCGATTTCTCCGCCAGCAGCCAGGAAATCTTCCGGCAGGCGCTGAGTCTGGCGGTGCGCGTGCGGACAGCAGCGATCGCCCTTAACCCCAAGACGCCCCCAGAAGCCGTCACACCGACGATCACCCTGCTGCATGTTGGCTCCTACTTCGACCAGTATGACTACCCCGAAGCCAGGGGAAGCGTTGCCCTGAGCTGGGATTTTGGTATCCCCTACGATGATGCAGTTGAGACCGCTGCTCAGGCTATCGAGCGGGCAAAACAGACAAAACAAACCTGGGTGCGATCGCTCAAGGCACAGGCCGAGGAACATCACATCCCCGTCCAGTACGTGGAGCGCCTCGCGGAGGACAGCGAGCCACAGGGCATCAGCCGCTTTGTCCCTCAACCCGATGCACTGCCGGGACAAACAATCTGTGACGTGGCAGTGGAACTGAATGCCGATCTGATTGTCCTGGGGTACCGCCGTGAGTGGGAGCTGAAGAAACTACTGCTGGGTAGCGTCTGCAACTACGTCACCCACTATTCGACCAGCCCCGTGATGATTGCTCGCAACTTCAAACCCAGGCTGTCTGAAGGAGCGATCGCCCTGGAGAAAGCCGCAACAAAATCACCTGAAACTGTTGCAAAATCAACCCTTGCCATTTAAATCGTTATTAACGGAGGTTCTCTTATGTTTGAAAAAATTCTGGTCGCAGTCGATACTTCACCTGTCAGCGACGTGGTGTTTGAAAAGGCGCTCTCCCTGGCTAAACTCTCGAACGCAACGCTGATGATCGCCCACATCCTCTCACCCTTTGAAGAAGGCTATCCAGAAATTCCTGTTTATCCCGGCGTAGACAGCTATTACCCGGTTCTCTACGAAGAGGCGGCAAAGGTTTACGCTAAGCAAGTTGAACAGTTCGCTCAGAAGAGCTTTGAGTTTGTGAAGGGTCTGACCGACCGGGCAACCGCCGCAGGGATTCCCACCGAATACACCCAGAACTCCGGCGAACCAGGACGCCTGATCTGCCACCTGGCGAAAAACTGGGGCGCAGATGTGATTATCCTGGGTCGTCGTGGCCGCACCGGGTTGAGCGAACTGGTGTTGGGTAGCGTCAGCAACTATGTGTTGCACCATGCGCCCTGCTCTGTGTTGACTGTCCAGGGTAAGGGAGGGGCAGCAGCAGGGGAAGAGGAGAGAGAGGAGGCGATCGCCCGTTAAGGAGATTTCTACGAAAGAAATTATCCGTCGTGTGGATGTCTCCCCCGCGCAGCGGGGGAGACATCCACACGACGCAGGGAATTTTCATTGCTAGAAATCTCCTAAGTCCCTCAATCAACCAACCTTCCCAACCTCCGCCACCACAAACACGATCGCCCCCTTCCACCTGACCGTCTGATTGCTCAGTGTCCGTTGAACCAGCGTTTGCACCGTCAAAAGTTCTGTGGCAGTCAGAGATTTGCTCAGATGTTGGCCGTAGCTGAGACGGGATGATTCGCGGGAGGCAGAGCGCTCCGAGTTAAACCAGCGATCGATCAAATCAGTCGTTATTCGCAGTTCCATCTGGGTGTGCTCCAGGTGAATATTGGCTGTGAGTCCAGCCTGCACAAAAGCATTCTCTAATTCAGTCTCACTCCAGTTCACCCAGGTATCCTGGTTATCCTGGTAAATCTGTTCTTCAGCCTTCACCCATTTCTGATAGAGCTTTGGTTTCACACCATTAGCATCGATCAACTCATAAATTCTCTGGGTGTGACGAGGGAGGGTTTCTACCAGCACGATCGCCCCTCCAGAATGCAGTAACGGCAACACAGCGGCGATCGCCCCCTGCTTATCCGACTCTGCCATCAGAGCATTGCGTCCGATGATGCGATCGCACTTCACATCCGGTAATTTTGCGACCAGGCTAAACAGGGACGACTCTACAATCACAGGACGGGTGAGTTCCGTCAGAGCAGCGGTCTGTTCTCGCAGGGCAGTGGCGTCGATAGGATTGTGAACACAGGCATAGACACCCCCCTCCGGCACCCGACGGATGGCTTCCCAGGTGAGTAATCCACTTCCGGCATTGAGATCCAGGATGACGTGGTGGCGCTGCGGTGGGGCAAGGGAAAAGAGGCGATCGCGCACCTCCCCTAAGCGTTCTCCCGTCTGGCTCAACGTGCGCTGGAGCCAGCGATCCTGTGCCCGGTTGGTGGGGCTGAAGGTGAGAATTTCCGGTGGTGCTGCACCAATGCCCTCCACCATTGCGGCGAGCTGTGCCTCCCGCCGACGGGCCACCTGCTGCTGAATCGTAGCCTCATAGCCCACCGACGACGGTTGGTAAAATACCTGCCCCTGCAAACTGCTGGGGAGATACTGTTGCTCCACCCAGTGTTCCCGGTAGGAATGGGGGTAGAGATAGCCACTGCCGTGACCAAAACCCTCCTTATCGCGGTTGGCATCCCGCAGGTGGTTGGGCACCTCTGCTTCTCGTTCCCGCTCTACCGCCAACAGTGCATCGAAGAACCCCATAACACTGTTGGACTTGGGGCAGGTGGCCAGATAGAGGGCTGCCTGCGCCAGGGGATAGCGGCCTTCCGGCATTCCCACGCGGTCAAACGCCTGGGCGCAAGAATTCACCACCACGACAGCATTGGGGTCAGCCTGTCCCACATCTTCTCCCGCCAGGATCAGCATTCGCCGGAAGATAAAGCGCGGGTCTTCTCCGGCGTAGACCATCCGCGCCAGCCAGTACATCGCCGCATCGGGGTCAGAACCCCGCAGGCTTTTGATAAAAGCGCTGATGGTGTCGAAATGGGCGTCCCCTTCTTTGTCATAGAGCACTGCCCGTCGTTGAATCGATTCCTCTGCAACCTCCAAAGTAATATGAATGGTTCCGTTAACATCTGGAGGAGTGGTTTCAACAGCTAACTCCAATGCATTGAGTAATGCTCGTGCATCACCATTGGAGATATTAACGAGATGTTCTCGTGCATCCTGGTCGATGTGAATGTTGAGTTTGCCATAGCCGTGATTACCATCCTGCATTGCCTGGTTCAGAACTTGCTCCAGGTCTGCTGCCTCCAGGGGTTTGAGCTGAAAGATGCGCGATCGGCTGACCAGCGCTTTATTCACCTCAAAGTAAGGATTTTCCGTCGTTGCCCCAATTAAAATCACCGTGCCATTTTCCACCCACGGCAACAGTGCGTCCTGCTGGGCTTTGTTAAATCGGTGGACTTCATCTACAAACAGAATGGTGCGCCGACCATGCATCCCGCGCTGTTCCTGAGCAGTGGCGATCGCATCCCGAATTTCTTTCACCCCCGACAGCACTGCATTGATCGAAATAAAGTGGGCGTGCGTTGTGTTGGCAATAATCTGCGCCAGAGTTGTCTTTCCTGTTCCCGGTGGCCCGTAGAAAATCAGCGACGACAGTTGGTCGGCCTGAATCGCCCGTCGCAGCAGCCGCCCCTGACCAATGATGTGGTTCTGACCAATGAACTCATCCAGCGATCGCGGACGCATCCGGGCAGCAAGCGGTGCTTCTGCGTCAGTGAGCTGCTGGCGGTGCTGGTCAAAGAGAGACATAAGTATATCGGTACTATTTAATTCGCCAGATATAGCAGTTCCGCTGTTATGAGGTACCGGGGGGGCTTCGCCCCCAGGCAGGGGCACTGCCCCCACACCCCCGTATCTCACCTGAGTAAGAATCGCTAACTCTAGGATTGCTCTATGATTCTACGCAACTTCATTATTGTGGCGAGGGCCAAGGGCATAGACGATCGCCCCTGACTCAATTCTTCATGATTCCTTTGATCGCCTGACCAGGGCACGATGTATTTTTCCCATGAAACTGAAGCAAAATGGGAGGTGTTCTAGCGCACATAGCGTCAAAATCTGCCTGTTCTAGAGTGAGATCAGGAATCTCTACTGCCCCGTCTGATATGAGTTCTGAACAACTGCCGCTCTCCAATCCTCAAGTGCTGCTCTCCACGCTCAAGCAACTGCGTCAGACCGTTGAACAGGAGGGCAAGGCAACGCTGGAACAGTGGCGATCGCACATTCAGCGCTCAGAATTTCTACTCAGCGCCCAGAATCTAGCGGAGTACCTGGCGCTGCGACGACAGGACCTGCGATCACTTCAGACCGCCCTCACACCCTGGGGCCTCTCATCCCTGGGACGGATTGAAGCACGGGTGATGCCCAATCTGGATGCGGTCATTGCCACTCTGGAAGTGATCTGTGGAACTGGAGCAACTCACCCTCTTCAGCGTCCTCCCATCGAGGAATTTTTCGAGGGAAATCGCCTCCTGCAACAGCACACTGAAGCTTTGTTTGGCCCCACTCATGGCAATCGTCGGGTCAGGATCATGGTAACACTACCAACCGAAGCGGCTACTGACGACCAGATGGTGATTGAACTGGTGCGACGCGGTGCCAACTGTGTGCGGATTAACTGTGCCCATGACACTCCCGAAAATTGGGGGCAAATGATCGCCCAGGTGAGGCGAGCCGAACAGGAAACAGGCTACTCCTGCAAAGTTCTGATGGACCTGGGGGGACCCAAAATTCGGACGGGAGCTGTACTGATGCCGCTGGATCAGAAGCGAGTTTTCCGCGACGATCGGATTGTGCTATCCCGTGAACTGTCTCAGATGGCGGAGTCTTCGGCAGAATCCATTCCTGCTCCGGTAAAACACTTCCAAACGAGTTGCACCGTTCCGGTAATTCTCGATCTGCTGACGGTTGATACTCCCGTCTACATTGATGACGGCAAGATTCGCACCCGTGTGGTTGATCCGAATTATCATGCTCCTGACGGTCAGGCAGGAGTTTTGCTGCAAGTCACCCAAGCCAGCCCCAAAGGCGTCAAGCTCCGCCCCGAAAAAGGTCTCAATTTCCCTAAAACGGTGCTTCCCCTCTGCCCCCTCACTGAAAAAGACCTGTCTGACCTGGATTTCGTCGCCACCCACGCCGATATGATTGGCTATTCGTTTGTGCAGCGGGCCAGCGATATCGAACTGCTTCAGCAGGAGTTGGATAACCGTTTGGGAGCGAACCAGTCTCGACCTGCGATCGTGGCCAAAATTGAAACCGCGATCGCCGTCAGCAATCTGCCCGAACTGATCATCCATGCCGCAGGCAAACAGTCCTTCGGCGTCATGATCGCCAGAGGTGACCTGGCCGTCGAAATTGGCTATCAGCGGTTAGCGGAGATCCAGGAGGAAATCCTCTGGCTCTGTGAAGCGGCCCATGTCCCGGTGATCTGGGCAACTCAGGTGCTGGAAAGCCTGGTGAAAAATGGCGCACCCTCCCGTGGAGAAATGACCGACGCCGCAATGGCCGAACGAGCCGAATGCGTCATGTTGAACAAAGGCCCGTTTGTGGCTGAGGCGATCACGATTCTGAACGATGTACTGACTCGCATGGAAGCCCACCAACTGAAGAAAACACCCCAACTTCGGGCACTCCATTCGTGGTAAACCCAGCGCCGATTTTCCTGACGCTTACAGCGTCAGCGTTTCAGGGAAATCGGCGCGA
The DNA here is from genome assembly GCA_964630955.1 of uncultured bacterium. Lineage (GTDB taxonomy): Bacteria > Cyanobacteriota > Cyanobacteriia > Elainellales > Elainellaceae > CAZVXA01. The sequence goes on along the minus strand of CAZVXA010000158.1, from coordinate 2,000 downwards.
TTTAGTCAAACCCACGAAAAAGCACCACCTGCTTAGCAGGTGGTGCTTTTTCGTGGGTTTGACATTAGAACGTCATTTCTGCTTCCTGGACGCGCTCCACCTGCTTCTTCTTCAGTACGAGCATAATCTGACAAAGACTAACGGCCACGAAGAAAGCAATCAGACCTGCAACACGGGTTGGACTTTGCAGCACAATTTCGGTGTCGTGCTGACCGAAGCCACCAACGTTAGGGTTGCTGGTCAGGGCGGCATTGGCAACCACGGTCTGTCCTTCCTCAACGATCAGTTCGGGACCAACGGGAACCTTATCTACCACTGCATCACCCGATTCGGGCTGAATGGTGACTTCGTAACCACCGTCGTCGGTCTTTGTGATCTTGGAGATTGTACCCGCCGTCGAAGCGTTGAAGATGGTATTGTTACTCTTTTCGCCCGTGGGGTAGACCTGTCCGCGTCCCCGGTTGCCACCCACATGGATGGAATACTTACCGAAGTAAATACCCTTTTGCTTGCTGGGGTCGGGAGACAGCACCGGGAAAACAATTTCTTGATACTGGTCACCAGGCAGAGGCCCAACAATTACGATATTTTCTTGGTCTTCAGCGTAGGGCGAGAAGATATAGCTGGGGCCAACCTCTTCCTTCATTTCTTCGGGAATACGATCTTCCGGCGCAATCTTGAAGCCTTCGGGCAGCATCAGCACGGCACCCACGTTGAGGGGGCCTTTTTCACCGGTAGCGGTCACCTGCTGGACATTGGTGTCGTAGGGGATTTTGACCACCGCTTTGAATACGGTATCGGGCAGCACCGACTGAGGCACCTCAATTTCGGTGGGTTTTGCCGCCAGGTGGCAGTTGGCGCAGACGATCCGCCCCGTTGCTTCACGGGGACTGGCATAGTTTTGCTGTGCCCAGAAAGGATAGGCAGAAGCGGCCTGGGGCAGGGCAAAGTCGCTCGTCAGGAAGACGGTAAGCGTGGCGATCGCTACCAGCAACCCTCGATACAGAAACCGGGTGCTACGCGGCAGCAGCGTTGACCAGAGCGTTGATTTCATTGCTAACCAGAGTTGAGAGAAATGCAGGATATCAAAGAACCTATGCCCACCAGGGAGCATCTCCGGTGCGGAAATCGGTTTCCGTCCAGGGAGTAAGCGCAATTTTGCCGTCTTCGGTGGTCTCGGTGTGAGCCAGAGCCAGAGAAAGGGGAGCGGGACCGCGCACCACTTTGCCTGTGCTGTCGTACTGAGAACCGTGACAGGGGCAGATAAACTTGTTTTCGTTGCCGTTCCAGGGAACCACGCAGCCCAGGTGGGTACAAACGGCGTTGATACCGTAGTCTGCGATCGCCTCGGTGCTCTCCACCACGATATAGGTGGGATCACCCTTCAAGCCCTGAGCCAGAACGCGGTCACCGACGCTGTGGCTGGAAAGGAAGTCGCTAACAACGATGTCATTGCCCAGCGCGTCTTTTGCGGTTACGCCGCCGCCAGCACCACCGCTGGAGGTCGGAAGGAAATATCTCACCACGGGGTACAGAGCGCCCAGGACGGTCCCAGTGATCGTCCCAAAGGTGAGCAGATTCATAAACTGGCGACGTCCCAAATCGGGCACGTCTGAGCTTCCAGAAACTTGAGCCATGATGAGAACTGAAGTATCGGCAGTGTTTACATTTTTCTATAAAGCATTATTGCATTAGTGAGTCACACGCATCATAAACAGACTGAAAGAGGCGGGATTTTGTAAAGAAACGTAAATTGAGTCACAGGAGAAATCGCCAATCTCAGTTTTGGAAGGTCAATGCTTACTGGACTTTTAACTAAATTGCGCCGATTTCCCCTGAAAGGCTGACTGTGAAAGCCTTTCAGGGGAAATCGGCGCTAAAACTAAATATGCCGCATAACGTGCTCTCGTAGAGAGCAGTACGCGGCATTGTAGGAAAAATAGTCACAACTCCGGTGTTTAGAGCCTATCCGAAAACTCAAATTCTGGAGGGCGCGACGC
>CAZVXA010000157.1:0-15486 GCA_964630955.1 uncultured bacterium | reverse complement strand
TTGACCCCACCCTGCTAACGCGAGGATGGGGAGTGCGACGAAGTTTGTTCAAAATTTGGATTTTTGGATAAGCGCTTAGCGGTATTTGGGAAGGGAAAACTCGGCACCGCCAGCTTTCCCTTTCTTTGCCTTACACCGCCTTGAAGCGCGGGTCTTCCCGCAACAGATGCGGTTTCAACTCATGCGCCCACTGGATGACCGATCCTGAGAGTGGATTGGTTCCCTGTCTTTGCAACAACAAGGAAAGGTACCCGCTCTTGTGGCGCACAACAACGGCAAAACAATTGCTGCTGTCAATCACAACATGGCGAAAGCCCTCCAACTGCAGCGAGGAGGCGAGCAGAGATTGTAGTCCCAGTGCTTGAAAGATGACCTGAACCCAATGCACATCCTCCTCCTCTTCACGGTTAACGAAATACTCTCTGGGAAGACCATTCAGGTCAAATACGGCTGCTCCCAACAGGCGTTCTGTGAAGGGCATCATCAGATCAGCGGTAACTGAAGAAGAAAATTGGGGTGCAGGTTGTGAGAGCATCATGGGGTCACTCAGGGGGTGCGATCAGAACAGAGTGTCACCGAAAAGGGAGGTTTGAACAGATACGATGAAGTGCTGTAGCGTTGACTAACCAAAATCATCCAAAACGCTAATCCTCATCCATGCATCCTGGTGTGATCCCAGTTTAAAGAATTTGTGATCGCACCTTCGACCGTGGAAACGCCTGTTCGCTTTGTTAAAATCCTTTAAGGGTGGAATCATTGGTGTGAAGTTTGTACGACTGCTAGCGATTGGACTGCTGGTTATTCTTTTCATTATCGTTTGTGGTCGGGCCATCCCTGCGGCCTTTTCTCCTGCGTTGACAAATCCGACCTCTGAGGAGAATACTCTCCCTGGTACGACGACCTGGCGTTTGACCGATCCTGCGATTCAAAAAGAGATTGAGGGCTATGCTTCCCTTACGAGCGTCAATGTGGGAAAGGAAATCCGCCTGTTTGTCAACACGCGGGATGCCAGCTACACAATTGAGATCTTTCGTATGGGCTGGTACGGCGGAGCAGGGGCGAGACAGGTCATGGATGCTGTCACCCGTTCTGGTACCCGTCAACCGCCGCCTCAGATTAGTACTGAAACGGGTCTAATCGAGTGTGACTGGAAAGATCCCTATGTGCTCAAAGTACCTGAGACTGGATGGATCAGCGGCGTTTACCTGGCGAAATTGACTGGAAGTAGCGGCAAGCAAAGCTATATTCTCTTTGTGGTACGACAGGATAATCGTGCCTCCGATTTTTTGTTCCAATCCAGTGTCACCACATTTCAGGCGTATAACAATTGGGGCGGTAAGTCACTGTATCGATTTAATAGTCGTGGTCGGCAGGCATTTAAGGTGTCCTTCAACCGTCCTTATGCGCCCAGCCCGAATCCATCTGCTGCTTATGGCGTTGGAGCCGGAGAGTTTTTAACGAACGTACAACCGCCGCGTCGCACTTCAAATTCAGGCTGGGAATATAATATGGTGCGCTGGTTGGAGCGGGAGGGCTACGACGTCACCTACAGCACCGACATCGACACCCACGCCGATCCCAACCAGTTACTGAAGCACCGGGTATTTCTGGTAGTCGGGCATGACGAATACTGGACCTGGCAAATGCGTCGCCATGTGGAGACAGCAAGAGATGCGGGGGTCAGTCTGGGCATTTTCTCAGCCAACACCTGCTACTGGCAAATTCGTCTGGAACCAAGTCGCCTGGACTGGACGCCCGATCGCACCATCGTTTCTTACAAGGAGTTCACCCCGATTGATCCCTTCCTGCGCGATCGCCAATCCGTCAACGATAATCTGGTCACCACCCGCTGGCGCGATCGCCCCATCAATCGACCGGAAGCGGAACTGCTGGGGGTTATGTACGACGTAGACCCAGTGAATAGCGACATCACGTTGTCTGCCGCTGCCCCTGACTGGATGCTAATGAACACAGGCTTGAAGGCGGGCGATAAGCTGGTGGGTTTACTGGGGTATGAGGTGGACCGGATCGCGGCCTCCAGTCCTCCAGGAACGGTGACTGTCGCTCGCTCGCCTTATCCTCATCGGGGACGTACCCGTTACTCTGATGCCACTGTCTACACGGCATCCAGCGGGGCAACCGTGTTTGCCACTGGAACAATTCAGTGGAGTTGGGGGCTGGATGATTTCAATGCGCCGGAGTTGCGATTGCCTCGGTCAACCCCTGCTGTCCAGCAGCTCACCCGTAATCTTCTGGCGAAGCTGCTGGAGACCAGCAGACCTCAGGGGTTTGGGCGATCGCCAGCCCTTCGCAACCAGGGCGGTAACATAAGGGGCTTGTCATAAAAAAATCCCAGTTTTCGTTTGGCGCGGCTTCGCCGCGTCAAACGAAAACTGGGATTTGATTAAACAGCAGATCCCTAATATGAGATCTTTGTAGGTGTCTCCTACCTTTGCTTCACTTCTGCGCTCACCCTTTCCCCAGCTATGACCGAACCGTTGTTCTGCATCGAAAATTTGAGGGTTGCCTATCCCCACCAGCGGGGTGGGTCTGGTGGTGAAACCCAGTGGGCCGTTGATGGGGTTTCCCTGGAACTGCGGGCGGGGGAACGGTTGGGGTTGGTGGGTGAATCGGGCTGCGGAAAATCGACCCTGGGGCGAGCCTCAATGCGACTGATGCCAGCAGCAACCCAGATCGAGGGACGGGTCATGTTTCAGGGAAAATCAGTGTTCGACCTGTCCCCAACGGAGCTGCGGCAGTTTCGAGGGCAGGCGATCGCCCTTGTCTTCCAGGATCCAATGACCCGCCTGGACCCGCTGATGACTGTGGGTGACCACTGTCTGGAAACGCTGCTGGCTCACGAACCCCATCTTTCCAAAAAGGCGGCCAAAGAACGGGCGATCGCCACCTTAGAAGCGGTCAAAATTCCTGCCAGCCGCTGGTCACAGTACCCCCACGAATTTAGCGGCGGGATGCGGCAACGGGTGGCGATCGCCCTGGCGCTGCTGCTAAACCCGAAGCTGATCGTGGCAGATGAGCCAACGACAAGTTTGGATGTGACCATTTCGGCGCAGATTTTGCAGGAGCTGACGCGCCTCTGCCAGGAACGGAACATGGCGCTGCTGCTGATCTCCCATGACCTGGCGATGGTGGGGGAGTACTGCGATCGCATCGCCGTCATGTACGAGGGCAAGCTGGTGGAGGAGGGGAAGACCCAGGAGGTGTTGCACAGCGCCCAGCATCCGTACACGCGATCGCTGCTAGAAGCTGCCTTTCATCTTCATGCTGGCGGTAAAGCCACTGAGCAGGAACCATCCTCAACAGCTCCTCCCCTCCTGCGGTTACACAATCTCCAGAAGCATTACACCCTGGAGCAAAACTTTGTTTCTCGGCTGCTGTCTCCTGAGAAGAACACTGCGATCAAAGCGGTGGATGGAATTGACCTGGAAATCCGGGCAGGCGAGATTTTGGGATTGGTGGGGGAGTCAGGTTGCGGCAAAAGCACCTTGTCTCGCACCATTTTGCAATTGATTCCGCCCAGCGCGGGCCGAGTTGAGTTTCTGGGCAAGGATCTGACCAACCTCCCCCGCCAGGAGTTGCAGCAGCAGCGGCGGCAGATGCAGATGGTGTTCCAGGATCCTCATGCCTGCCTGAACCCGATGATGAAGGTGGGTGCAAGTATTGCGGATCCCCTGCTGGTGCATCACCTCGCAACACCAGAGGAAGCCAGGACTCAGGTGGCAGCGATGCTGGAGCGAGTAGGACTGACTCCCGTTGAGGACTACGCCAATCGTTATCCTGGTGATCTTTCCGGTGGGCAGCAGCAGCGAGTGGCGATCGCCCGTGCCTTGATTACCCGTCCCAAACTGTTAATTTGCGATGAACCTGTGAGTATGCTGGACGCCAGCGTTCAGGCGCAGGTGCTGGCCCTGATGCTGGATCTGAAGCGCGAGTTTGACCTGACCTATCTGTTCATCACGCATGACCTCTGGGTGGCAAGGTTTTTGTGCGATCGGATTGCGGTAATGAACGCCGGAAAAATTGTGGAACTGGGAACCACGGAGCAGATTTTTACCCACCCTCAGCACCCCTATACCCAGACCCTGTTGCAGGCTGCTCCGCTGTTGACCAAAGCGTTACCGACGTAACCAGGAGCAATAGCTATAATTTTGCTCATGCGACGGGTCTCCAGTTTATCGGAAGCTTTTCTTGAAAGCCAGTGCCTTGAATCCCAGGTTCATCCCTGAGGAACCCTGCTTCACACTGGATCAAGCACTTGACGAGGACTGGCTACCCTGGCAACCCAATGTTGAGCAAAATGGTGTTTAGGGGCTTGCCATAAAATAAAATCCCAGTAAAATCCCAATTTTCGTTTGGCGCGGCTTCGCCGCGCCAAACGAAAACTGGGATTTTATTAAACAGCAAATCCCTTAGGTCAACCAATTATTTTCTGAAAAGAGTCAACTCATGGGAACCAATGTTCAAGGACTGGGCTATCTCGCGGTTCCGCCAGCGGGCCAGGGGCCAGGGGTGATCGTGATCCAGGAATGGTGGGGTCTGGTACCGCACATTCAATCGGTGGCGGATCGATTTGCGGCAGCGGGCTACGTGGCGATGGCACCCGATCTTTACAAAGGTGATGCCGCTGGTTCACCGGATGAGGCAGGCCGCAAGATGATGGCGCTGAATATCCAGGAGACGGCTCAGGAACTGGAGCAGGCGGTCAACTTTTTGCTGAACCATGAGGCCGTGAAGGGTGACCGTATCGGTGTCGTTGGCTTCTGCATGGGTGGACAACTGGCGCTGTTAGCGGCTACGGTGAGTCCGAGTATTGGCGCAGCCGTAGATTTCTATGGCATTCACCCGAATGTGCATCCCGATTTCTCGAAGCTCAATGCGCCCGTACTGGGGATCTTTGCTGAGAAAGATAACTTTGTGAATGGGGAAGCAGTGCGATCGCTCGAATCCGCCATCCAACAGGCGGGCGGCTCCCTCGAAGTCCATGTTTATCCCGACGTTGACCACGCCTTCTTCAATGACACCCGTCCAGAAGTCTACAACCCCTCAGCGGCGACCGACGCCTGGAACCGGACGCTGGCCTTCTTCCAACAGCACCTTGCCGCCTGACCATGACCACCGCCAACTTTGAGACAACCAGCATTGATTGGGAAATTCGCCAGTTGCAGCGGCGGATCAGCGAATGGCTGGAGTGGGTCTTTCGGCAACGGGATAATGCCCCCACTGAACCGGGGTGGACGATTCCAGAGTGGTTGGCCAGGGGGCTGTTCTGGTTTGTGGTGATGGCACTGGTGCTGTGGCTGGGGTGGTTGCTGTACCAATGGCTCAGCCCCTACCTCGACTCGTGGACGTTTACCCGGAGTCGTTCTGCCTCGACAACGCCTCCCCAAAAAGTACTGACGGTGGCGGAGTGGCTGGCGCGATCGCAGCTTGCCTACAAGCAACGAAACTACCGTGAAGCCTGCCGTGCCCTCTATATGGCTGCCCTGCAACGGTTGAACGACAGTGGTCTGGTGCTACACCAGGGCAGTCGCACCGATGGGGAGTATCTGAATCTGGTGCAAACTTTACCCCACGCTAATGCTTACCAGACATTGATTCAAACCCACGAGCGGCTGCAATTTGCCGATTCGGCCATTTCTCAACAGGAGTGCGATCGCTGTCAGCAGGCTTACCGGGAACTCGACACCCCATGAAAAAGAAACCGATTATCCTGGCGGCGATCGCCCTTGGTGCCCTGTTGCTGCTCTCCCTGTTTGCCGCTCCCAATAACGCTGAACTACGGCGTGGTTCCACCTACAACCGTTCTCCTGACGGCTATGGTGCATGGTTTGCCAGTGTGCAATCGCAGGGAATCTCGATTCAACGGTGGCGTCGTCCGCTTGAAGATATTTTTGATCCGTCTCCAGTGGCCTCTGCCCCTAAGGAACCGATTACCCTGCTGCGCGTTTCTCCGACCTTCAACGATTTTTTGACGGTGGATGATGAGTGGGTGAAGCGGGGCAATGTGTTTGTGTTGCTGGGGGAGCGATCGCCCGTCACCGCCGCCCCCTTCATCTCGTTTTTCAACAGTCCAGAGGGCAGGGTCAAAGTTGAAACCCGACGGCGTGCCAATGGCCGATCTTCTAATGCCCAAACCAACATTTTATTGAGCGATTCCTACGGGCCAATTGTTTGGGAACAGCCGATGGGCAAGGGCAAAATTATCTTTGCATCTACCCCCCACCTGGCGGCGAACGCCTATCAGGACGAACCGGGTAACTTCCCGTTTCTCACAGCGCTGATGCGGGAAGCAGGTCATCCCCTGTGGGTAGATGAATTTATCCACGGCTACAAAGACCAGGAAATGGTGGAGCAAGAAACAGGGGGAAGCTGGGTCAGCTATCTGGCAAATACACCACTGCTGCTGCTGGGCGTGCAGGCGGGGGTGATTTTTCTGGTGGCAGTCTGGGGGCAGAATCGGCGGTTGGGACGGGCGGAGGAGATCGCTCCCCCCAAAACTGACAACAGCGAGGCGTATATTCAGGCGCTGGGGTCTGTGTTGAACAAAGCAGAAAGCAGTGAGTTTGTGCTGCAAACGATTGGCAAGGCGGAGCAGATGATGGTGCAGCGATCGCTCGGTCTGGGTACAATTCCCGTGGAATCAGAAACCCTGGTACAGGCATGGACTCAGCAAACCGGAAGACCCCCTGAAGAACTGAACGAGGTGCTGGTTCCCGTGGCTCGGCAGCGCCGCATTGGAGAACGAGACTTGCTACGCTGGTTGAAAAGTGTACAGAATGTACGTCGGCATCTGCCCTGATTCTTCCCCCATCCGGTCGCCAAAGGCTCCCCATGATAGATACTGCTCCCTCTTTTGCTCAACTTTCCCAGGCGCTCAGCAAAACCGTTGTTGGACAGACCGCCCTCGTGCGGCAACTATTGGTGGCGCTGCTCTGCGGTGGTCACGTCATTCTGGAGGGGGTGCCCGGAACCGGAAAAACCCTGCTGGTAAAAGTACTGGCGCAGCTCGTTCAGGCGGACTTTCGGCGGATTCAGCTCACCCCAGACATTTTGCCTTCTGACATTCTCGGAATTAATATCTTTGACCTCAACACTCGCAGTTTTTCCCTGAAACGGGGGCCAATTTTCACAGAGATCTTGTTGGCTGACGAGATTAACCGCACCCCACCCAAAACCCAGGCGGCACTGCTGGAGGCAATGGAAGAACAGCAGGTCACCCTGGATGGGGAAAGCCTGCCCCTGCCTGATCTGTTCTGGGTAATCGCCACTCAGAACCCCCTGGAATTCGAGGGCACCTATCCCCTGCCGGAAGCGCAGCTCGATCGCTTCCTGTTCAAGCTGGTGGTGGATTACCCTGATCCCAAAGCCGAACGCCAAATGCTGATGAATGCCCAGGCGGGCCAGCAAACGCGACGACAGGATTTATCCCAACTGTCGCCATTGATGACGGTGGAGGAGGTGCTGCGATCGCGTCAGGCCGTGCGTCAGGTACAGGTCACCGATGCCCTGGTGGACTACTTGTTGAATCTGGTGCAAAAGTCGCGCCAGCACCCAGACCTGTCCCTGGGGGCGTCTCCCCGTTCTGCTGTGGCGTGGCTCCAGGCCAGCAAAGCCCATGCGTGGCTAAACGGTCGGGATTACGTGACACCGGATGATATCAAGGCGATCGCCCCCCCACTCCTGCGTCACCGCATCATGCTGCGCCCCGAAGCCCAACTTGACGGACTCCAGGCCGATGGCATCATTACCTCGCTCCTTGGCCAGGTGGCCGTACCGAGGTAACCCCGATGATTCCTGCTGCTCGGCTCTATCAACTGCTGCTGATTGGTACCACTGTAGGATTGACCGCAGCGACTTTCTGGGGCGATCGCCCTGGTGCTCTGGGTACAGCGATCGGGCTAACACTGGCCTACGATGCGGTGGTGCTGGTGCTGGCGATCGTGGATGCTCAAAGCGTTAGAGGAAACCGGGTGATGGTGAGTCGCACCCCCCTGAACAAACTCTCGATTGGGCGAGACAATCCCATTCAGATTCATGTAGAGTCCCCCAAATCTCCTGCAGCCGTTCAAATCCGCGACGACTATCCCCTTGCCTTTGTCGTGAATCCATCTGTCTTGTTCCTTTCCCTGGAGAAAGGACAGTCTGAAACTGCTTCCTACACAGTTTTTCCTCGACAGCGGGGAGAGTATAACTGGGGGAATCTCCAGGTTCGACAGCGGGGAGCCTGGGGATTGGCATGGCACGAATGGCGGATTCCTCAAGCGACAAAAGCTGCCGTTTATCCTGATCTGGTAGGACTGCGATCGCTCTCTATCCGCCTCACCCTACAAACGACTGGTAACATCCGCAAAGCCAGACGCATGGGGATGGGCACGGAATTCACCGAACTGCGGGAATACAGTCAGGGGGACGACCCCCGCTTTATCGACTGGAAGACGACTGCACGGCGCGATCGCCCCTACGTCCGTGTTCTCGAACCGGAACAGGAGCAAACCCTGATTATTTTGCTGGATCGAGGCCGCCTGATGACTGCTCAGGTGCGGGGACTGGCTCGCTTTGACTGGGGGATGAATGCAGCGCTGGCGCTGGCGCTGACGGGTCTGAACCGGGGCGATCGCGTTGGCTTGGGGGTTTTTGATCGACAGATGCACCTCTGGGTTCCGCCAGATCGTGGTCAGGCCAAACTGGCCAAACTGATCGATCGCCTCACCCCGATTCAGCCTGTGCTGCTGGAACCCGATTACCTGGGAGCCGTCACCGCTGCCACCGCCCAGCAGACTCGCCGCGCCCTGGTGGTACTGCTCACCGACTTGGTGGATGAGACGGCCTCCAGTGAGTTGCTCACCGCGATGGGACGGTTGACCCCCCGTTACCTGCCCTTTTGTGTGACCTTGCGCGATCCCCAGGTGGATGTGAGAGCCGCTACTACTACTGAGAACGTTCCCGCTGCCTACAGTCGAGCTGTTGCCCTTGACCTGCTGAATCAGAGACAGCTTGCACTGGCAAAGCTGAAACAGCAAGGCGTTCTGGTACTGGATGCGCCTGCGGATCAGATCAGTGATCAGTTGGTGGATCGGTATTTACAGTTGAAGGCTCGGAGTCAGCTTTAGGCTGGTGATTGTCCGCAGTAGTTCACGATCGCTCTGATAATCACCGCCTCCTGTTGGGCAATCGGAATCAGGGTATTGAGGGCACTCATCACACCCGCCTGATCCCTTCTTTCAAAAGCTGAGATGATTGCCCGCGAGGTCGGGATCAGGTTGCCGTAGTTGGCAATGAGCTGCTGCTGGCTGCTGCGGAGGCTGGGGTCAGTCAAGCTGATGGCCTGCAATCCAGTCCGGGTTTGTTCGGCCAGTTCGATCGCCTGCTGAATTGTTTGCACCACATTTTGAGGTGATGAGTTCTGAACCAGTCGTCCAGTTTCATTCATGGCAGGGCTAATAATCCTGCTCACCTGGTTGCACTGCTGGGCACGGGACAATACGCCGTTTTGTCCACTATTTCTGTTCTGAATGCTGCTTGTGCTGGATGGAGCAGTTGGAGTTGGCTGTGAATTCCCGACCGCAGACCCTCCATTCAGGGACTCCGAGATCCGTTCCCAGTTTGCGGTACTGGAGCGCTGTGGGGCAGGGGTGGGGGCGGCTGCAACGGGCGGAGTGTTCTGGCAGTTGGGAAGGTTGGCAATTCTGGCTCCCGCATCTCGCCAGGATCGCAATTGGGTGCGGTATTCCATAAGCTGGGCGCGATAGTCGGCTGAGATCCCATCGGCTCCGATGAGATTTCCAGCTAGCTGAAGCGCCTGATTCCAGTCATTCTGACAGACGGCTGTCTGTAGGGCGTTTTGAAGCTCGGATACGCTCCTCTGCTGAGCCTGTACGGGGTCAATCTTGAGCGGCGTCAGCAGCGGGATCGCAGTGGCGATCGCAATCAGGGCAAATTTTGAGATACGATTACGACCCAGGGACATTGTTTTTGGGGGGGAGACTGTAGAGTTGTCTTTTAGTTTCTATTACGTAGAAGTCACGCAATAACCGGATTTCTACGGGTATTATGGCTGACTTCAGAGAAACTGGCAGCATTCATTGCAGGTGATGGTCTTTGGAGTGCAGCAGGGGGAAAATTTCCGCAGCGCAAGCTCTAGACGGGAATGCCACACCCAGGCTATGATTAGTGATTGTGAGTTTTTCTGAACGATTATGAACGCACAAGAAATTATCCGCTCGATTGAGTCGGAATATATTAAAGACAATCTGCCCGTCATCCATGTCGGCGACACCGTGAAAGTGGGCGTCCGTATTCAGGAGGGCGGCAAGGAGCGCGTCCAGCCCTACGAGGGCACTGTCATCGCCAAGCGTAACGGCGGCATTAGTGAGACCATCACCGTTCGCCGGATTTTCCAGGGTGTGGGCGTTGAGCGGGTGTTCCTGCTTCATTCTCCCCGCGTAGCCAGCATCCAGGTGCTGCGTCGTGGTAAGGCTCGTCGTGCCAAGCTGTACTACCTGCGCAATCGTGTGGGTAAGGCAACCCGCCTGAAGCAGCGTTTCGACCGCGAAATCTAGAATTTCGCACGCCGTCAGTAGGCAAGATGCTGTTGCCGCGTTCAGCGTTCAGATCATTTGCTTGAAAGCATTTTGCTGATTGCTGACGGCGACCTGATACACTGGAAAAGCGAATAAAATGCCAAAAGGGCGATCGCCATCCAGTTCATCTGCGTCCTTAGTTCAGTTGGTAGAACGCAGGTCTCCAAAACCTGATGTCGGGGGTTCGAGTCCTCCAGGGCGCGTCTTTTAGATTGCGATAAAAATCAATAAAACCCTTGCCAGCACTAGATTACGGTCTAGTGCTGTAATCGCTGTTTATACCTAAAGGTACTTAGTTGTACCTGAATGTACCTGGAAAACTAAGCAAGCTTTAAGCAAGGGTATGTCAGACGGAAAAATCAATCAGGCTAACGGACGATTGAGAGCGGCTAAAGTTGGCGTAACCATTCAGGCCATCGGCGATCGCCTATACCTCCAGGCGACACTCCCACCCAAACCGAACAGCAACAAGACGAGACCATACCAGCAACAGATTACGCTGGGCATCCGTAACAATCCCGCTGGCGTGTCTCTGGCAGAAAAAGAAGCCCGCAAAGTGGGTGCGTTAGTGGATTGCAAAGAATTCAGTTGGGAGCCGTATCTGAGGGAGTGGGGGAAGTCTCCCCAGTCGATAGGAGATTGGGTGGAGAAGTTCAAATCAGAGATTCCTACTACTACCGCCTTCTCGATCGCTTTGATGCCCCAGTTGTCAGTCTGGCGGTGTTAGCGGACGACGACTCGAATTGGCGACCACAGGATTTATCTTTGTCCCTCTGGGATTGCTCGATTGCCTTTCGATTCCCCAGGGACCGGTTCGAACGGGCGCGTTGATGCGCTCGGTTGGGGGCATATCGCAGAAGATGCTCACACAGACCTTGCGCGACCTCGAACGGGACGGTTTTGTTGAGCGTATCAGCTATCCGGAAGTACCACCTCGCGTCGAATACCAGCTTACAGAGCTTGGTCGATCCTTGAGTGAATTGGCGCGGGCGATGGAGCAATGGGTAGTGGCGAACTATCCGGCCATCATGGCAAATCGAAGCCGGACAACGAATGTCATATAAACAAATTCCGCATAACGTCTGAATTCTGGGTGGGGTAGCAGTTGAAAGGCTATCCGCGAGTATCCACAATCTAGACGACATTGTTTCGTAGTATTTTGTATTATGCTTGGCGAAGTTTACAGATTTTTGTTGCGACATCAAGATGCAAATTGAAGCATACGCCCCCCATCATCTTGAGGCTGTTGTTCGGATTTCGCTTCGGGCATGGGCTCCGGTCTTTGATTCACTTCAGAGCGTTATGAATGCTGATGTATATCAGGCGTTCTATCCCAATCAATGGCAAGTGAGTCAGCAAAAATCTGTTGAGGATGTCTGTGCTGCGGAAGACACGAATGTATGGGTTGCGATCGATGAAGGCTCTACTGTAGGCTTTGTCGCTATGAAACTACACTCAGAAGACAATATGGGTGAAATCTACATGGTTGCTGTCGATCCAGATTTTCAAGGTCACGGCATTGGCAGCGCTTTGATAGAATTTGCTTTAGCTCAGATGAAAGATGCTGGGATGTCTATTGCGATGGTTGAGACGGCAGGTGATCTTGGTCATGCTCCAGCACGTCACACTTATGAGAAGGCAGGTTTTGAGCTTTTCCCAGTGGCTAGATACTTTAAGGCGCTATGAACTACCCCACCCTGTAAAGGGATGGGGTTTCGCAAACCACTCCCTCTAGGTTTTGGGATCTTTGACGCTTCTTTGCCCCAAGTTGCCGCATACTTCCGCAGACGGTAGAGCTTGACGACTCTGCATCTAAAGAGGCCAGTTCCTGACCCCTCGCCCAAATCAAGTTGACTTGGGCTGCATTTACATCACGATCTTCGACATGACCGCAATTTTGATTGGAGCAAACGTGAACCCTGTCAGCCAATGTTTTTGGGGTCAGCTCCCAGCACTTCGCACAGCGCTGAGAGGGCTTCAGCAATTGAGTGGGAGATTCCACATAGAACCCTCCTGCTTCTCGCTCTTTGTACTCCAACATCTGACTCATCATCCCAAAGCCAACGTCGAGAATAGAAGAGCTATGTTTATTTGTGGTGTATGAGTAAAGGAGAAGAAAGGGCGTATCCTGCTGGATAAGCAAAAAGACCAGACGAGGATACACCATGAATACCGATAATCTTATTGCATTACAACCGACAGAAGCATCAGTTCCCTTTCACGATGCCCTGAGTGAGTTGGTTCAAAAGGGTGCCCGCCAGATTGTAGTGCCCCCCAATTTCGGACAGAGAGCTAAGCGTAGTATCTTTGTCTTGAGGAGAGCAATTGCGATGGCAGGCAAACGGCGTCAACACACCGCAGAATTCAAAGCGCAAGTGGTGCTGACTGTGTTGAGCGGAGAGAAGACAGCCAGTGAGGTGTGCCGGGAACACAAGCTCAACAGCACCCTGCTCAACCGTTGGTGTACGGAATTGAGAGAGCAAGCGTTCACTGTGTTCGAGCGAACTGAATTGAGGGGACCGGACCAAGAACGGATCGCCGAGTTGGAGCGGTTGGTAGGGCAGTTGACGATGCAGTTGGAGATCGCAAAAAAAGCATCGAGTCGTTGGAGGGTCGAGTGAAACGGGAGATCGTGATGCAACTGCGAAGTGAGTACCCGGTCGCAGTGCTGTGTCAGGTACTGGACTACCCTCGCAGCGGTGTCTACTATCAACCGACAACAACTGAAGCGGATGAGAGCGAGTTGAAAGCAGCGATCCAATCGGTAGCGGGACGCTATCCGCGCTATGGCTACCGCCGCATCACGGCTCCACTGAAACGGGAGGGCCATGGGGTGAATCACAAGCGAGTGCTGCGGTTGATGGGTGAGTTGGGGATTGTGGGGAAGCCACCGCGCAAACGGAAACGCACGACCAACAGTGAGCATTCGTACCCGCGCTACCCAAATCGGGTGATGAATCTGGTGGTGGAGCGGGTCAATCAAGTGTGGGTAAGCGATATCACCTACATCCGCTTGCAGGAGGAATTTGTCTACCTGGCGGTGGTGATGGATGTGTTTACCCGTGGGATTCGAGGGTGGCACCTGGCGCGAGGGATGGATCAAAGCTTGACCCTGATCGCCCTGGATAAAGCGTTAGAACAGGGAAAACCAGAGATCCATCATTCGGATCAAGGGGGGCAGTATGCGGCGAACGCCTATGTGGAGCGTTTAGCGCAGCATGGCATTGAGGTCAGTATGGCGGAGGTCGGAGCAGCATGGCAGAACGGCTATGCAGAGCGGTTAATGCGGAGGATCAAAGAGGAGGAAGTGGATTTATCAGAGTATCGGAATTTCCGAGAAGCATATGAGCAGATCTGGCAGTTTTTAGAAGATACGTACATGAAGAAGAGGATTCATTCGTCATTAGGATATCTAACGCCGAATGAATATGAAATGAGATGGAATGAACAACAGAAGGAGGATTATGATATAAGAGAAGAATCGTCTTAGAAGTCCGATTTTGCTGTCCGAACCCAGGGGTTCACTTCAACATACGTGGCTCCCGAACGAATAAACCTGCTAGCGAGAACGATCGCTGCGGCACAGGCGTTTGGGTTCCTTCGACTTTGATGCGCGTAGTGACAATAAAATCTCCAGTTATTTCACGATACAGATGCCCCGCTGTGTTGTCTTCAAACCAGCCTGATGATTTCGGTTGCAGCACTAATCTACCGTTTTCGACTCTGGGCGGTTCCCACTTTGGAACCCAGCCTTGCACCTGAAATTCTTGCCAGCCTTGCAAGGACTCAGGGCGCTCGAAGCGTGTCGAGAGCGATCGCAAGTCGTTGGGCATTGCCGGATCTTGAGCAACCTCAGTCGCCGTGACAGGGTTTGAGCGAATGACAACAGTTCCCGCACTCAGCAAGAACACCAGCGCGATCGCACTCAAAAATAACGCAATGTAGCGTTTCATCGCATTTCCTTCTGCGCCTTTTACATAGTGAGTTAAGCCACTCACCATACATAAGTTGCAAGGTGAGTCCAGTGCTTGTCAATAGTAAGTTAATTGACTTACCTTATGATTTCCATAGAGCAATCAACCGATTAAACTGAAGACATTGTTTTCGACCACGTACTGTGCAATGCCGCTTGAGGAATACCGTAAAACTGTAGCCGACCAAAAGCGTCAGGCGATTTTAGATGCTGCTGTGAAGCATTTTCTGGCGATCGGATATGAACGCACGACGCTGGAAATGGTGGCGAAAGAAGCCTCGGTTTCCACTGCCACTCTGTATAAGCATTTCTCTACCAAACGAGATTTATTTGGCGGCATTATGGCACGGGTTTGGGAAACCGAGGTAGATGCGGCTGATTTATCGACTGCAAACGCCGATCCTGTCGCGACTCTCACGGCGATCGGTCAGGAATATGCGCGACTGCTGCGTGAACCACAAATCGAGGCATTAACGCGAGTTATCATTGCGGAAGCACCACGCTTTCCCGAACTGGGTGAGGAGCTTTATCGGCGAGGCAAAGAGCCTTATCTTAGACAACTGCATGTTTACTTGCAGTGGGAAATTGATCAGCACCGATATCAGATTCCTGATATTCCACTAGCTGCAAGGCAGTTTCTGGGCATGATTAACGATGTCATCTTCTGGCCACGATTTTTAGTCATGGGTTTACAGATCACGGATGCTGAAGTTGAGTCTGTCGTGACTGAAGCCGTAAAGACTTTCCTTGCCCGTTATAGAAATGTAAGCAATAAAATGGAACAACTTGGTTAAGCCGCGCCAGTAAATCCTGCTTCTGCGTCAGTTTAGCTTGGCGTTCTTCCCAGTCCCAAAATCGGGTGCATCCCACTTTTGCAAATTTCCAAACCCAGTTTTGCGAGTGGCGCGGGCG
>CAZVXA010000156.1:9152-15521 GCA_964630955.1 uncultured bacterium | reverse complement strand
AACCCCAAAAGCTGTTCCGCCCTTCGACTTCGCTCAGGGTGGAACAGCTTTTGGGGTTTTGACTTTTTTTCACGCCCAGTACTTGAAGTGTAAATTCTTGGCCCATGTTTTATAAAGCTTGAAGCTGCAAAGATAGAATTTAATGAGGTATAAAGTGCTTCCCATCCTGGCACAGCAATCCCCCATGTTGCAGAACGGAGCGTTCGTAACACTAGTGAGGCTGGGGCAAGGGGTTTAAGTCCCTGGTTTATCAGGGCTGAGTGCATCTCATTAGCATGAGAAACAATGTATAAGCTACACCACGTAACGTTTTTAAGGCTTGAAATTCTGGTGACAGGGTAAGGATGAATAAATATTGCTTTCTTCTTCTGCTCAACTCACTGCATTCCAAGTAAGATATGCTGTATTTTTCTGAGACAAGAGTTTTCCAGCACAAGGATCTAGCAACTGCCATCATTCGAGATCCAATCATCGTTTCACCAGAAATGACAGTCAGGGAGGCGATCGCCCTGATGAGTGAGGCGCGATCACATTATGAAGCGGATTCGATCGCTCAGCCAGAATCTAATCCTGTGCAGAGTGAAGCCCGTGCAAGCTGTGTCGTCGTCGTGGAGGAACCGCAACGGGTCGTCGGCATATTAACGGAACGAGATGTGGTTCGCTTGTGTACCAGGCAACCATTACTGGATGAAGTGCCCGTGGGTCAGGTGATGACCACCGCAGGGCTGACCTTGCGGGAGTCATCATTGACCGATCCTTTGTCTGTCATTCACTTATTGCAACAAAATCACATCCGGCATCTGCCGATTGTCGATGAACAGGATGCCCTGGTGGGGCTGGTGACCCACGAAACCCTGCAGCAAGTATTGCAACCCATCGATCTATTGCGTCTGCTTCAGCGAGAACAGGTTGTTGCCCATTTAGCGGCCCAGATTCGCTCCTCTCTGAGTCTGCAAACCATCTTAGAGACTGCCGTTGAGCAAATTCATCAGGCGATTGGCTGCGATCGCGTCAATATCTGGAAGTTTGAACCTGACCTTTCCGCCGTAGTCGTGGCAGAATCCACCGACTCCTCCCGATCCCTGATGGGCAAACGGGTATGGGATGAGTGCTATCAGCAGCGCATCACTGAAGTCTACCGCGAAGGATATATTCGGGTCGTACCAGACATCTACACCACGGAGATGAGTAACTGCCACCGGGAGTTTCTGATTTCCCTGCAAACTCGCGCTAAGGTACTGCTGCCGCTCTTCTGTGGCAAGCAATTGTGGGGGTTGCTCAATGTTTCAGAAAGCCACACCGCACGGGATTGGCAGGCGGATGAAATTGACTTACTCCGCAAACTGGCAACCCAGTTGACAATCGCCATTCAACAGGCTTCCACCCATGCGCAATTGCAGTCTGAATTGCAAGAACGTCAGCAGGCCGAAACCCTCCTTCAGATCAAGAACGATCTTCTCGCCAGGGTGGCGGCTCAAGATCCCCTGACCGATATCCTGAATCATGTCTGCACCACCATTGAGGGAATGCTTGATGGGGCAATTTGCTCAGTCTTACTCCTGGATAGCAATAACCAGTTGCGGGACGGAGCCGCCCCCGGCTTGCCAGACCATTATCGCTGCCAGGTGGATGGCATTCAGGTGGGTGAAGGGGTCGGTTCGTGTGGTACCGCCGTGCATCGTCGGGAAAGGGTAATTGTGGCAGATATTGCCAACGATCCCCTGTGGCAAAACGCTAAAGATATCCCCCTGGCGTCTGGCCTACAGGCTTGCTGGTCTACGCCGATTGTTGCTGCGGATGGGGCAGTCCTGGGCACATTTGCCGTCTACTATCGTGAGGTGCGATCGCCCCGTGCAGATGAGCTGGCACTCGTCGATAATCTGGTTCACATCGTCATGCTGGCGATTCAACGGCATCAAAACGAACTCGCCCTGAAGCAAACCAATCTAAAGCTGCAGGAAGCTCAGCGCATTGCCCATCTGGGCCACTGGGAACTGGATCTGCAGCAGAATACCGCCTACTGTTCTGAGGAAGTGTTGCGCATTCTTGAGATTGCTCCCCAGCAATCTAGCGCATCCTACGAAACTTTTCTGAATGTAGTGCATCCAGAGGATCGTGATGTGGTCGATGCTGCCTTCAACCAGCATCTGTGCGATCGCCAGCCTTACAGCATTACTTATCGCCTGCAAATGCCTGATGGCCGGATTAAGTACGTGCGTGCGCTATGCGAAACCACCTACAGTGCTGATGGCACCCCCCTGGTTTCGCAAGGTACAGTGCAGGACATTACGCAGCAGCAAGAAGCCGAAATGCGCCGCGAACGGGTCGAAGCCTCAATGCGTCAGGTGATTGAGGGCACTGCAGCTTTCACCGGTGAAGCGTTCTTTCCAGCGCTGGTGCGCCACGTTGGCGAAGCATTGGGAGTCCGTTGTGTTTCGGTTGGGAAAGCGACATCTGAGGGATTTCAAGTCCTGGCCTTTTGTGCGGAGGGTGAGCTTTGCCTCCCCCAATTTTTGCCCTATGATTTGGTTCCCTGTTGCTATCAGGTGCTCCAGGCTGGCAGTTGCTGCCAGCCTGCCGGACTGCAAGCCCTTTACCCTGACAACCTCCTGTTTACCAACTTACAGGCCGAAAGTTATCTGGGTGTTTGCTTACGCAACGCCGCAGGCGAACCGATGGGCAGTCTCTGCATTTTCCACGATGCGCCCTTAGCTGATCCGGATTGGGCCCAAACCCTGCTCTCTACTTTCGCGGCTCGTGCTGAAGCTGAACTGGGGCGGCTCCTCACATCGCAAGCTCTGGAACAGCTCAATGCTGAGTTGGAAGAACGAGTTGCCCAGCGCACCGCCGAACTCACCGAACGGGAAGCACTCCTACAAGACTTTTTAGACAATGCCAGTGACCTGATCCAGATGGTGGATATGGACACCATGCGCTTCAAATTCGTGAATCAAGCCTGGTGCGATGCCCTGGGCTACACGGTCGCCGAGGTGGAACAGTTAACCTGTTTCGATGTGATAGCGTCTGATTATCACCCTCACTGTCAAGCTGTATTCGTGCAAATGAGTTCGGGGTGCTTAAGCGCTCTGGAACAGATGGAATTAACCTTTGTCAGCAAGTCAGGACAAAGGGTCGTGGTGGAGGGAAATATCAACTGTCGGTTTGAAATCGATCCCAATGGTAGCCAGCGAGTCGTCTCCACTCGGGGTATCTTTCGAGATATCACCGCCAGAAAAGCGGCAGAGCAGGCTCTGCAAGAATCCCAACAGCTCCTGCAAACGGTGCTGGATACGGTACCACTCTCTGTGTTTTGGAAAGATCGATCCTCCAACTATCTGGGGGCAAACCAGCGCTTTCTGGATGATGCGGCGCTCAGTTCTGCCTCAGAGCTGGTGGGTAAAACCGATTTTGATATGCCCTGGGGCGCGACCGAAGCGGAAGCCTATCGAGCTGACGATCGCGCCGTTATCGACACGGGCGAAGCCAAACTCGGAATTATCGAAACTCTGCATCGACAAGAAGGGACGGAAATCTGGCTAGAAACCAACAAACTACCGCTGCGCAATCTGGCGGGCGATATCATCGGGGTTCTCGGCACCTATCAGGACATTACTGATCGCCGACAAGAACAGGCCGCCCTCCAGCAAAAGACTGCCGAGCTAGATCGTTTCTTCTCCTTAGCCTTAGACCTGCTCTGTATTGCAAGTTTAGATGGCCATTTTGTTCGCTTGAATTATCAGTGGGAAAAAGCCCTGGGCTATTCGCTCTCCGATCTAGAAGGATCACAATTTATGGATTTTGTGCATCCAGAGGATGTGGAGATTACGCTCCAGGCAATGAAAGCGTTGGAGCAAGGTGAGGAGGTTATTGGTTTCACCAATCGATATCGCTGTCGGGATGGCTCCTACCGCTGGATAGAGTGGCGTTCAACTCCCTGTTGTAACTTGATTTATGCTGCGGCCAGAGACATTACCGATCGCAAACAGGCTGAAATTGAGCTGCAAAACCTGACCAGTCGCCTTACCCTGGCGGTGCAAGCCGGAGATTACGGGATCTGGGAGTGGGATTTGGTCAATGATGCCCTCTGGGATGAGCGGATGTATGAAATTTACGGACTGCAAGACCTGGATCGGGCGGTGACCCACCAGGAGTGGCGCGACCTCGTTCACCCCGATGACATTGGCTGGATAGAGGCTCAATTTGAGACAGCCTTGCATGATAAAACTCCCTTCAAAGCTGAAATTCGCATCTGGCGAACGGATGGTGAATTGCGATGGGTACAGGTTATCTGTAAGGCAGAATACGATGCCGAGGACAACCCGTTGCGTGTAGTGGCCATTAATTTCGATATTACTGAACGCAAAGCAGCTGAAATACTCATCCGCCAGCAGTTCGAGCGAGAAACCCTGCTGCGGGAAATCACGCAACTGATTCTTCAGCGATCGCTCAATCTAGATGAAATCCTGGCAACTGTAACCCACCAGGTCAAGGAAGTCCTTGATGGCGATCGCGTCATTATTTTTCGATTATCTCCCGACGGCAGCAGTCAGATTGTGGAGGAAGCCGTATCCGCCGGTCTGCCTCGCCTGCAAGACAAGCATTGGGACAACGAAGTCTGGTCTCAAGACATTCTGGATTACTACTGGCAAGGACAGCCCCGAATTGTGCTCGATGTCATGGGCGATCGCTGGACAGAATGCCTGGTAGATTATTCCATTGAGGGGCAAATCCAATCGAAAATCGTCGCCCCCATCTTGCAGGAAATCAGACCTGATGAAAATCACCATTGGGTGTCTCCCCACACCAACCATAAGCTCTGGGGAGTTCTGGTCATTCATGCCTGTAAAGAGAAACGAGTGTGGCTTGAGACAGAAGCGCAACTGCTACAACAAATTGCCAACCAGGTGGCGATTGCCATTCAGCAAACCAACCTGTTTGAGCAATTACAACAAGAATTAGCAGAACGCCAACAAACTCAAAACCAACTCACTAAAAGCAATTACCAACTTGCGGTAACCAATCAGGAACTGGCACAGGCCACCCGCCTTAAAGATGAATTCCTTGCCAATATGAGCCACGAACTCCGGACGCCCCTCAACGCCATGCTAGGGATGTCGGAGGTCATCCTGGAGGAAATCTTTGGCGGACTCAACCCAAAACAAAAACAGTACCTTGAAATCATTCAAAGCAGTGGTCAGCACTTGCTGAACCTGATCAACGATATTTTGGATGTCGCCAAAATCGCTTCAGGCCAAATCACACTGGAATACAGCCATGTCGCTGTGGAACAAATATGTTCTTCAAGTCTTGCCTTCATCGCGCAGCAAGCCTTGAATAAACAAATCCAGTTGGAAACTAATATTCAGCCCCAGTTGCCCGCTATCGTTGTTGATGAAATCCGGATCAGACAAGTCTTACTGAATTTGCTAACCAATGCGGTGAAGTTCACACCAGCAGGAGGAACGGTCACCCTCACCGCCTCGCTTTTATCCCAGGAGCAAGGTGCATCTCAACCAACCTGTCTCCGCATCGCCATAACCGATACGGGTATTGGGATTGCCCCTGAAAACATCCCGAAATTATTTAAACCCTTTGTCCAAATTGATGGTGCGCTTAATCGACAGCAAACAGGCACAGGGTTGGGACTTGCTCTGGTCAAGCAAATTGTTGAACTCCACGGCGGTCAGGTTGAGATGACCAGCAAACCAGGTGAGGGCAGTTGTTTTACGGTTTTACTCCCCTATTCGCCCTATGTAGCACCCGCTTCTCACTCAGAGAATTCATCGATTGTCAGTAAGGCTGATTTCTCCACCCCCCCTGCCAGTGATCTGACCGCTACCCAGACACCTTTAATCTTAATAGCGGAAGATAATCACGCTAACGCTACCACCTTCTCCGCCTATTTGGAAGCAAAAGGGTACCGTCTTTTGATTGCCCATAACGGGCAGGAAGCGATTGACCTGGCGCGCGCTCACCATCCGGATGTGATCTTAATGGATGTGCAAATGCCCGGTGTAGATGGGTTAGAAGCAATGAAGCAAATTCGTCAGCAGGAAAGGTTGCGTAAAACCCTTATCATTGCCTTAACGGCGCTCGCCATGAAAGGCGATCAGGAACGCTGTTTAGCGGCTGGAGCTGATTACTATCTCAGTAAACCGATTAAGCTCAAGCAGTTGAGTAGCTTGATACAAGAGCTGTTATCCAATTGCAGTCCTTGCAATGCACCGAGCCATCGCTGAAGGTGAGCAGCTATCGCGCTGAGCGCGATAGCTGCGGGTGTATCCCAATTTTGCGAGTGGCGGGGGGGGGGGGGGGGGCCCCCCCAAAAAAAAAATTTTTAAATTAAAAAAAATGGTTTGTTACGAAAGC
>CAZVXA010000156.1:0-9142 GCA_964630955.1 uncultured bacterium | reverse complement strand
AATGCACCGCGCCAGGGCTGATGGTGAGCCGCTATCGCGCTGCGCGCTATCGCTGCGGGTTTAACCCAATTTTGCTTGTGGCGCGGGCTAAGCCCGCGCCACTCGCAAAATTGGTTTTGAAAATTTACAAAAGTGGGATGCACCCGATAGCTGCTCACCTGAAACTGATTTCATAGACGCTAACATCGGCTTCTATTGGCAAACCAATTCCGGGGCAACAGAGGTCTGACCAACCATCTTTACCAGAAATCGAATCGCTGTTTCACCACCCATGTAAATATCCTGCAAGTTACAGCCGCTGTCTAACACAATTGACATGGCTTCAAAGCCTGATTCTTGATGTTCTTTCTCCACAGCGTTGTGAATGATCATGTAGTCGGATTCAAGCACTGTACTGTGGGAAATGCCAACTTCAACGAAGGCATGTTCCAGCAATTGAAGAATCTCGTAAGCGGGCGCTTCAAGCCCTACAATAAATCCGATCGCCTGGTCCTGATTCATCTGACTCAGTGTTTCTACTGCTTCTTCAAAAATATGAACGGCATCCAGGTTTAAATGATGGGTAATCGCTTCAGCACAGGGAGCCTGACTGATGAGATGACTCAGGAGTTTGCTGTGGATCTGGCTTGAATCGCCGGAACCACATTCTCCGTGGGCGATCACCGCCAGCAAAGCCTGAATTTCTGGAATTTTGACCCGTGCGAGGGCCGCACCATGCAGCCGGGGAACCTGACTGGAGAGATAGAACCATCGCTGCAGAAATGCGGTTGGATTCTGAATTCCCGGATCAACAACTTGCTGTTGAAAAGAGGCTCTTAAAACTTCTTCAATGCTTTCGATAGTGAGAAACATAGGTGGTTCCAGATAGGAAAGGTGTTGCGGGCATAGCCCAATCAGCAGGGAGGGGTGAAGGAAGCGACTCAATCCCCTTAGGACCAACGGTGTCCAGAAACCGGGTTATATTTCGACTCTACAGAGCCAGACTCCTGAGCAAGAGCGTGCAAATACCGAAAATTCTCTCATCTCAGCCATTTGACGGGCATTTCCCGCAATTTGACCGAATATTCTGGTGGCTCGAAACCCCCTAGCCTGCTTAGGGAAAACTGAGATTTATGCAAAAAGAGAGTGCAACCCCTGTGCAGGTTTCTAAACCAGGTTGTAAATCGCGTAGACTGAGCCTGATACCGACTCCGTCGGTTATTGAGGCGGTTTGTTTTTGGTGGGTTGCCCGCTACGCGGGCAACCCACCAAAAACAAACCGCTACTCTATAGGCAGATGCCGGATGAGTGATTGACAAAGCTTGGGGCACTCAAAAAATAGAATTTTACAGAAGCCTTATAAAATTGGAATAGGTGTACGATGCCTTTTAAGCCTGTCCTTCGAGCCGCCACAAAATCAACCAGAAAACTCCCTCTCCGCGCAATTCTGGTGATTCCCTTTGTTCTACAGGTTTGCGTCGCAGTGGGATTGACCGGATACCTGTCGCTCAAAAATGGACAGAAAGCAGTGAATGATCTGGCAACCCAGCTTCAAGCGGAGATGTCAGGCCGCATTGATCAGCATCTCGATGCCTACCTCTCGGTTCCACCACAGCTCAATCGCATTAATGAGCATGTTCTGCGTTCAAAAATACTGGATGTCCAGGATGCTCCAGAACTGCAAAAGTTTTTTCTGAAGCAACTGCAATCGTTCAATGTGAGTTATATCAACTACGGGAGTGCAACAGGCTATTTTGTGGGTGTGAACCGACGGGATGATGGTCAGTTTCACTATGAAATTCTGAAACCTCTTCAGCCCTTCAGCTTTTACAAGATCGATGATGCCGGTAACGCAACCGAGCGGTTTAACGTGTTTCCGCCTGACGTGAGTCCGCTCAAAGACCCCTGGTATACCGATGCAGTGGCTGCGGGTAAACCCATCTGGTCCCGCATTTATCCCTGGGCTGACCTGCCCATCCTGTCAATCTCCTCCAGTTTTCCAGTTTACGACGATCAGCAAAACTTACTGGGGGTTGTGGGAGTTGACCTGAAGCTGACTCAAATTCACGACTTCCTCAAATCACTCCGCATCAGTCCCTCCAGCAAGATTTTTATTCTAGAGCGGGATGGACAACTGGTCGCCAGTTCCAGCATTCAGCCGTTCAAGAAAGTGGGCGGTCGCCTGGAACGCTTATCTGCTCTGGAGTCTGACGAACCTTTGATCAGAACAACAACGGAATATTTGATCCAGAGATTTGGCAACCTGAACCAGATCGATCGAGCCTACCAACTGGAATTTCATCTGAACGGTGAGCGGGAATTTGTGCAGGTGACCCCCTGGCAGGATGAACTGGGGCTGAACTGGCTGGTGGTCAGTACCGTTCCCGAATCGGACTTCATGGGGCAGATCAACGCCAACAATCGCACGACTGTTCTACTTTGTTTTGGTGCGCTGCTGCTGGCGATCGCCCTGGGCATTTATACGTCCCGCTGGATTACCCGTCCGATTCTGCGGCTGAGTCAGGCGTCAGAATCGCTAGCCGACGCCGCCCAGGAGGGGTTTACCGGCAGGGAAGACAGCCCCATGGTAGAAACGCCAGACATTCAAGAACTGGGGGTGCTGGCACAATCCTTCAATCGCATGACGCGAAAGCTCCAGGACTCCTTCACAGCGCTACAGAAGACCAATGAGGAGCTGGAGCTGCGGGTTGAGGATCGCACCCTCGAACTGAGGCAGGCCAAGGAATCCGCAGACAATGCGAACCATGCCAAAAGTGAATTTCTGGCTAATATGAGTCATGAACTCCGGACACCACTGAACGGTATTCTGGGGTACGCGCAGATTCTTCATCGCACCGAGCGCCTATCGGAACAGGGACGTAAAGGCGTTGACATCATTCATCAGTGCGGGGCACATCTGCTGACGCTGATCACTGATGTGCTGGACCTGGCGAAAATTGAAGCTCGCAAGATGGATCTGCACCCGACAGAGTTCCATCTGCCTGCATTTCTGGAGGGCATCGCGGAGATTTTTCGAGTCCGGGCAGAACAAAAAGCTATCAGTTTCACCTTTCAGCCAGCTGCAAATCTACCGATCGGAATTCGGGCGGATGAAAAACGTCTACGCCAGGTATTGATCAACCTGCTGGGGAACGCGGTCAAATTTACCGACCGGGGCGGAGTCACGTTTCTGGTCGAGGTGCTGTCCACCGCCGCTCTTCAAGATAGCGATCGCCAACTCCAGTCTGAGGAGGCAAACCCTCCGGAAGCCGCTGACCATTCCACCTCAATCTGCCAGATTCGCTTCACCATCAAAGATACGGGCGTTGGCATGACCGCTGAGGACTGTCAAAAAATCTTTTTGCCTTTTGAGCAGGTCGGAGATACCCAGAAGCAGGCAGAGGGTACGGGTCTTGGTTTGAGCATCAGTCAGCAAATTGTGGCAATGATGCACTGCCAGATTGAGGTGCAGAGTGAGCCGGGTCAGGGTAGTATCTTCTGGTTTGACCTGAAACTGCCAGAGGTGAAGGACTGGGCGACGACCTCCCGGCGAGACAACCAGGGAGCCATCATCGGCTACCAGGGAGCCAGGCGCAGAATTCTGGTGGTCGATGACCGCTGGGAAAATCGCTCGGTGCTGGCCCATCTGCTGGCCCCCATTGGTTTTGATATCGTCGAAGCTGCGAATGGGCAGGAAGGGATTGAGCAGGCGATCGCCCTGCACCCTGACCTGATCATCTCCGATCTGGTGATGCCCGTGATCGATGGGTTTGAAATGCTGAGAGTGTTACGGCAGCATCCAGAATTTCAACAGTTGCCGATCGTGGTGTCGTCGGCCAGCGTTCTGGAACCGGAACAGAACAAAAGCCTGAACGCAGGTGCCAACGCCTTTTTACCCAAACCTATCCAGTCGGGGACGCTACTAGAAATCCTGCAGCACCAGTTGCAGTTGGAATGGATTTATGAATCGCCACCAGCCTACGAAGATACCTCGATTCACGCGACCTGCGCTCAATCCGAAGCAGCATTGGTGCCACCGCCAGCCGAGTCGCTGCATCGGCTGGCGGATTTGATGAAACGCGGCAATCTGGGGGGGATTAAGCAGGAAGCAAACGCTTTGAAGGAGCAGGGGCCACACCTGGTCCCTTTTGCTCAGAACCTGCTTGATCTGGCGAACAGTTTTCAAATTAACAAACTGGAAGCTTTTATCCAGCGGTATGTCAATCCTGAACATGAATAAACCATTCTCATGCACAGCACATTCATGAGCATTGACGAGTTTGAGCTTGATCACCTGGATCTGAAAAATTTCACCATCCTGGTAATTGATGATAACCCTGCAAATTTAGGGGTGGTCGTCCAGTATCTTGAAGAAGCCAAATTTCAAGTTTTGCTGGCACAGAATGGCGAAAGCGGTCTGGAGCGTGCAGAGTACGCGCTGCCTGACCTGATTTTGCTGGATGTGTTGCTTCCCGGTATCAACGGTTTTGAGGTTTCGCGTCGCCTCCGGAGCAATCTCAAAACACAGAATATTCCCGTTATTTTTATGACGGCCCTATCGGATGTTCGAGACAAGATCAAAGGATTTGAGGCAGGAGGCGTCGATTACATCATCAAGCCCATTGAACAGGCAGAATTACTCGCACGAATTTCTACCCACCTCCGTTTGAAAGTTTTGGCACAGCGGCTGCGCCAGCAGAATCAGCAACTAAGGGCGGCAGTAACGGCGACTGAGGCAGCTTATCGGGAATTAGAACGGATTGCCAGTCTGGATGGTTTGACGCAGGTGGCAAATCGCCGATCGTTTGACGAACACCTGGAGCGGGAATGGCAATATGCCGCCCGTGACCAGAAATCGCTGTCCCTGATCTTGTTTGATATCGACTACTTCAAACCCTATAACGATTACTACGGCCACCCAGCAGGAGACGAATGCCTGAAACAGATCGCCCAGGCCGCCAACCGAATTGTCAGAAGACCTGCCGATCTGGTGGCTCGCTATGGAGGCGAAGAATTTGCTGTCATTCTGCCTGACGCTTCCCCTGCTGCTGCACTCCACATCACAAAGCAGATCCAGCAGGAGATTCGTAACCTGGCCATTCCTCACGCCTGCTCCCAGGTCGGCGCGCATGTCACCCTCAGCCTGGGGGTCAGCAGTCAGGTGATTCACCCTGAAGTAGAGGCGACCAGCTTAGTTTCACAGGCTGACCAGTCCCTTTACATCGCGAAGAATCAGGGGCGCGATCGCTACCATATCTCCTCATAAAACCCCCATAACTGAGAAGTGGCATGGTGCTTAGCACCATGCCACTTCTCAGTTATGGGGTTGCAGCGAACCTGCTGTTACACACCTGTCACCGCTAACGCTCCAGCCACCGCAGATACGATCGCCGAAGTGAGTGCCGTTCCAAACAGCCACCAGGCCGCAGTAGCAGCAGCCTTCTGGGTTTCAATGGCCTGTTTCTGCGCCTGCCGCTTCAGTTCTTCCACGCGCACCATGGCGTTCTGCTGAATTCGCTCGGCGCGACGCAGTGCCCCTGTGCGAGCAGACTCCACCTGATCCAGAATGCGGTTCACATCCTGTTCAGAGATATCCTCGCGGGAGCTAAGCACCGCTACCAGGGTGTCACGGTTGAAGTGGCTGAGGCGATCGCGCAGCGCATCAAATCCGGCCTGGGGATCGGAGAACAGGGTGCGCACATCCCGTTCAATTCCCTCATAGTTCAGCTCTGGACGCTCCAGAGAGTTGAGGAAATGGCGAATGCGAGCGATGATGCTTTCAATCAGCGACTGTACCTGGTGCTGAACGCGCTGCACCTGGGCCAGCATCGTGTCGCGCACCGACAGCACCTGATCGACAATGCGGTTGGCCTCTTCCTCGGTCATGTCCCTGCGCTGGGCCAGCAGTGCCACCAGCGTGCTGCGATCCACCCTGGAGAGGCGATCGCCCAGGCTTTCCAGTCCCAGACGCGGGTCATGCAGCAGGATATACAGATCGCGCTTGATGCCTTCTGGGTCGAGTTCCTCCCGGTTGGTATTGCGCAGGTAGTCCTCCAGCGACGACTCAAAGCTCATCACCCGCTGCTGGGTGCGGGAGGCCAGACGACGAGGCGCACGCACCACCTGGCGAATGGTAGACTGCACCTGGTCAATAATCTGGTTGACCTGTTCTTCGCTCAGATCCTGCCGCTGACTCAGCAACTGCACCAGGGTATCGCGATCAACGTGGGCCAGTCGGCTACCCAGGGCAGACAATCCAGCCTGCGGATCATTCAGCAGCAGCTTCAGGTCGCGCTGAATGCCTTCGGGATTGAGTTCCTCGCGGTTGGTGTTGCGCAGGTAGTCCGAGAGGCGACTGATGAGCTGGTCGTACTGGGTACGGGCCGTGTCAGCGATCGCGCCCGGTGTATGAGACACGCTATTCCAGGTGGATTCCACCTGGTCGAGGGTGTGGTTGATCTGTTCCTCGCTCAGGTCTTGCCGCTGACTCAGCAACCTCACCAAAGTGTCGCGGTCAAACTGGGAGAACCGCGTCCGCAAAACAGCTAAACCGAGTTGAGGGTCCTGCCGCAGGAGTTCCAGGTCGCGCTTGATGCCTTCGGGATTCAGCTCGTCTTTGTGCGTATTTTGCAGATAGTTTTCAATGCGCGTTTGCAGTGCCTTAAGCTGAGACTCTGCGGCGGCCTGCTGCACGTCGAGTTCCTGGAAGGCGCGATCGCGAGCACCTTCGAGCTGGCTCACCACCTGATAGGTTTCCTCAGAGGAAAGCGGCTCATTCTGGCGCTGGTTCAGCAGTTGTTGCAGTGTAGCCTGGTCGTAGCGAGCGAGTTCCTCCCGCAGAATGGTTGAGTCGGCATGGGACTCTTGCAACAGCGGTAACCAGATGCCCGAAATGTTCCCGGACAGCAGATCGGTTCTGGGCGCGTAGCGCAGCTGATGTTCAATCCGTTGACGCACCACGCGACGTTGTTCCTCCAGTTCAGCCTGGTGAACCTGGGAGATTACATCGATGCGAATGCGATCCAGCAAATCTGCCAGATGAGCAATTTTTTCCTGCGTGAAAACGCCACGCTGAGACAGCAAACTCACGAAGAAACCTCGATTCAGAGATTCCAACTGCTGACGCACCAGACTGGGGTCTGCATCGGGGTCATACAACGCCTCCCGGAAGTCTCGCTCCACCGTGGCATCATTCATCTGCCAGGAGTAGCTGTGCAGCAGGTAATTCTCAACATCATTGCGAATGGTATTAATCGGTAGCGCAGAAGGAGAACCGCTGACCTGTTCCATAATGGTTCCAGTCTTGTCACTAATCTGGTCTCTGACCTTTTTCAACTGATCCAGTATGCGTTCAACATCAAAATCCGATAAATCCTTTCGACCTATCACAGCAGCCACGATGGTAGACATTCCCATCTGCATCACCTGCGACATCAATCCAGCTTTTTGAGGTTGATCTACCTGCTCATTCGCCCGCTCATCCGACAACTGATTCGCCGGGTTGTAGCTGCGAATTGCGTCAATAAACTGATCCAGCTTGCTGTTGAGGTTTTGCGCTTGCAGTTCCTCCGGCAACGCCGAAGATAGGAAGTGTCTCAGCTCGTCGTAGGGATTTTTCTGACCGCTGGCAACTCCGGCAGCAGTGCCAATCGCCCGATTCCAGGCCGCTTCCAGTTGGTCAACCAGACGTCTGGCATCACGCTTTGATAGATCCGTGCGGCTGCTGATCAAATCCTCAAAAGTTTGACGGTTAATCCGCTGGCCCAGATCCTGAACTGCGGCCACCGATTTCAGATCAGCGCTGTGCAGCATATCCTCCATCTCATGGCGAATCGTCTTCAGATCCAGATCTGGCGGACGCAGAGCATCGAGGTAATCTTCTACTTTCTCACGCAAATGGATGGGGTCGATGGCAGAACCCAATTCGCGGCGAACGGCAGCAGCAGAAGCTTCAACGGTGGCGACGGTGCGATCGCCTACCATCTTTCCACCGATGGCAGCGGTTGCAGTATTAAAAATGGTCTGAAAACCAGAGGTGACCGTATTCACCAGAGAACCCAGCAGCGATCCCACCGTGCTGGAGCTGAACCATACCAGCAACGTGAAGTAGGCGGCCCAGATCACCAGACCCACGATCGCCCCCAGTCCCGGACTGAACAGGAGACTCAGCCGCACGGCCAGGAAGCAGGCCACAAACAGCGCCAGACTGACAGTGAGCAGGGTCCACAAACCCACACCAGTACTGACTTTTTTCAGAGTGCTGCCCAGGCCACCGCTGCTTTGGTGAGCGCTGTGGTGGGAATCCTCGTGGGAGGATTTGTTTCCCAGGTAAGTAATGCCAGCAGCCACCGATAGATTGGTCAGCAAAAACTGGATTGCAAAGGCCAGCAACACGCCGGCAATCAGGGCTACAAAAAACCTTGGCCCCGATAACAGCAGCGCTGCATCTTCAGGTCGGGCGGTATCTGGCGCAACGATTTGAGCCAGTCCCCCCAAGCCACTGATGAAATGAATTATTCCTAGGTTTTCAAGCATGATCTCTCCTTCTTAGAACCTGGAGCCGCTATTGATAAGTCTGTAGATGCCGTCGTCCTGTCCATCACCCAACACAAGCTCCACCAATGAGCGAAGCAAATTAACCTGCAAAATCTGCCGTAGCAGGAGAGTCTCCCACATCAGCAGATTTCAAGAAAATTTGTTTTTTCGTTGATACATCAAAACCCAGAACCTCTCGTCGGTGGGATGCATTGCATATACGAGTCAAAGTTCTGCTCGAATACTGATTGGGCAATGTCAGCGTCAGCAGTAATCATGAATAGGTACTCTTGCTGGCTAGATTCGCTAAATCCTGCTTAGAATTCATCTTTCCATGGTCTGAATCTTTCCATGGTCTGAATCGGGCCTGTAGTTTGCACACTTATCCAGACAAATCCCCGGCTTCTTCGAGAAGCCGGGGATCTTCCAGGAAGAACGGTTAAGTTCTTTCGAGAAACAGCGTTTTACGGCGCTCTGCAAGTGCGTCAGGTACAAGTTTTGAGTTGGGAACCACGCTCCACCCAGGCAGGAATCCGAAAACACTAAACAGATACCCAGGCGGAGCCTGGAAACAAGACACCTGCTTAGGATCGTGAACAAATTAACCTGTAATTGTTTTTGAGAGAGG
>CAZVXA010000155.1:6195-15732 GCA_964630955.1 uncultured bacterium | reverse complement strand
CCCCCCCCCCCCCCCCCCTCTCTCAAAAACAATTCGGTTTTATTTAATTCGCGCTCCTTAGACCGGGCGCAGACGAGTTACCTTCAGCGTAAAGCGGCCAATTGTACCTATTGCAGGGGCAGGGGGGGCCGCCTGGGCAGTAGATTGTCCACCTTGAGCACCCTGTGTTTGTGGGGTAGAGGGTCGAGTATCTGCCCCTGGTTCAGGGCTGGGAGCGGGTTGCCCACCCTGACCGCCGTAGGGACGCACCCGAATGATGTAGTTGCCGGGGCGGGTAATGCGAGCAAATAGCAGCGAATTCGTGGTGCCGTCAGGGCCATCGTCGTTCTCGCTGACGGTGGCCCCATCGGGACCGATCAGGGTAACGATGGTATCAAACTGGTCAGAGGTCAGATCAATCACGACCTGATCACCTTGCTGCAAGGAAACAATATAGTCCCGCGCAAATCCGCCGAAGCCTGTGGGAATATCTTTGTTCGTGAGGGTATCCGTGACCTGGTTGTTGGCAGGCATGGGAATGGGATTGTACAACGGAGACTGTGCTCTGGCCGTAGAAGCGACGGTACCCACCATCAGGGTGATCGCGGGAACCATCAAAGAAAGGCGGAGGTGCGCCAGCAAGGATTTGTGCATGGAAATATAGGGGAGTTTTACCGTTGTGAATGGTTGATTTATTCTGCCCCATTATGCGATAGGAGGCTACTGGGGGTAGGTAATTGGTTCAGATTTTGACTAAATTGCGCCGATTTTTCCTGAAACGCTGACTGTGTCAGCGTTTCAGGAAAAATTGCCACCAAAATAAAATATGCCGCGAAATGCTCTCGCAGAGAGCATTTCGCGGCATCGTAGAAAAAATAGTCAAAAGTCCAGTCATTGGGGGTGAGAGGGGTAGGAAGCAAACAGGAGGATGGCAACGGCCAGGGTAATGAGGATGGCATTGTAGATGGCATGGTCGGCGGTGCTGGCGACAAATCCGGCCTCCTGGGCCTGCTGGAGATCCCTCGTCTGTTTCAGATGCTTCTCAAAAATGTACTTATAGCGACAGGCAAAGAGAAAGCCAGGGACGATGAGAACGAAACCGCCGAGGAGAGGAATTCCAGCGAACAGGTGAACCAACCCAAATTGGGTGGAGCGAACGGCGATCTGCCGCCAGGAGTTGGCACCGCGACGGAAAATTCGCTCCTCCAGTCTGGCCCAGAAGGGAATGCCGAAGAGGAGGAGGAGCCAGAAGGTGAGAGCGAAGAGGAGAGAGGGGAGGGAGGGGAGGGAGGGGAGGGAGGGGAGGGAGGGGAAATGAGGGGAGGGGGACGAAAAGAGAGGGGTGGATGAGTAGATGAGTGGATGAGTGGATGAGTGGGGAAGGCTTGAGAGGAGAGGGAGGGGGGAGGAGGGGAGGGAGGGGATAGTCTGCCCGTCAAAGAGGGGAGCCGGGGTATTAGAGCGGAGGAGATTGAAGGGCTGGAAGATGATATTGCCGGGGTTGCCGAAGACCCAACTGGCCCAGCCCCAGCGCAGGAAGGGTGGAGCCATGCTGTCGGCAAACCCATAGATAGTCAGGGTGGTAATGACGATCGCCAGCGATCGCAGATAGGTGAGGGGATGGTTGCGGAAATAGGTTGTCCAGACGAAGTTCAGCCGCAATCGGTGTTTCCACAGGTCCAGGAGAACGAGCAGAATGACTCCGAAGGAAATGAGCAGGGGGAGAACGGTGCGGGCACCCGCGATCCAGGTGCCCTGCCCAAAGGCCAGTAGCGCGATCGCCCCCACCAGCACCAGCAGCCGAAACTTGAGGTACTGCACCACAACGGTGAGATTTTTCAGCAGTGCGCGGCGGCCTTCCAATTGTTTTAACTGGGCCAGCACCTGACCCGCCATGGCCACCGCCACCAGACGATAGAGCGCAGCAGGGTAAGAGGTGGGATTCAGGGCAAGGGCGCGATCGCACCTGGCAACAGTGGCCTCGTACTGGCCCAACTTCAGGTGTGCGAAGGCGCAACTAATCCAGGCATTAACGTGCCACGCCTGGGGCTGCTGAGCACCGTTCAATGCCTCCTCCAGGCTGGCGATCGCCGCTTCTGGTTGCTCCAGCCGCAGCAGAGCGACGCCCCGATTACACAGGGCACGGTCAAAGTCAGGCTGCCGCTCCAGTGCCTGCTCAAAGCAACCCAGCGCAGCCTGAGCCTGGTTTAACCGCAACAGCGCGACTCCCCGACTGTTCCAGGCATCGGCTGCATCGGGTTGGAGCGCAATTGCGCGATCGCACACCGCCAGGGCCTCTCTGGGTTTTCCCGATAGAGCCAGCAGAGAACCTTTGCTGCTCAGAGCAGGATAAAACTCCGGTTGCACCCCCAGCGCCCGGTCATAGCTCTCAAGCGCTTTGGAGTAGTTGCCAGCGCTGCGGAGGGCATTGCCGCGATCGCTCCAGATCTGAGCAGCGGGGGATGGGGTGCAGGCGATCGCCCGGTCGTAGGCCGCAACCGCAGCAGCAAACTGCCCCAAATGCTCCAGGGCAATCCCTCGATAGTGATGGGCTTCCACAGCGTCCGGCTGCAACTGGAGTGCCTGGTCACAACTGGCGATTGCCGCCTCCGGTTGCCCCTGCCCTAATAACAGCAGCGCCTCACGAGAAAGCAGTTCTACCCGCTCCTGGCTGGTCAACTGGGCATTCTGCAATTTCCACCGACACTGCTCCAGAGACAGTCGCCCTTGCCGTTCCCTCATCCCTTAACCCTTCGTTCCACTACCGTCAATCACTAATGCAACCTTTACGGGCGTAGCATTCGGCCCTGACGTTTTGCACTCAGCATTTAGTCTTCCGACTACGGCAAATGTGTACGGGCGTAGCATTCGGCCCTGACGTTTTGCACTCAGCCAAAACTTAATCTGCCGAATGCTACGCCCCTACCCCTCACCCACCCATCCACCCATCCACCCATCTACTCATCCACCCATCCACCCTGTTCTTGAGAGGCTGTCGAAAGATCCACCCATCCACCCATCCACTCTCCCACCCACCCTACACTCCACGCCCCCTCGAATGGTAGCCTGTGAGGAGTCAGTTCACAGGAGATTTACGTCATGACCGCAGGGATCGACCCCGTTAAGTTGATGAAGCAGCAGGTGGGTAAGGTTGCCGCCGACCGAGTACAGTCGGGTTTCATTGTGGGACTGGGAACGGGGTCAACCACCGCGTTTGCAATCCAGTTTCTCGGCGATCGCCTCAAGTCTGGCGAGTTGAAAGACATCAAGGGCATCCCCACTTCGTTTCAGGCGTCGGTGCTGGCCAAGCAGTACGGCATTCCCCTGACCACGCTGGATGAAATTGACCACATTGATATTGCGATCGACGGAGCCGATGAGGTTGACCCCCAGAAGAATTTGATTAAAGGAGGTGGGGCAGCTCATACCCGTGAGAAGGTGGTGGATTCGCTGGCGGAGCAATTCATTGTGGTGGTCGATAGCACCAAACTAGTGGACAGCCTGGGGGCATTTCCGCTGCCCGTGGAGGTACTGCCGATGGCGATCGCACCTGTGACGCGGGCAATCGAGAAACTGGGAGGCACCTGTGAACTGCGCATGGGTGTGAAAAAGGACGGCCCGGTGATTACCGATCAGGGGAATATGGTGCTGGATGTTAAGTTTTCTTCTATCTCCAATCCCACTGAAATGGAGAAGATTTTAAACAACATTCCTGGTGTTTTAGAGAATGGTCTATTTGTAGGGCTGGCAGACATTATTCTGGTGGGCGAGATCAAAGATGGCCAGCCAATTGTGCGGGAAATCTAGGGAGTTTAATCGCCTACCGAGAACGAAAATTTTGGAGGGCGCGACGCGGCCGCGTCGCGCCCTCCAAAATTTTCGTTCTCGGATGTCGCATAGGCACTTACTGGAGTTTTGACTATTTTTTCTACAATGCCGCGAAACGCCCTCTACGAGAGCGTTTCGCGGCATTTTTGGTTTTAGCGCCGATTTTTCCTGAAACGCTGACTGCGTCAGCGTTTCAGGAAAAATCGGCGCGATTTAGTCAAAAGTCCAGTTACTTATTGCCTTAAAAAGCTCTGAAAAACATAAATTCTAGAGGGGTTTTTGTCATGTTTTTTAATTTGATTGAGTGAGTTGGAAGCGTTAGTCGTTCATTAGAAGTGGGAACGCTGGTTTGCAGTTGACTAAATGTTCTATGGGTTTGCAATCAAGCCGATATGAAATCAGTCAGCAGAATTTAGAAGATTTCCAGCAATGAAATGACCTGCGTTGTGTGGGCGGTTCCCCCTGCAACGCGGGGGAACCACCCACACAACGGGCATCTTCTTTTGCGGAAATCTGCTTAGAAGTCCCTCAACTGTAAGGGGACTTAATCTCCAAGCAACAAATAGGTAAAAAAACATGGCTGTCGAAAAAGTAAACTCCTCCTCCAGTCTGGCTGAAGTGGTTGATCGCATCCTCGACAAGGGGATTGTCGTAGACGCATGGGTTCGCGTGTCTCTGGTGGGTATTGAACTGCTGGCAGTTGAAGCCCGCGTTGTCATCGCCTCCGTCGAGACCTACCTCAAGTATGCCGAAGCAGTCGGCCTCACCACTCAGGCTGCTGTTCCCGCTGCATAGTCATTGTTTGGAGCAATTTGACGCTCTTATGCAATGGCCTGACTCCGGTTTGTGAATGATTGGACTGGAGCGCTTGCTTCGCATCTCCCCGATAGGAATCGCTCCATCCAATCTTTCTCACCGATTTGAATACTTCAGGAGGGTGTTGTGACGGCATTCAAACAAATCTGGGACGCGCAACGATCGCAGCGCCAGCAAGCCACTGCCCAACGGCAGGAAGACGTTGCGGAAACGCTGATGGCTTTTCATCAGAAACGGCAGGCAGTCGCAGCACAACTGCGAACTGAATTGAGCGCGTTTCAGAAAAATCTACAGCAGGATACACAAACATTTTTAGACACCACCACCCGGCAACGGCAGGCAGCAGCCCAACAGGTCATGCAACAGTTGCAGGTGTTTCAGGCTCAGTTACAGTCACAGACAGCACAGTTTTTGGCAGTGACCACAGCAGAGCGATCGCTGATGGCGCAACAGCTCACTCAGGAACTGACCCAACATCGTGCGGCACTGACCACATCGGTAACGCAATTAAGAACTGCAATTCAGCAGGAGATGCAGGAATTACAGACTGAGGTGCGATCGCTCCAGTCCAGCACCCAGTCCACTCTGCAAGATCATCATCAAGCACGTATCCAGTCCCGACTGGTGCTGGCAGCAGAACTCACCGCCTTTGTAGAAGCGCTCTCCGTGGATGTGCAAAACTATTTGATGGAACTGGAACAGCAACGGCAGCAGCGAGCCAAATCCCTGAATGTCATGCTCCAGCAAAGTCGTGACCAGCGTCTAGCAGCGGTCGAGTCGATGTTCAGCGAGTTTGCCGCATTTCGAGCAGCACTCCAGGCGTTTTGTGGAGAGCTACGATCGCAGGTTTGGGGTGAAATCGCTGCTGTATCATCGGCATCTGGGGCGATCGCTTCTACATCAAGTATCCCAACCACAGCCCCAGTGGCAGCAAAACCTGCGGTTAAAAGCCCTTCGCCAGTCACAGCCTCACCCGCTGTTGAGAAACCCTCATCGGCTCCAGCTACACCGCCAAAAGCGACGGCTGACCAGCCTGCAACAGCCCCCCTGGTAGTTCCAACACCCGCGTCAGTCAAACAGGCTGAGAATTCTGCCACTGCCTCCCCTGCGACAAAGTCCCCCCAGCATGATGCAACTCAGATTGAGAAAGACATCTACAGCTACATCCACACCAGCAAAGGGGCGCGTCTCACAGAAATTGAGTCTGCCCTGGGTATCAACCGCTTCCAGGCCGTTGATGCGCTACGTGCCCTGATTCGCAAGTCGCTGATTACCCAGCGCGATCGCATTTATCTGATTCAAGAGGAACTACCGCAGTGACCACCGTTCTCAAGGCCAGCCCCCGGCGATTTGTCAGCACCCCCTCTATCGAACGCATTGCCACCCGCGCCCTGCGTTACCTGCAATCGGGCTTTTCTGTCCACCTGCGGGGGCCTGCAGGCACCGGAAAAACGACACTGGCGCTCCATCTGGCAGACCTGCTGGCGCGTCCCATCATGCTGATGTTTGGCGATGACGAGTTCAAGACTTCCGACCTGATCGGCAACCAGACGGGCTATACGCGCAAGAAGGTTGTAGATAATTTCATCCACAGTGTCGTCAAAGTTGAGGATGAACTGCGGCAGAACTGGGTGGATTCCCGCCTGACGCTGGCCTGCAAAGAAGGGTTTATTCTGGTCTACGACGAGTTTAACCGCTCCCGTCCGGAAGTGAACAACGTTCTGCTGTCGGCACTGGAGGAGAAATTACTGGCGCTGCCCCCCAGTCATGGGCGCTCTGAATATGTGCGCGTCAACCCCCATTTTCGCGCCATCTTCACCTCCAATCCTGAAGAATACTGCGGCGTTCATGCCACTCAGGATGCGCTGCTGGATCGCCTGGTCACGATTAATATTCCCGAACCCGACGAACTGACGCAGCAGGAGATTGTTGCACAGAAAACAGGGATTGACCGCGAGAGCGCCCTGATTATCGTGCGGTTGATCAAAGCATTTCGCCTTCGCACAGAGTCTGAAAAGACCTCTGGCCTGCGTTCGGGTTTGATTGTTGCCAAAATTTGCCACGAACATGGAATTGTGGCGACTCCAGAGAATAGCGATTTCCGGGAGCTTTGCCAGGATGTCCTGACTTCCCGTGCCGGGTTGCCTTTCCCAGAAGCTACCCGCCTGCTGTGGGAGGTGTTTAACGAGCAGATTTGTGGGACGGTTGAGGCCCAGAAATTTGCCATTGGATCCATTACCGAGGAGTTTGCGGCTCCAGAGATGACTACAACCGAGGAGTTTGTCATCGCATCGGACGCAGTTACAGTTAGCCCACCGGAAGCGATCGTGACAGCGGAAGAAATTTCTGCTGCGGAAGTGGTTGTAACTGAAGAGCAGATCGCTGTTGAAGATTGTTTTGATGCTTCTCAAGCAGCGATCGTTGAGGATACTCAGGATATCTACATCTATTCTGAAGATTCTCAACTGGTGGAAGAAACTAAAGATAAAAAGAATACGATCGCTAATGAAGAGATGGAAGCGATCGCAGAGCCTCTGATTTCCGGTGAAGAAATTGAAGCGATCGTCAATTCGATGACTACCCAAGACCTTACCGCCGATAATCTGGTAATCGAGAATGAAGCGATCGCCAATATGTCTGAGGAGGAAATAGTTGCAGAGAATTGTGAAGACGGTGCGATCGCGAAGGAACAGCCTGAGTTAACCGTTGCGACCATCGACACTGGCAACGAAGCGATCGACCTCTATGCTGCGGTAGCGTCCCCCGATTCTTCTCCTGGCGATGACCCTGCGGGCAACGCTCCAGTAGGATTTCTGGTGCCCTACGAATCTGAGGTATACACCTACCTGCAACAGCATCCCCACGCCCGCTATTCAGAGATCGAATCGGCACTCCACATTACCCGCTTTCAAACAGTGAACGCCATGCAGGCAATTACTCAGAAAGGTCTGACTCCTGCGAATAAATCCAATCACCGCAGCCATCGGGAGGAAAAACGCGCATGACCACTGCTCAACGACCCATGCCCACAGCAACCCAGGGTTCGACGCTGGCGGATGTCCTGGAGCGCGTTCTTGACAAAGGCATCGTGATCGCCGGAGACATTTCCGTTTCCGTCGGTTCAACGGAACTCCTGTGCATCCGCATTCGCCTGCTGATCTCTTCGGTAGACAAAGCTCGCGAGATTGGTATCAACTGGTGGGAAAGCGATCCGTATCTCAGCGGTAGGGCACATCCCCTGCTGGAGGAGAATCGTCAGCTCCAGACACGGTTGGAGTCGTTGGAGCAGGAGCTGAAAGCCTTAAAAGCGGCTTCCTGATCCCCCTGGACTTTTGACTAAATCGCGCCGATTTTTTCTGAAACGCTGGCTGCGACAGCGTTTCATAAAAAATCGGCGCTAAATTGAATATGCCGCGAAACACCCTCTGCGAGGGCGTTTCGCGGCATTACAGGGAAAATAGTCAAAAGTCCAGTGATCCCCGCTGGAGGATCACCATGCCCTTACCGACCACAGGGCTGCGGGCCACGATCGCTCCTTTGTCATCAATAATCTCCAGCCTGCTGAAGTCCAGCTTCTGGGTGCGCTGGAGCATTTCTGCGGCGAGTCTGTCCTGCCGGGTTGACTCCAGTTCATACCAGCCCTCACCCACCTTCACCGTCAGGCGACCGCTGCGAAAGTTGGCCTGGATAGATTGAATCAACCCATTGCTGTACTGGTTGCTGAGATCGGCCACCTGTTCCTGGATGGCGGTGATCAGTTTCTGTTCTGGGGTCAGATTGAGTTTGGGGGGTCTAGTTTTGCGGGCAGGCTTGGCTGGGGGTTCGGGTGGGCGGCTGTCTGTAGGGGGTGATTCCGGTGAGGGTGTGGGGATGGGAATGGCGATCTCAACGGGAGACGGGATCGGAGATGGACTGGCTGCGGGCGTAGGTGAGGGAATGGGCTGAGCGGGACGGGGAACCGGAGTTGGGGAAGGCACCAGTTGAGGTGGCACAATTTCTCGCGGAGTCTGGCTGATGTTTTGAGGCTTACTACCGGAAAAGAGGCCCGGAACAACCCAGAGGAGAACCACCAGGAGGCCAGCGATCGCCCCTGTCAACGTTCTATCTGAAAAGCGATCGCGCACCGCAGACGGCAGCACCGAGCGGATCACAGGCAATGTCTCGGCCCACCAGTTGCGAATTTTTTGCCACAGCGGCCCCACCTGATTCACCACCGGACGCACTTTTTCTGGGATTTGCTGGAGCGTTGACTGCGTTTTTTCAACCGTGCGCTTTGCCGTGTCCAGCGTTTCCTGAACAGGCAGGAGGGGAGCATTGGGAGGAGCCTGCTCCAGCTTCTGAGCGGTCTGCTCCAGCGCCCGACTGGTGGATCGCAGCGTGCGAATCAGCCGCGTTCTGAGGGAAGGCGACGAGGACGGTGGCAGGTTGCCAGATGGCTCCTGCTCCGATTTCGGTGAGGGGGGCTGTTCTGCAGGGGGCGTTGGCTCCGGATTCATAGCGGCTGGAGGATAGGCGTTCCAGACACTCAATCTACCATTGGAGCTTACGAAAAACCTGGATGTGTTGCGTTTCGCAGCACTTTTCAATGCCTGAGGCCCCTTCCTCAGCGATACAGCGCTTTGCGCTGAGATAGAACCAAAGTTTTTGTTGAGAGCCTCGCTTCGCGAGGCTCTCAACAAAAACTTTGGTCCTCACGCGCTTGCAAAGTGCTGTAAGCAGGTAGGTGCGATTAAGATTGAAACCCCAGAATCTGTTGCGCCCGCTGAGCGGGCGCAACAGATTCTGGGGTTTCAACTTTTTCCACGCCCCCTTACCAGTCCTATGGGATTTATGAGAAGAGGGGCGGGGGGGGGGCGCGCCCCAGCCGCACAAGAAAAAACCAAAACAAGAAAAGTAGTGGGGTGTGTGAGTATC
>CAZVXA010000155.1:0-6185 GCA_964630955.1 uncultured bacterium | reverse complement strand
CCCGGGCCAAACATGTTTTTGGTTTTAAAATTTTACCCCCCCCCCATCCCCTTCCTTTTGTTTTTTATCCCACGGGGGGGGGGCTGCGCCCGCGCCTCTTCTCATAAACCACCGAGAATTGCTATATGGTGGTGTGGGATTAGCAGTATCAGATCAACTATGGTTCTCAAACGTCGGCAATTTCTGATCCTCGCAGGTGGCACGGTGA
The DNA here is from genome assembly GCA_964630955.1 of uncultured bacterium. Classification (GTDB taxonomy): domain Bacteria; phylum Cyanobacteriota; class Cyanobacteriia; order Elainellales; family Elainellaceae; genus CAZVXA01. Next base: position 5,977 of record CAZVXA010000155.1, on the reverse strand, counting down.
GTGGGCTGGGCGTTGGGGCGATCGCTTCTCAGCTTCCTCAAGGGATCAGCGCCCATGCCACTGCTTCTACCCTGCCTAACCCACGTCGGGGGGACGTGCGAATTGTCGTGATTAGCGATCTCAACAGCCGCTACGGCTCGACCGACTATGAGCCGGAGGTAGACCAGGCGATCGCCCTGCTGCCAACCTGGCAGCCCGATCTGGTGCTGTGTGGAGGGGATATGGTGGCCGGACAGCAGACCACCCTCAGCGAGGCGCAGATCCGGGCCATGTGGGTGGGATTTGACCGTCATGTGGCAGCCCCTCTGCGGCGGCTCCGCATTCCCTATGGGTTTACCCTGGGCAACCACGACGCTTCAGGGGCCAGAACACGGGATGGGCAGTTTATCTTTGGGCGCGATCGCACCCTCGCCGCCGCCTACTGGAATGATCCACGCCATAGCCCCGGTCTGGATTTTGTCGATCGGACTGGCTTTCCTTTCTATTACTCCTTTCAGCAAAAGGGAATTTTTTACCTGGTGTGGGATGCTTCCACCGCCCAGATTCCCCGTGAGCAGATTGCCTGGGCAGAGCAGAGTTTGACCAGTCCCGCTGCTCAAGCTGCGAAGTTACGCATTGCCATCGGTCATCTGCCGCTCTATGCTGTCGCCGTGGGACGCGATGAACCGGGAGAGTTCCTGAACAACGCTGAACAGTTGCGATCGCTCCTGGAACAATACCGTGTCCATACCTACATCAGTGGCCACCACCACGCCTACTACCCCGGCCATGTGGGGCGCTTGCAAACGCTTCACGCTGGGATTCTGGGGTCGGGAATGCGCCCTTTGCTCAACGGCAATCTGCGCCCGACCAAAACCCTGACTTTGATTGATGTGGACTTCGCAGCCGCAGACACAACCTACACCACCTACGATATGCGCACCCTGCAACTGTTTGACCAGCAAATGCTACCTAAACTGATTGCTGGCCCCAACGGCAAGGTGCTGCGACGGGATGTGGAGTGGAATGAGCTGACGCCAGCGGAGCGGGCGATCGAGCATGAACCGAGTTACTAAGCAGGTAGGCGCGATTAAGCTTGAAACCCCAAAAGCTGTTCCGCCCTTCGACTTCGCTCAGGGCGGAACAGCTTTTGGGGTTTCAGGGTTTTAATATTAAAACCCGCTTCTCTAGAAGTTCAGTCCACTACAACATCCCGCGAAAAACTAAACTAATAGATAAGTTGTGATGGCATCGTCATGAGTCCGAAGTTTCTCTCCCTGATTCTCCGCAGTAGTCTGATCGCATTCCCATTGCTGGTCGCGGTTACCCCCGTTCGCGCCCAGTCCCCCGAACCGATCGAATCTCCCGCTCCCACTCCGGCGCTAACCACCGAGGAGCGCAGCGAACTGGAGCGACTCCGGCAGCAGGAACAGACACAGATCCAGGTGCAGGCAGAAGCCAACCGCATCTTTAACCAGACGACAACGTTATTCAACGTGTTGCTGGGGACGCTGGTGCTACTGATTCTGGGGGCAATCGCCGCACTCTGGTTTCTGCGACGGGCGGTCATCCGGGAAGTGGCGGACATCGTCAAGGCACAGCTCAACGAGATGACCGACCTGGAGAACCAGATTGCCCGCGCCAACCGGGATCTGGAGGAAATGCTGAAGGAGGCCGACGAGATCGCCGACGAACTGGGACAGGAAGCAGACGATTTTCGGGCAGACGTGAGAACTCGCAAGGAAGCACTGGGCCGACTGGTGACTGACCTGGCACAGTTCAAGGACAAGCGAACAACGGAACTGGAAGCGCAACTGGAAGAAGCCCGTCAGCGGTTAGAACGACTGGGGGGCGACTTTGCCGCACAACTGGCTACTCTGGAGGCGGGGGCGCGATCGCACGAAACCACCTTCACTGACCAGCTCAGAGCACTCCAGGAGACCGTCCAGACCGAACGGGATCAAATTTTTGGCGATCTTAGCAGTCTGGAGCGGGAAGCACGGGGCGAAAAAGACCGTGTGCTGGCCACTCTGAGCCAGTTCGAAACCGACCTGTCTCCTCAATTGGCAGCTCTGCGCCAAACGGCAGAAGCGGCGATTCAGGCCCAGAAAGACAGCCTGGGCGCAATCTTGCAACGGCTGGAGAACGAATATGCAGGCCAGCTCACCGAATTCCGGGGCAACGCTCAACGCCGCAAGGATGAACTGCTGAAAAACCTGGAAACCCTGGAAGCCGCTTTTGCGACGCAGTTGGGCGCGCTCCAGTCAGGAGCCTATCAGCGGCGTGACTTGATCCTGGAGAGCCTGCAACGCATGGAGGCTGAGATTGCTACCCAGCAGGCCCGGCTTCAGGGCGAGGTGCAGGGCCAGAAAGACCTGCTGCGGCAGTCAATGGAGCGGCTGGAGGGCGAGGCCCGCAACCAGATCGCCGCGCTGCAAACCACCACCCAGAACCAGCGCGAGAATATTCGGCAAACCCTGGAGCGGCTGGAGGGCGAGGCTCGCCTGCAAATTCTCCAGCTCCAGTCGGGTGCTCAATCGGAGCGGGATGCTGTCCGGCGATCGCTCGACAACCTGGAATCCCAAATTGCCAGTCGCCTCAGCCAGTTCCAGGTAGACACCCAGAACCAGCAGGAAGCCATCCAGCAAACGTTGCGCAATCTGCAGTCCCAATTCGAGGCACGCCTGGGCGAACTGGAGGCCGGGGCAGCGGGAGAACGCGATCGCCTGATCGCGACGCTGCGGCAATCCGAGGCGGAACTGGCCAACCAGTTGGGCACACTGAAAGCCGAAGTTCAGGTACAGCGCGATCGTGTCCGGGAAGCGCTGGAGCGAGTTGCTGGCAAGTTCGCTGCCCAACTGAACGAACTACAAAATGGCGCAGAGGGCCGCCGTGACCTGACCCTGAAAACCCTGCGGCGTTTGGAAGAAGAATTGGCCGCGCAGTTGACCACCCTGCAAAACGATGCTCAGATCCAGAAGAACGCCATCCTGAACCGACTGGCCTCGATGGCTCCCGAACATTTCACCGACTCCTTTGTGGGCGATGTGCAGCAGCGTATCCAATCCCTCACGGAGCAGATTGACCTGGTGCGCTCCAACCGTCCCCAACTGTTCATGCGGACGGGCGACTACATCAGTCGGGGCGATGCGATGCGGTCAGAGGGCCGCTTCGAGGAGGCGATCGCCCAGTATGACGAAGCTCTCGCCCTCCAGCCCGACAATGCCGACGTGTGGTTGAATCGGGGGATTGCCCTGGATGAGATGGAGCGCTACGAAGACGCGATTTTCTCCTTCGACAAAGCACTGGAGTTCCGCCCCATCTTCCCGAATGCCTGGTATCTACGTGGCCAGTCTCTGCGCAAGATGCAGCGCTTCGAGGGCGCACTCAACGCCTTCCGAAAAGCGGTCGAACAGCAGCCCGGTCATGCCCCCGCCTGGTTCCAGCAGGGGCTGATGCTGGCCCGCCTGAAGAAATACGACGATGCTGTGACGGCCTACGACAAGTCCCTGGAGATCGACGCTAACCAGGCACAGGTGTGGTGCGATCGCGGTGTAGCAATGGGCTATCTGCAACAGGATGAAAATGCCTTCCAGTCCTTCGATCGCGCCGTTCAGATTAATCCTGGTGACGGCACCGCCTGGTTGAACCGGGCACTGGCGCTGGAGGAACTGGAGCGCGATGAGGAGGCCGTTGCCTCCTATGGCAAAGCCGCCGAACTTAAACCCGATTCCGCTAAAATCTGGGACCGCCGGGGCTATGTGCTGGTGAAGCTGGGGCGCGATGAGGAGGCACTCCAGAGCTTTGACAAAGCGCTGGAGATCAATCCCAACTATGTCAGTGCGCTCTACCACAAGGCCGCCTGCTATGCCCTGCAAGGGGACGTTGACCCGGCGGTGGAGAACTTAAGGAGGGCGATCGCACTCAATCCCCAACTGCGGGAGGAAGCCCGGAATGACCTGGACTTTGAGGAAATTGCCGAAGACTCAAAATTTGTTCGACTCATGGAACGGGGGAACAGGGTCAAAGCCGATAGAGCATAAAGGGATTGAATCAAAATCTGAAGCTCACCGCAGAGACGCAGAGATCTTACTCCACGTCCTCTGCGCCTCTGCGGTAAGCCCGATTTCGTTCATCTGATTCAATTCACATTCCTGAATGCCCCCACAATCATCGCAGCGATTGGTTTGCTGTCCCTGTATCAGGTGGTATATTAGTGCCTATCCGAAAACCGAAAACCCAAATTTTGGAGGGCGCGACGCTGTTGCGTCGCGCCCTCCAAAATTTGGGTTTTCGGATAGGCTCTGAATGTGCCGGGTTTACTCATCTTGAAATGTCAGTACTTTTTCAGAATTCGCGTTCAAACATGAGACTCCATGTTTGAACATAATTATCAAGCTTACAAAGACCGTAGAATTGTCCAGTACTACAGTCAACTGTGTCAACTCCAATCGGCTGAACTTACGGTTCTGCACCTTCTACGCAACGAATGGTCGAGCATGAAAATGCTGGATATCGGTATTGGCGGCGGACGCACCACCCAGTATTTCTCCAGAGTGGTTCAGGAATACGTTGGCATTGATTATTCGGAGGAAATGATCGCAGCCTGCCAGAGGCGCTTTCCTTCTCAATCCAGCGTATTTGAGGTAGCCGATGCCAGGGACATGAGGCAGTTTGCAGACAGTTCCTTCGACTTTATTCTGTTCAGCTTTAATGGGATTGATGTGCTTCCCCACCGCGATCGCCTCCAGGTGCTTCGGGAAGTCAGCCGAGTCGGTAAGCCGGGGGGGTATTTCTGCTTCTCAAGTCACAACCTGCACGGAATAGAACGCGCATTCCGATGGCAAAACCAGATTAGTCTGAATCCGCTCAAGACCTACGTCAATCTGGTGATGTTTGCACTATTGCGGTTATTCAACCGTTCCATCAGCCTGGAACAGATTAAACATTCGAACTATGAGATTATTCAGGATGAATCTCACAACTTTCGTTTGAAGCAGTACTATATTCGGCATCAAGAGCAGCTTAATCAATTAGCGGAAGGTTTTGAGGATGTCAGAATTTATTCCTGGAAAAGCGGGTTAGAAATCACCAGTCAGTCAGAGTTCAGCACGAACACTGATTTATGGCTGTATTACCTTTGCAGAATTAAGCAAGAGGCCCCTCTGCCTGGAATCCTTCAGGAAACGTGACCGTACCCTGCGGCAGGTGACCATCGAATGAAAGGACGAAAAACACCTCCGGTGGAACACCTTCGTGAACAAGTCCAGCAACATTCTCAAATCCAAATTTTCTATAGTACTGGGGATGGCCGACCAGACAGCAGCCCCTGGCCCCCAACGCCTTCAATCGAGAGAGACCTTCCTGTACCAAAGCTTTACCAATACCCATGCGCTGGTACTCTGGCAACACTGAAACTGGCCCCAGTCCATACCAGCGATCGGTTCCATCAGAAATAGTCACGGGCGAGAAAGCAATATGCCCCACAACCCGACTCTCCACTTCTGCCACCAGCGATACGGTTAATGCCCCGGCAGAACGCAGCGCTTCGATGATGAACTGCTCTGTGTGGCTGCTAATCTCCAGGGATTTGAAGGCCGCGACTGTCACGTCGGTGATGGTGGCCAGATCGTCCACTGTCTCGTCTCTGATCAAAATCTTCTGTGTCGTCATCACGCCTGCCATAATTTGGGTTTTCACCTCGTTCCCAGGCTCTCGCCGGAGGCATGGAACGAGGATGCCAGCGGGAGAAGGGGAGTTGGATTGAAGTCCCTCTTCCGCTGGGAGAGGGATTTAGGGTGAGGGCAAATGGCGATATTCAAGGCAAATGACCCACTCGTTCAGTACAGTTTTTTTCAGTACAGGTTTTTGTAAGATAACCGCATAGAGTGGGGTGTATCCCAGTTTTGGGGGTGGGGGGGGGGTGGGCGGCGCCACACACAAAAAAGTGTTGTGTAAATTTAAAAAATTGGGTTGACCCCCAAAAGTGTGGAAACCA
>CAZVXA010000154.1:0-16061 GCA_964630955.1 uncultured bacterium | reverse complement strand
CCGCGCGCCACACAATCAAAAAATCATATTTCAAATCAGCAACGCCGTTTAATTCAATGAAACCTCAACGGTGGTCTCCTGCCCCTGCCGGATCAGCAGTAAACAAAGGACGGCAAACAGGGTCACCGCAAGCAGTGAAAAAATATGGGAGCCATCCCCCGTATGCCAGTATTCAAAGGCAGGCTGTCCTGATTGAGCATATAACACAGCCATTAGCGCAACACGGATCGAATTGGTGATGACTGCCAGAACAATTGCGCCAGCGATCGCCACACAACTTTTGAACCACCCCGGTGAGAAAAACAAAACAAAGAGAACAGCCAGCCCCAGCAGTTGCAGAATGCTTTCAACTCCAGAACAACCCGGCAATACCGCGATTGATCCGGTTGGCAGCGCAATTTCAGCTCCCTGACGTGAGACCTGCCAGCCCAGATACCACAGCAGAAAGTTGGTGATCTTTGCAGTCAGAAGGGACGGGTCGATCAGGCGCAGGACTGGCCCCGGTGGCAGGGAGAGGATGGCCCAGGCGATCGCCACCCGCCAGTGTTGGTGGAGTCCCCTCCACCCCGACATCAGTGATTAAAGAACAGTGCCAGACTCTCACCCCCGCCAATACCGTTCATAGGTCGGGGGTTCAGGGCGTTTGCTTGATAATCCACTGTGAAGTTGATCAGGCTACCGTTGCCTCCAGGGAGAACCCCGGTTCTGACCTCCCGAAAGTTGACGGTACCGATGGAACTACCAAAACTGCTGAAACTCATATAGTTCGACAGAGTTGGATTGCCGTCAAAGTAGAGCTGGGTAATCACTGGACTGAGGGGATTGATGTGTGCGATCGCGTTTGCGTTCTCTTCTAATTGCCATATAAATTTACTGTGTAGTTCCGCATCCCATTGGCGACAATACCCAGAACGGATATTTTTTCTGTTTTTAATCGTTCCAGCGTTTGGGTCAGGGCTGCTGCCCCCTGCCACTTGCCGAGGCCTGTGACCAGTAATACACCGCTACAGTAAGTGGCGATCAGGCCAACGTCCGCCAGTCCCATCACGGGTGGAGCATCATAGATTACCAGGTCAAAGGACGGGTGTAATGCTTGCACCAGATTCTGCATGGTTGTGGATGTCAGCAGGCGGGTGGGGTCGGGTAAGGAATCTCCACCGCTGATGACATATAGACTGGACTCCCAGTCGATCCGGCGAATGACTTCCTGGAGGGACGCTTCTCCCCGCAGCAAATGGCTCAGACCCGGCCCCTCCGGCAGGTTCAACACCGTATGCAGTGGCACGTTCCCCGATCGCAGGTGCCCATCTACCAGCAGTACTCGCTGTCCCATTGCCGCTGCGGCGTGAGCCAGGTGAATGGCAACAGTCGTGCGGCCTTCAGAGGGGAGTGCAGAGCTGATGACCACCGAGCGAATGGCAGGAGTCAGGCGCGTGATCGCGGCGTAGAGCGATCGGAAGGATTCCAGGAAGCTAGAGGTATTTGAATCGTCCAGGGGCAGTTCCGATGTCGGTTGAACTGTAGGGATTGTCGTGGCTTCAGGGGCAGGCTGCTCCACTGGCTCGTTGAGTTGCACTTTGGTCTCGATGGTATCCGCCAGGAGAAACTGCATCTCCGCTGAATCCAGACTGCGCCATTCTGCTTCCTGGATAGCAAATTGTGTGCTTTCCAGGCTGGCCTGGTAAGGGATAACGCCCAGAATCGGGAGCTTTACCTTCTTCTTCAAATCAGCCGCCGAGAAGAAGGTATTTTGAATTCGCTCCAGCAGGAAGGCAAGCACAATTCCCATGACGACGCCTCCCATGCCGCCAGTCAATAAATTCCTGTAAAGACTGGCAGCGGCTTTACGTTCTGGTTCCCTGGGAGGAGCAATGAGCTGCCACGGCACCTCGTTTTGTGCCGCCTGAATTTCCAGGGACTCACGGGTATCTAGAAAGCGACTGAGACTGTTTGTTGCTGCCTTGAGTTCACGCTCCAGGTCGGTAAATTCACGAGAAATGATGGGCATCTGTTCATATTTCTGCGTGAGTTTCTTCTCAATTTGAGACAGCAAGCGATCGCGGGCCTTCAATACCTGCATCTGGTTGAGCAGGATGGCCATCTGATTCCGAATGGCTCGCTCTGCTTCCTTCTGGAGCTGCGGGGCAAGATTTCTTTGCTGCTGCCGGAGCATTCGGATTGTGGGGCTATTTTCACCGAATCGAGCGGACTCAATAGCAATTTGTCGATTCAATGCTTCAAACTGCTTCAGGCTGTCCTGATAGCCCTCCGCCTGACTGAGGGCAGAGGTCACTCCAAGCTGCTGAGTAAGGCTCCTGTAGCGTGCATTCAGGTTCGCCATTTCTACCGTCAACGTCTGCCGCTGTTCTCCCACTGCACCCAACTGTTGCGAGAGTTCTTCCGCGTGAGAATCAGGATCGATAAAGTTGTAATTCTGTCGAATATCCTGGATCTGTTGCTGAAGGGAGGCCACCTCCTTCTGGATAGTCGGAAGTTGCTCATCAATAAATCGAATTCCCTGCCGTAGTGTATTTTTCTGCTCCTCAAGGCTGTATTTCAGGTAGCCACTGGCCAGTTGCTCCAGTACAAATCTTACTTTCTCCCGATTGTCACCGGAGTATTGCACCTCAAGAATTTTTGTTTCTCCCAGTCGTGATACCGATAGTTTTCCAGTAATTTCTTCTTCGGTGATATCTGGGAAACGCTTTTTGACTTGACCAGCGATGGGTTTGATCGTTCGCGTACTGAGTAACACTTCGATCTGAGTTGAGTAGTCAAACTCCTTCGGGGCTTCGGCTTTGTCCTGCGTCAGGGTAGACAACTGCTGTTTCTGGGTGATGGGCTGCACCAGCAGCGAAAACCGCCCCTGATAGGATGGCGTTTGTTGGGAGGCTCGATAGCCAGAAAAGCCACTGCTGGCGATCGCCACCAGTCCAATCACCAGGAGTTTGCGGCGTACCAGCGTCAGCCAATAACCGACATTAATCCCGCCCTCTTCAGGCTCCTCAAGGAAAGAGGTCTCCAGCGGGGGAGCGCCGTTGGAGGGGGGGGCAACCTTTTTGGAAAGCTGGATCTTGTTCAAGGCAGAAGATCGATAGACAGCAGTTGATGTTTTGTTGGGACAAGGGGGGGTGGGGGCAGTTCCCCCACGCAGGGGTTCACCCCCCTACATCTCATTCTCAGCCCCCCTCAGTTGCCAGACTGAGATCTTGCACCTTGCTTCAAGAAAAACCAAAACTCTGATTCTGCCGCCGCGGAGCGGCGGCAGAATCAGGGTTTTGGTTTCTGGTGCAAGATCTGAGCATAGGAACGTTTATGGAGACTGGGGGAAAAAGACCCGAAACAGGTTAAACAGGGAGAATGCCTGACCGACGGGGTTGAGCAGAGTTCCCAGGGTGTCGCCAACGGTAGCGAGACTATTGCGGTTGACGATAATCACATCCCGATCCCACAGGATCGGGTTAGTCTGTTCGTTAATATCCTGAGAGAAGTCAACGCGAATGCGGCGACGGGTGACGGTGCCATTGGGATTCATGCGCACCAGCTCAACCGAACTCCTGCGGGCGCGGTTACTGAAACCGCCTGCATCCAGCAAGACCTGATTCAGCGAAGTGTTAGGCGGCACCTCACGCACACCCGATTGTCTAGCCTCCCCAATGATCGCGATCTTCACCAATGCGGGTACAACCGTGCTGGAGCCAATCAGCCTTGCCTCAGCCGGATTCATCGCAGCCGCCATCGGAACCACAACGCTATCACCATCGCGGAGGGAAATATCCTGGCGCAGGTCGCCAGACCGCAACAGTTCCCACAGGCTGACCTGGAGGGTTCTGTCAGGGCCTGACCGCTGGGGACGCAGGATCTGGATCTGACGCAGATTAGCCCTTTCTGTAATGCCTCCGGCTTTCTGCAACGCCTCGGTCAGCGTCGGCAGTTTACCATCGGTGGTGGCCAGACTGTAGGCTCCCGGACGGTTCACTTCTCCGGCGATCGCAACTCTGGGAACGCTCGGCACCAGCAGCGTCACAGTGATGGTTGGGTTGTACAGCACATCTGCCTGCACATACTTTGCGGTGAGTTCCCGTGCCGCCTGAGCCAGCGACAACCCTGACAGGGGAACGTTACCAATTACGGGTAGCTCTACCGAACCATCCACCAGCACCTGATACTGGGCTGTAAACTCTGGCACGTTAGCAACGGTGATCTGAATGCGATCGCCGACCGCCAGCGTGTAGGGTTCTGCCTGCAAGGAGGGCGTCAGCGGGACAGGCTGGATTCCCCCGGAGGGCAGCAGTAATGGCGGTGAGAGGGGAGCAGTGGGAACCGGATGATCCATGTTCTCCACCGCGTTAACAGAGGCAGGCAAGGGGTTTGCGAAAACCGCTCCTGTCCCGATTTCAAGCACACTTGTCAGTGTGAGCACGGGGAGCCACAGCAACCGTCGCAGAGAGTGAGCCATAAACCTGTTTTAACTAAGATGGCGATAACGATAATTGGACGGGTAGCTGACCCTGAGCTGAGGTTTCAGCAGACGCATACAGGCTTCGCGGAGACGCACTGCAAAATGGGGATTGAACGTACAGAGCAATCGAAACAGACGATTGGTCTGGGTCGGTGCAGGACAGTGGAGTTGACGCGCCAGTTCCACACATCGATCGCTAGTCTGCCAGTCCAGATAGGCGGCGGCGACAGCAGCAATGGCCCACAGCCGTTGACCCACCTGATGAAAGTGTTCCCGTTGAACCTGCGTTGCTACCTTCTTCATCACCTGAAATTGCGCCTGGACGCACTTCAACTGACTGGCAGAAGACATCGAGTTTGAACGGCAGTAGTTGATAACAGTTACGGTTGGATCGCTGGCAAACCGTAACCCTGCGATCGCCAGCCGACAGTGCAGTGCCACGTCTTCGTTATACAATACTGCCGGGTCAGTATCATATCCGCCTGCATTCAAAAAAGATTGTCGATGGTATAACCCACAAAAGGGATTGATCTGTTCTCGAATCGTACAGGCGATCGCATCCTGCTGGAGTGCTGCATTGTTGAAGTGACGATATCCCAGCACATCTCCGGTGTCGTGCGATCGCATCTCATAGTCAAACAGAACGACTTGCGGTGGATTCTCCAACTGCATCCACTTCTGTGCGCATTCGACAAAATTGGGATACAGCGCATCATCGGCGTCATGAAAATGAATCCAGTCACAGGTGGTATGTTGGGCCAGCGTGTTTTTGCCCACCGAGCAGCCCTGATTGGTCGCTCCCTGCACCACCTGTGCTCCCCAGCTTTTTGCAACGGATGCGGTGTCGTCCTTGCTGCAATCGTCATAGACCCAGATCTCATCGAAGGGAATGGTTTGTTCGTGGGCAGATTGCAGGAGTCGGGACAGGTACTCCCCGGCGTTGTAGGCAGGAATGCAGAGTGCTAGAGTAGGTCGGTTCATCTTACTTGCTGGGAAATAGTTTGTTGACACTGCGCTGTAACAGGTAGTCCACCAGTTCGCGTAACGGCAGATGATCCAGGAAAGTCAGCGGTTTCATCAGCGGCTTCTGGGGCATCACGGCATCCAGCAACCAGGCGTTCGCCGCTCTAGAAAATTTTCCCTGGGCGATACGCTGCTGATAGGAATAGATGCGCTGTTGGGCGATCGTCATCGGGCAAAACCCGGTTCTCACCGTTTCCTGGGCCGCTCTGCCCATTTGCTGCTGCTGCTGCGGACTCAGTGCCATTGCTGAACGCAGCACCTCCGTCAGAACCGCCGGATCATCGGCTCCAAACCTGAAACCGTTGTGGCGATCGCAAATCCACTCGGCTGCGCCTGCCCCCTCAGAGCACAGCACAGTCTGCGCCTGCGCCATCCCCTCAATACAGGTGTAGTTAAACACGTCCCACACCGATGGCACCAGCAGAAACTGGGCCTGGGCCTGAAGCCGAGCGGTGTCCTGGGGAGAGCGAGTCCCTACAGGACGCACTTTATTGCCCCAGATGTCGGGGTAGGTTTCCCTCAGATACACTGACATCGACTGTCCTGACTTGCCAAAAACCGTGTCTCGCCCGATCCAATCGATCACTGGCGCTACATCCCCCAATCGCCGCAGTGCCTCACACAACACCGTTGGTCCCTTCCAGTACTGGATGCGGCCCACCACCAGTCCGGCAGATGATTTCCCCGGATCAATCGACGGTGCAGCGTGCTCATTCTGGAGCGATCGGCCAACCGTTTCAACCGACAGGGCCGGGGGAATGCAGTGAACCTGCCGCCCGATTAACCGCTGCCAAGCCTGAGCGTTGGCATGGCTGAGGGTTTGCAGTTCATCGGCGATCGCCAGCAGTTCCATTTCCAGCAACCGCACCAGAGTATTTTGCAGTCCCAGATCGGCTCTGGGGTCGCAGGCGTCAATCTGACCAATACTGGCGTGCAGTTGCACCACCGTAGGTGGACTGTCGGCAGTCGCAACCCAGGGCGAAAACAGCAGCCCCCAATCGGTTGTTTCCACCAGGTCGTACCCCTGTCCGCCCCGGATCTGTTCCCACGCCGCCCATGCCGCCGCCAGGTGGCGCTGTAGCTCTGGCGTAGCCCGATAGCGATCGAACTTGTGGTGATTGGCAGCAACGCGGGCGGGGTCGAGGAATTCCACCGTCACCCCATCGCTTGTATAACCGGGATGTGCGGAGGTAAAGGCACTCCCCGCCAGGACGTGAACCTGGTGTCCCTGCTGCACCAGTTGAGGCAGCAGATTCTGATAAAAAGTTGCAATACCGCCGCCAGAGCAGGGCGGATATTCAGGAATTACAAATAATAGTTTCATCATTCATCCAAGCAGATACAGCGCTTTGCAAGCGCGTGTGGTACAAAGTTTTTGTTGAGAGCCGCGCTCTGCGCGGCTCTCAACAAAAACTTTGGTTTTATATCAGCGTGAAGCGCTGTATTCATCCAACTGGGCGTTCAATCGTGCTGGATTGCGTTCCTCCACCATCGCTAAACGGTATTCACTGGCGATCGCCTCCAATTCATCCAACGGCATGGAAAACAGTCGTCGGATACTGTGGTGCAGTCGATCAAAATCAAGATTGATAAAGCAACTGCGCAGGCGATCGCTAAAACTGTCGGGAGCCTGTCCCACGGGAACACAGCGAGCGTTGGCACACTCACTGTATTTCAGGAATTCCAGGCGACAGCGCGAGGGGGAGAGAAACATCCAGCGAAACCTGGACAGGTAGGTAACATACTGCTGGCCAATAATCGAGTGCCGCTGGGTCTGACCAATGTCGGGATAGCCGGGATGTTTCAGGTGATGCACCTTGCCCCACAGCAGGGGGTTTCGCCGCACGGTGTCAATCAAGACTTGCCGTTCGGGATAGATATGGGGATGTCTCGCTCCTGAGAAAATCATCTGCCTGCGGCGTTCCCGCATTCCTGTGTCAACGTTGTCCTCCGCGACAAACGGGTAGGGTAGGATGACCATGCGATCGCCCACCGCATCCCGCAGTTCTGCGACCAATTCTGTGGGTTGATAGGGGCTGAGATAGCGAACGTTGGGCCGTTCCTTCACCTGAAATAGCAGACGGTAATAGGGATGATCACGGTTGGTGAGATACGGATCGATCACCCGCAGCATAAATGGTGTGTCGCGCTGTTGCAGAATCAGATTTTCCACCCATTCACACTCTGCTTCAGTGATGCGATTGTCGATGATTATCAGGCGATCGCCATATTGCTGCCAATCCTTGAGTTTTGCTTGCTCCCAGCCCATGCGCTGAGCATATCCAACTCCCGCATCATGAGTGATCATGCGGGAGTAATTAAAGCTTTCTGACAGCAGAAAAATTTTCTTCATGTTGAGTTGGTCTGACGCCTTGAAGCGGGATGATTTTGGCAGGGGAGTGCCTTACAGAGCGTGGCACTTCCCTGCTCAAGGACGGGCTATACCTGCACCGTCAATGGCCGCTCGGTGGACGAAGCACCTTTGCGGGCAAAGTCAAAATCCAGTTCCACCACGCCGCGAAAGCGCACTGGATACGGCACAATACCCCGTGGGTTGGGAGCGGCATGAACCGTCAGCCGGGTCAGGTCTAGAAAATCGCGGTTGATGTCGGGGCTGTTGATGTAAATCCCAATGCTGTAGTCCCCTTCGACAAAAGGCAGTGAATGAATAGTTCCAGTTAACCGCAGTGGATGATCCGCATCCAGCCGATGACCGCCACTGTTCTGACGCAGATCCACAATCGCTACCCGTGTGTTGCTGGCGGAATAAATCAGCAGTTTGAATTCAGTGAGCAGGGTGGACTTGAGCGCCGTCAGCCCAATTTCGAACTCGACAGGTTCACCGCTGATCACGGGGTTGGGTGAAAAGTCGAGCTGGCGCAGGTGCAGCGTATCGCAGAGGGGAATCGCATCCTGCAAATGCAGATGAGTGGAGCGGTGGGCAGTGTGGAGGTAGGCATCAATTTGCGTCTCCGGGTCACCGATGCTGGCCACCTGCCCCCCCTGGAGGTAAACCACAGAGTTACAGAGCGTCCGAATGGCGTTCATATCGTGGCTAACGAAGATCAGGGTGCGTCCCTCGTGTCTGGCCACGTTTTCCATCTTGCCCAGGCACTTGTTCTGAAACTGCACATCCCCCACCGCCAGCACTTCATCCACCACCAGAATTTCGGGTTCCAGGTGGGCGGCCACCGCAAAGGCGAGGCGGATATACATACCGGAAGAGTAACGCTTCACGGGGGTGTCCAGAAAACGCTCCACTTCGGCGAACGCCACAATTTCGTCAAACTTGCGGCGAATCTCCGCTTTGCTCATGCCCAGGATCGCGCCGTTGAGGAAGATATTCTCCCGTCCGGTCAGGTCTGGATGAAAACCTGTTCCCACTTCCAGAAGGCTGGCGACTCTTCCCCCCAGACGCACCTGCCCCTCGGTTGGTTCGGTAATCTGGCTCAGAACTTTGAGCAGGGTTGATTTTCCTGCACCATTGCGTCCGATAATGCCGATGCGATCGCCCTGTTGCACGTCAAACGATACATCCCGCAGCGCCCAGAATTCCTCCTGATGAGAACGGCGCTTTCGACCGGATCGCAGGTTGCGCAACAGTTTGCGGCTACCGTAGGCGATCGCATCCCGCAGAGAGGTGTGGCGATCGCTCTGTTGTCCCAACGTGTATCTCTTACCGAGATTTTCAACTTGAATCATCGTACTGGACATGGTTTGATTCTCCTTTTCTCAAATCACATCAGCAAATGTGCGTTCGTAGGCGCGGAAGTAGCGAATGCCCAGCACCAGTAGACCAATGACCAGTAAGGTGGATAGGACAAAGCCGGGTAGATAGAGCGGAGATGAATCGCCCAACAGCGCCCAGCGAAATCCATCAATGACGCTAACCATTGGATTCAGGGAGTAGAGCAACCGCCATTCGGCTGGAACAACGCTGCTGCTGAAACCAACCGGAGATAGGTAGAGGCCAAACTGGACGATAAACGGCACAATGTAGCGGAAATCCCGGTAGCGCACGTTTAGGGCGGATAAAAATAACCCTGCTCCCATCGCGGCGGCAAAGGCCAGCAGGGTGAAGCAGGGGAGCAGCAAAACGCGCCAGGTGGGTAGGAAGTGGTACCAGGCCATCAGTCCCAGCAGAATCAGACCGGAGATCAGGAAGTCTACAAAGCTGACGATAACAGCGCTGGTAGGGACTATCAGGCGAGGAAAATAGACTTTAGAGATCAGATGTCCGTTGCCGATCAGGCTGTTGCTGCATTCCGAAAGTGCGTTGGCAAAGAACTGCCAGGGAAGCATTGCAGAAAATACCAGAATCGGGTACGGAACCCCGTTGGATGGTAGTTTGGCGATGTGCCCAAAGACAACTGTGAACACAATCATAGTGAGAAATGGGCGAATCAGTGCCCAGGCCATGCCAATGGCTGTCTGTTTGTAGCGCACCAGAATATCACGCCACGCAAGAAAATAAAACAGCTCCCGGTAGCGCCAGAGGTCACGCCAATAGTTTTTTCGGGCGCGTCCGGGAGCAAGCACAAATACAGGCCGAGAATGACTCATGTTGGCAAGACTGATAAAGGCATTAGAATGTCCGGCTTGCGCCTCAAGGCGAGATGATTGTGGTGGGAACGTACAGCACACCGCACCACACTTTCTCGCTTTAAATTCAAAGCTGAGCATTGCTGATTTGAAATATGATTTTTTGATTGTGTGGCGCGCGGAGCACGCCACACAATCAAAAAATCATATCTGGATTAAGCAACGCCCAAAGCCGAATGTCCTGTTTTTGAGTTTGAAATGAATAGGATTGCGATCGCGTATGCTAGTCTGTATATTTTATTATTTTCCGAGAAATTACTGAGACCAGCCTGAATCCGCCAGAAAATCATCTGAGTTTATGCGCAAGCCAATGTGCTTAGAAAACGGTAGATTTGTCTTAATTCTTGTGGGTGCATCGCTGGTTGGACGGATTTAGATTGCGACCGTTTTGGTCGAAATTCGGCGCAATAGTGTCCAGCTTTTCTACCTTAAGCTAAGACATCTTTTTCAATTTTCTTCGTAAATAAAGCGGATGCTTTTACCAGCAGATGAATATTGAGAGAGAGTCGTAATGTTCAACCTTTATCTGTTGCGGGTGCAGCAGTGATTATAACTCCTGTGAAATAGTCTGCGTTAGCGCCTGAGCGCGGGTAACGCTGGCTTTGGATGAGGGCGGGGAGGTGTCAGCTTCATGCTGTACTTTCCCGCCAAAATCATCCCGCTATAGCAATCCTATTTGATTTGTGAGCGGGGTGCAGGGGTGGAACCCCTGCGTGGGGGCACCGCCCCCACACCCCCTTCTCACAACCGATTTAGGATTGCTATATAACGCGAAAATTTATAGTGTCAACCGTTTCCTGTTGTGTCAATCAGCCAAAAGTTTTAATTTTGCATTTCTAATTCACGGCACAGTTGCGGCTGTGGCCTCTGACCCCGGATGTCGGAACTCCTTCTATGTTGACCCCACCCTGTGCTTCTTCTGAAGTGATAACTGATTTATCGGATATCTCTCAGAAACCCATTGTCCTGGTCTGTGCTGCGGATGATCGCTTCGCACTACCGCTAGCGGTTACCGTGCTGTCGGCCGTGCTGAACCTGAAGCAGCCGCGAGCGATCGCCCTCTACATCCTGGATGGTGGTATCAAACCCGCCAACCGTCGCAGAGTTGAGCGAACGCTGCAAGATAGAAACGTGACTATCCACTGGTGTTCAGTCGATTCATCGCTGGTTTCTCAATTCTATATTTCGGGCCATATTAATGCGGTTGCTTACTACCGTTTGCTGATTCCAGAAGTGTTGCCGCAGCACCTGACCAAAGCGATCTATCTGGACAGCGATCTGATTGTTCAGGGCGATATCTCGGAGTTGTGGAATCTGGAGATTGGCGATCGCTACTGTCTGGCCGTGCAGGATCTGGGCGTGCCCTATGTATCCTCCCCCAACGGGCTGCTGAACTATCGAGAACTGGGCTTTGCACCGGAACAGAAATACTTCAATTCGGGGGTCATGTGTCTGAACTTGACTCGTTGGCGATCGGAGCAGTTGGCCCAGGTGGCGATGGACTATCTGCAATCGCACCGGGAGTTCATCCGCTGGCACGACCAGGATGCACTGAACGCTGTGTGTGCAGGACAGTGGGGAGAACTGGATCCGCGATGGAACCGCTCCATTACGCTGTACCGCTACACCTCCTGGCAGGACAGTCCCTACGATGAGCAAACCTTCAACAGGCTTCTGCAACATCCCTACATTATTCATTTCACCGAGAGCGGCAAGCCCTGGACACCAGGATTTCAGCACCCGGAGAAACACCTCTTCTTCCACTATCTCGACCAGAGCGCCTGGTCGGGCTGGCAGTTGCGGATGCGGCTAACGCTCAGCCGTGTGGCTGCAAAGTTGAGCCAAAAGTTGAGCTAAAAGTTGAGCTAAAAGTTGAGCTAAAAGTTGAGCTAAAAGTTGAGCAGTTTGTAATAGTCTCCTCATATCTATCTATCTATGTGTTTAGTAAGCGTCATTCTCTGTACTCAAAATCCTCATCTTCATCATCTCAGCCGTGTCGTCGAGGCACTGCAAAATCAATCGCTTCCACGATCACAGTGGGAACTGTTAGTGGTTGATCATGCCAGCCAGATCCCGCTGTCAAAATGGCTCAACTTGGACTGGCATCCCCAGGCGCGGGTCATCCGCGAAGACCGCCAGGATGCGCTGTTTACCCGTCTGCGGGGAGGGCAGGAAGCAACCGGATCTATCCTGCTATACATTGACCACAACAGCGTACTCCATGCAAACTACCTGATGCAGGTGGTGCAAATTTTTCAGAAACACCCGGAGATGGGGGCGATCGCTGGCAAGTCACTGCCCTCATTCGAGCAGCAACCGGGGCGCTAGATCTCCCAGTTTTCCTCGTTTCTGTCGCTGAGAGATTTTGGGGATGAACCGCTGACCAGTGGTGGGCGCTCCAGTGCGCTGACCGAATCGTCCTACCCCGCCTTTGCTCCGTGGGGCATTGGCATGGCGCTCCGCAAGTCTGTGTTTGGCAATGTGCTGGGGCAGATGGCAGAGCATCTTCTGCGGCCCTCCCTGGAGCGATCGCCCCAATACCGAATGTCCAGTGGCGACAATGAGATGGTGCTAACCCTGATCGATGCTGGTTGGGAAGTCGGTTATTTCCCACAACTCCAGCTAACGCACCTGATCACCGCTGACCGTCTGCGTCAGGGTTACCTGGGGAAACTCAACTATGCGGCCTGCTTCTCCAGGGTGCAGCGGCTGAAATGGTACGGAATTTACCCACAGCGAAAACCTGCCCCGTGGACAACCTTACTGCGCCAGGTCAGGGCTTTCTTTCGGCATCAGCCCTGGCGCAGCACTACAGCTTTCGTCGAATGGAGAGGGGTCTGTGGTGCGCTTGCTGGACAAAATGCACACCTCTAATGATTTATGAATGCTCTAGTCTCAATTCTGATTCCCTGCTACAACGCAGAACAATGGTTAGCGGAATGCATCGAGTCATGTCTCGCCCAAACCTGGCCAAATATCGAAGTGATCATTGTGGATGATGGTTCGACGGATGGAAGTCTGTCGCTTGCCCGATCGCTCCAGTCTAGCAGGGTCAAGGTTATTGCTCAAGTAAACTGTGGAGCCAGTGCCGCCCGCAATCAAGCGTTGAGAGCAGCGCAGGGCGACTATATTCAATATCTTGATGCAGACGATCTGCTCAGTCCAGACAAGATTGTGGCTCAGGTGAAATTGCTCCAGGATACCCCGGAGTGCCTGTCGCTCTGTGGAACGGTTCATTTTTTTGATGGCGGCGATCGCACCCAGGGACGCTTAGAAACGGGTGGTCTCTTCTTTGCCGATAGTGATGACCCGGTGGCGTGGCTGGTGCGCCTGCTGGGGGGGGATGGTCAGGGGGCAATGGTGCATCCGGCGGCCTGGTTGACCCCACGGGCGATCGCTGACCGGGCGGGAGAATGGGACGAAGCGCTGTCGTTGGATGACGATGGGGAGTATTTTGCCAGGGTGGTGCTGCACAGTAAGGGAATTCGGTATTGCCCAACAGGCGTTTCCTACTACCGCAAGTATCGTAACGGCAGAAGTCTGAGCGGTAGTGCCTCAGAGCGACACCACTGGTCGGCGTTGCGGGCGATCGACCTGAAGGCCGAACACCTGCTGGCGGTGACGGATTGCCCCAGGGCCAAACGCGCCCTGGCTCGACTGTATATGGAACGAGCGGTGCAGGCTTATCCTGACTACCCCCACATCGCGAATACCGCCGTCCAGCGAGTTCAGAACTGGGGCGTGAAGCCAGATTTACCGTCCTTCGGAGGATGGCGAGGCGAGTGGCTAAAACGACTATTTGGCTGGAAAGTAGCCCGCAAACTGAGCGTATCGTATCATCGCTGGAGCCAGGAAGGGTTATGGACATTTCGGTAATTATTCCCACCTACAATCGGCTCTGGAGCCTGCCCACGGCGATCGACTCCTGCCGCCGAATGGAGTGCGAAACGGAAATTATTGTAGTGGATGATGGCAGCACGGATGGCACCTGGGAGTGGCTGCAAACGCAACCGGATGTCGTTCGTATTCGACAGCCTAATTTAGGAAAGCCCTGGGCGGTGAATCGGGGCTTTGCCAGCGCCAGGGGCACCTACGTCCGGTTTCTCGACTCTGACGATTGGCTGAATCCCGAAGCCAGCGATCGCCAGTTGCAGATCGCCCAACAGCAGAATGCCGATGTCGTGGTGGCGGGATACGAAGCGTATTCTGAGGCAGGAGAGTTGCTGTACCGGGTGAACTGGACAGACTGTGATGATTTTATTGCGCAGCAGCTTGGGGAGTGCAATAGTTCCCACTATTCTGCCTATCTCTTCCGCCGTGAGTTTCTCAAGGAGATTCCTCACCGTCCCGATTTTGCCTATCGGGACGATCGGTTGTTTGTGCTGGAAGTGGCGCTGGCGCAACCCAAAGTAGCAGTGTTTGAGCAGGCCACCTTCTGTCATCGTCACCATCAGCAGGAACGCTTGCAGGCACTCCGGGGAATGAAATCCGTCACGGTTCATCTACAGCAGCTCATGCTCTATCGGCGGGTTTTGTGCCAGCTTGCAGAACAGGGGGAACTGACACCCCGTCGTCGGCAGGCGGCTGCGAAAGTGTTGTGGCATCTGGCCCACTGGATTGCCTATACCCATCCAGAGGAAGCTAACGAAGTGGCAGACTGGGTGTTTCAACTGAACCCGGCGTTTCAAATTCCCGAAGCAGGTCTGCTGGGGACAATCTACCGTTCCCTCGGTTTTCGTCGAACTGAGGTACTTCTACAACTGCGGCGACAGGTGCTGAAACGGTTCAAAGCGCGATCGCCCCAACGATTCCACCAATTTCCCGTGTAGTGTCATCTTTCTCACTGCTCACCATGCATCCCTTAAATCTCTTCTACGCGGAACCCGAACCCGATCGCTGGCTCCCGCTTGATCGCTATCCTCGCCGCATCATCCGCCGCCTGGTTCGCGGCCTTCCTCCGGTGGGTGGCCAGAAACGGGTTTTTCTGAATCTTTGTGCCGGGTTAGACCAGCTTGGTATTCCCTACCGGGTCAACAACTACCGATATGTGCAACGTCACCCGGAGGAAATTGCCTGCATCATCGGCAAGCCCCACCTGCTGGATCAGCACCCGTGGAAAAATCCCATTGTGTTTGGGGCGGCGGTCTTTTCTCACCCAATGGACGATCCTGATTTGCTGGAGCGATTGCCCATTCAAAAAATCCTCGTCCCCGGTGAGTGGATGCGGCAAATGTGGGAGCCTTATTTTGGCGATCGCGTCCAGGCATGGCCCGTCGGCATCGACACTGACGAGTGGCAACCGAGTGAGAACATCCCCAAAGATATCGACATCCTGTTGTACAACAAAGTGCGGTGGGAGCGCGATCGCTACGATGCAGAACTGGTACAGCCCATTCGCGATCTGCTCGGTCAGCATCAGCTCACTGTTGCAGAAATTCGCTACGGCGCGTATCGAGAAGAAACCTTTCGGGAACTGCTGGCCCGCAGTAAAGCCATGCTATTTCTCTGTGAACATGAGACGCAGGGAATCGCCTATCAGCAGGCGTTATCCTGTGGGGTGCCGATCCTGGCCTGGGATCGAGGCGGCGACTGGCAAGATCCCTCCTACTTTCCCCACAGGGTGCAATTCGGCCCGGTGAGTTCCGTGCCCTACTGGGACGATCGCTGTGGTTTGCGGTTTAAGGATCTATCGGAATTTTCATCTACCCTGGAGTGTTTTCTAGATCAGCTCAACGATCAACAGTTCAATCCGCGAGCATATATTCTGGAGAATTTGACGCTGGCAAAAGCGGCTGAACAGTACCTGCAAATGGTCGCAGGCGTATTGCACTCCATCCCCCCCAATGCCGTAAATATGCTTGCAAAATCAAAACCCATAACTTTTTTGGGAAGGCGCGGCTCCGCCGCGCCTTCCCAAAAAAGTTACTCAACTGAGATCTTGCACCAGAAACCAAGACCCTGATTCTGCCGCCGC
>CAZVXA010000153.1:0-16079 GCA_964630955.1 uncultured bacterium | reverse complement strand
CTTGACCCCACCCTGCTAACGCGAGGATGGGGAGTGCGACGAAGTTTGTTCAATTGTAGGCAGAAGAATTGCTGGAGCATAGAATTCGCCAGTCATACAGCCCTTTTCATTTGGGTAAGAACCGCGCTCCGCTCGGCTCTTATTCAAAACTTGCTTCTACTCAGCGTAAAGCGCTGTATGGTAAACAGGCTAACTCTCGTTCCAGGCGTCTCGCCTGGAATGCGGCTACGGAGGCTCTGCCTCCTTGCAAGAGGAGGCAGAGCCTCTGGTGGGCATTTCTAGACGGAGCCTGGAAACGAGACACTTGCTTAGTTTGTATACGACAAGAGTGATAGAAGAGGGCTATGACGACCAATCTCTCACTGATCCGTATTGTTCTGGTCGAACCCACCGGTCCGCTCAACGTCGGCTCGATCGCCCGGGTTATGAAAAATATGAGGCTGTCACAACTGGTGCTAGTCAATCCTCAGTGCGATCCCCTGAGTAGTGAGGCGCGTCAGATGGCGGTTCATGCTGCCGATATTCTGGAGCGATCGCACCTCGTCTCAACCCTACCGGAGGCCCTGGAAGGCTGTCGGCGGGCAGTGGCAACGACCGGACGCGATCGCACTACATTGACCGTTAACCTGGAACATCCCCGCGCCTGCCTTCCCTGGTTGCTGAGCGATCCACCTGCCCCTGCTGCCCTGATCTTTGGCCGGGAAGACCGGGGTCTGACTACAGAAGAACTCAACTTCGCGCAGCGGTTTATCCGCATCCCCAGCAGCGCCGACTATCTCTCGCTGAATCTGGCCCAGGCAGCAGCCATTTGCTGCTATGAGTTGCACGAAGCCGCACAGGGCCGGGAGACGACAGGATTTTCCGCTCCTCCAGTTCCCCTGGAACCTGCTCCTCTGGAGCATCTGGAGGGCTATTATCAACAGTTGGAGGCGCTGTTACTAAAGATTGGCTATCTCTACCCCCACACCGCCGATAGCCGCATGGAGAAGTTTCGGCTGTTATTCAATCGGGCTTTTCCCTCGGAGCGAGAAGTTGCCATGCTGCGGGGTATTCTAAGCCAGATGGAGTGGGCGCTGCGATCGCAGGCCAGTTCAGACCAGAGCGAGCCTTAACGTAATCAGTCCTGAGAAGTTCGTGTCCCGATCGAAAACGGAATCAACTCCTGCTGACCGCCATGAACCCGATCACCCTTTCACCCAACACCTCCCTGAATCTGCCCCCGGCACTGCGGAAGGGCGAGGTGTTTATCTCCTACTCCCGCAAAGATCAGGAATTTGTGCGCAGCCTGGACGCTGCCTTTACCCAACTGGGGCGCGAACCCTGGGTTGACTGGGGAGACATTGAAAAAGGGGAGGAATGGTGGAAAGCAATTCAGAGGGGGATTGAGGCGGCACACACCTTCATTTTTGTGCTCAGCCCTGATTCGGTCGAGTCGAAAGTTTGCGCCCAGGAAATCGAATACGCAACGCAGCTCCACAAGCGCTTCCTGCCGATTGTGCGTCGGGAAGGATTTGCGATGGATAGCCTCCACCCATCCATTTCTGGACACAACTGGCTATTCTTTCGCGAAACAGACGACCAGGAACAGGCATTCAAGGAACTTCTGGCAGCAGTTGACACCGACCTGAGCTACGTGCGAAGACATTCTCGCCTGCTGGTGAGAGCCCTGGAATGGCAACACAAGGGGAATGACGCCAGCTATCTGCTGCGCGGGAGCGATCTGCGAGATGCTCAGCAGTGGCTGACCCAGAGTTTTGATAAGAACCCTAAGCCAACGGAGCTACAGGGCAGTTTTATCAATGCCAGCCAGGAGTTTGAGGCGAAGTCTCTGAAGCGGCGACAGCGGGCAAAGTGGGTGGTGCTTCTGACAACGGTTTTGGGGAATATGGCGATCGCCGCTGCCGCCTGCCTCTGGTTCTACAATTTTGCCACCGATCAGGCTGACCAGCAGGTGAAGAGGGATCTGCAAAAAGCACTGAATGTCGGGTTAGTGGGCATTGATGGCGATCGCTTTGAGCAACTGGTACAGCGACGAATTACCAACAATTTTCTATCTCTCAACGATCCCCTTTACAGAGAACATCAGACCTGGCTGTTTAAGGTTCATTCAGCAATTCCCATGGTCTACCCCAGAACTTTTTTCCTGGAGCAGCGGACGGGGCAAATGCGCATAATCGGAGATGTGGGCCGGGAACTTCAAGGAAACCTGCCCGTGGGCGATCGCATTTCTCAATTCTGGCAACCCTTTTCTCCCCGCCCAGAGGCTCAGAAGGTCTACACCAATAGCGAGGAACAGTACGTCACGATCACCCCGTTCAAAGATGAACTGGGGGAGTGGATTTCTGCCTATGGGGCGATCCGTAACTCGGCAGGCAAAACGGTGGGTGGGCTAAGGGTTGACTGCGATGCGAACGTCTTTCGTGCCATTCAACGGGATGTGCGAAATAAGCTGGCGATCGCCTACTTCGGTATCTTCCTCTGGTTTGTTCTGCTGAGCATCATCATTCTGTCAGTCACCCGGCCCACACAGGAGTCTGTGCCCCAGTCTCCAAAACAGAAGGTGGGTGAGTCTAGACGTTGAATCGGAACAGCATCACATCGCCTTCCTGCACCACGTAATCCTTTCCTTCACTGCGAACCATCCCCTTCTCCTTTGCGGCATTCATCGAGCCACTGGCCACTAGATCCTGATAGGCCACTGTCTCTGCCCGAATGAATCCGCGCTCGAAGTCGGTATGAATCACCCCTGCTGCCTGAGGAGCCACCATGCCTGCACGAATCGTCCAGGCGCGAGTTTCCTTGGGGCCAGTGGTAAAGTAGGTGCGCAGACCCAGCAGGTCATAGGTGGCGCGAATCAGCGACTGGAGGCCACCTTCCTGCACACCAAGGGTCTCCAGAAAATCGGCGCGTTCGTCTTCAGGAAGTTCAATCAACTCCGATTCCACCTGAGCAGAAACGACGACGACCTGGGCATTTTCCTGGGCGGCGATCGCCCTCACCTGCTGCACCCAGTCGTTGCCTGTTGCCAGGTCATCCTCCGACACGTTGGCAGCATAGATCACGGGTTTGCGCGTTAGTAGCCCCAGCGGTTTGATCATTTCCGCTTCTTCCTCCGTCAGGCTCACCAGTCGAGCCGACTTGCCCTCGTTTAGCACTTCCAGCAGCTTATCCAGAACTGCCACTTCTGTCTGCGCTTCTTTACTGGCTCGCGCTTGTTTGCGGGTGCGATCGGCCTTTTTCTCAAGCTGCCCCAGATCTGCCAGAGCCAGTTCCAGGTTGATCACCTCAATATCTCGCGCCGGATCCACCGAGCCTGCAACGTGGATGATATCGTCGTTCTCAAAACAGCGCACCACATGAACAATTGCGTCTACTTCCCGGATATTGGCCAGAAACTGGTTGCCCAGTCCCTCACCCTTGCTGGCTCCTTTCACCAGGCCCGCGATGTCCACAAATTCTACCCGCGCCGGAATGATCTCGGCTGAACTGGAGATTTTTGCCAGTACTCCCAGGCGCTCATCAGGAACTGCCACCACTCCAGTATTTGGCTCGATCGTGCAGAACGGAAAGTTGGCGGCCTGCGCTTTGGCATTCGCCACCAGAGCATTGAACAGAGTGGATTTTCCAACGTTGGGCAGTCCAACGATCCCGGCTTGTAGCATGACAGTAAGTAACAGTAAACAAATAGTGGAGAGCGGTCAGAGCGTCCCCTAACAGTTTTACAGGTTTTGAGTCATTCGTGTTAAGCGGTGGGAATCCGCATAATGAAAGAACCTCTTCCCCGATCGCCATGCTTTCTGTCGCGCTGTTCGTCTTTGTCGGTTGGATTGTGTCCGTCTGTCTGCACGAGTTTGGCCACGCCATCGTTGCCTACTGGGGCGGCGATACGTCTATGAAAGACAAGGGCTACCTCACCCTGAACCCCCTGAAGTACACCGACGTTTCCCTCAGCCTGGTGATGCCGCTGATCTTTCTGCTGCTGGGCGGTATTCCCTTACCGGGAGCAGCGGTCTACATCAACCAGCACCAACTGCGCGGACGCATCTGGAAAAGCGCCGTGTCTTTGGCGGGGCCTGCCATGACAGGGCTGACGGCGATCGCCCTCTCTCTCCCCTTCATCCTGGGCTACGCCCCTGCTCAGCCTACCCACTGGATCTGGCCTGCCCTGGCTTTCCTGGCCCTCCTGGAGATCGCCGGAGTCATCCTCAACCTGCTGCCCGTTCCTTCCCTTGACGGCTACGGCATTCTAGAGCCCTGGCTCCCCGAAGCCTGGCAGAATGCTCTGAACCGCTACAGCAAGTACGGCGTCTTTGTTCTGTTTGGCCTGCTGTGGTTCTCCCCCCAGGCAAACCTCGCCTTCTGGAGCGGCGTCATGGGCATTGCCGACTCCCTGCGCATCCCCGCTGACCTTGCCTGGGAAGGCCACGACCTGTTCAAGGACTGGGCCGCAGGTATTCTGGTTGCCCTGATTGTGGTCTGGGCGATCGCCCAACGCCTCTTCCCCTCAAAACCCTCCTGGCAGCAAGACCGCAAAACCGCCGTCCCCTTCATGAAAGCAATGGAGCAGGGGGATCAGCTAATCCAGGAAAATCGCTTTGACGAAGCGATCGCCGCCTTCGACCAGGCCAGCCAGATCCTCCCCGATCGCTACGAACCCTGGTATGGCCGCACGATCGCCCTGATGCTCTCCGAACAGTATGACGAAGCGCTGCAAGCCACCGATCGCGCCATCGAACTGCAACCCGACTTCTACGGCGCATGGCACTACCGGGGACTGGTTCTGCGCAACCTGGGTCAACCCGAAGGAGCAATAACCGCCTACGACGAAGCCCTCAAACTCAAACCCAACGACCCCAAACTGATGAGCGATCGTGGCGTCGCTCTGATCGAAGCAGGCCATTATGAAGAGGCAATTGCCGCCTACCAGCAAGTCCTGAAACTGCAACCCAAATCCGCCCTGGCTTTCTACAACCTGGCGTGCAGCCATGCTCTTAAAGGAGAAACGGAACCCGCCCTGAAAGCACTCCAGAAAGCAGTGGACCTGGAGGACGGGTATGGGGCGATCGCAAAGCACGATTCCGATTTAGAGGCGATTCGGGGATTGGAGGAGTTTGAGGTGATTGTGGATAGGTAGATGGGTGGATAGGTGGATGGGTGGATGGGTGGATGGGTGGATGGGTATTGCGGTGAGCGATAGCCGAAGCGTGGATGGGTAGATGGGAAGGAGGGCAGTGAAGGAGGTCGGAGGCAAAGGCAAGGGAAAACCAGCGTCTCACAAGCCTGAGTTCTCGTGTGAAGTATCGTTACTCATCCACTCATCCACTCATCCACTCATCCACCCTCCCCACCCGCACCAGTGTCACCGGATTCTGCGGCGCAAATCTTGTGAGATCCCCCACGGGAACCGATCGCGCCACCTGAATTTGCAGCATATGGTACGTCCACTCCGCAGCATGGATCTGTGCCCAACCGACCAATTCAGTCAGATTCTCTAGAGTAGCGATCGCCACCACGATCACCCCCTCTGGTTGCAGCACCCCACAGCAAACATCCAATATCTCGGTGAGGTAACTGCCGCTACCGCCAATGAAAATGCGATCGGGGACAGGCAATTCCGCCAGCGCTCTGGGGGCAGTGCCATGGACGGGGAAAAGATTCTCAACTTGAAACCGCTGCTGATTTTGTTCAATTAGCGCCACTCCAGCGGCAGTTTTCTCAATGGCGTAGATCTTCGAAGTGGGGCAGAGCCGAGCTATTTCAATGGAAACTGATCCCGTGCCCGCGCCGATATCCCACACGGTTTGGCGAGGATAAAGCGCAAGTTCTCCCAGTGCCAGCAGCCGCACCTCTCGCTTGGTCATCAGACCGGGGCGATCGCCAAAACTCAGAAAACTTGAATCTGGCAAACCCAGCAGCGGCAGACTCACAGGCGCGATCGTCTCTGCTGTCCGCAGCAAAATCACCACATTGAGCGGCTCAAAGAACTGCTGCGTTAATTCCTCAGGCGTAAAGCACTGCACCCGCTCAGCCGTTCCCCCCAAATTTTCACAGACCCAGCACCGATACGCCCCCGGCAGTTCCAGACTGAGCAGCAAACGTGCAATTGCCCCTGGTGTATTCCGGTCATCCGTCAACACCGCAATCTTACTCGCCCCCTGCTGCAACGCCTGAGTCAACGCCTCCAGCGATCGCCCATGCGCACTGATTAACCGCGCATCCTGCCAGGAAACCTTAATCCGATTAAACGCCAACTGCACCGAACTCACCTGCGGATGAAACGTCAGCAGCTCAGACTCAAACTCCGTCAACAGCAGCCGCCCAAACCCAAAAAACAGCGGATCTCCCGAAGTCAAAATCACAATTAGCGGTGGTTTCTGAGCATCTTCTTCTGTCGGATGCTTAGAAAGAGTCTCCCGAATCCGCTGGATTGCCTCCCGCAAATCTCCCAACACAAACCGTGGTGCAGCCTGTTCGGGGAAATAGCTGAGATGGCGATCGCTCCCCACAAGTAGCGTTGCCTGCTTCACCAGCCGCTGCACCGTCTCACTTAACCCCAGCAGCCCATCCAGCCCAACCCCCACCACCTGAATCGGTGTCAAATCTCCGCCTTCACTCATCCTTCTTCCCCCGCTCACACTTTTATCATTCACCTCAATACAGCGTTTTTCATGTCGGTGAGGTACAGGGGTGTGCCCCGTACCTCACCAGGACGAAAAGGGCTGTAAACGCGGCATTCTGCTTCTCGACTTTGGCATCAGTTTAAGGGCGTAGCATTCGGCCATTATGTTTTACGCTCCGCCTTAGCCCATCTGCCGAATACTACGCCCCTACATCCAGCCCATCTGCGTTCATCTGCGTTCATCTGCGTTCAAGGTTCGGCTCACCGCTCACCCCAAGTCTGCGTTCATCTGCGTTCATCTGCGTTCCCCAACCTTCAAAAACTATTTTCCTCTGGTGCATTCTCTGAATTCCTGGGAACACTAATGATGGAAATGAGCAATGCCCTTCCCCTACAGTGGTGGAGCGTTAGAGATTTATGAGCATCGAAAAAATTGTCGAACAGGCTCTTCATGACGGATACTTAACTCCGGCAATGGAGGCAGAAGTTGGGCGCATTTGTGACACCGCCTCGGAACTGTCTATCGAGGAATACATGGCGCTTGACCGATTAATGGGAGCGCTGTTGACCGGGGAAGTGGTTGCTGTTCCCCGCAAGCAGTTTATCAACGTGATGGAAGAACTGGTGCTGACGGAGGCGATCGCCCGTGTCGCTGAAATCGAAGCCACCAGCGACTGCACACTGGATCTGGGTGACATCGCGGCCTACGCGCTAAACCGTCTACCTCCCCTGTATGCTACGACCGAAGAAGGGGCTGACTACCAGCGCACCCGCGCCCAGGAGGAACTGCAAACCCTGATCGCCCAGCAGGTGAGTGAAGCGATCGCCCGCAACCTCGATCGCCCCGACTTTTTCCCCGAACGGCAGGCGATTACTAGAAGTAGTGGTGGCGATGATGTGGTGACCCAAATGAGTTCACTGCTTCAAAGCTATGCCCACAAGTTTGAAGTTCATAGCAACTGAGGTTGACCCGCCAAACTTCACAGTTAGCAAAAATCTTCTTTGGATTGAGATTGACCCATAGGACTGAGACAACGCCACCCATCAACTGGGTGGCTTTTTCTTACTGGACTTTTGACTACTTCTTCAATGCCGCGAAACGCTCTCTTAAAGAGCGTTTCGCGGCAGATTTAATTTTAGCGCCGATGTCCCTGAAACGCTGATGCTAACTACATCTCAGGAACATCGGCGCGATTGAGACAAAGTCCAGTTTCTTAAGAGCCAGGGCTGGGAGCTGGCTGCAACTCAAGATTAGGTGCCGGTACCGGTTGTTCAACCGTTGGGGCTGGGCCAGGTGCCACCCCTTCAACCGGGCTGGGCAGTGGAGCAGGCGATTCAACAGGCGCAGGGGCAACCGGAGGCACCACAGGCGCAACGGTTGTGGGAGCAGCAGCAGGGCTTTCAACCGGAGGTTGCGTTGGCAGGGGAGAGGGAGGCACAGCGGGACTGGGAGCAGGCATCGGAGATATGGCCGGGGCTGGAGTGCCGGGTTCTCCCAGAATACTGCGAGCGCCAGTGTCAAACACTCCGGCAACGCAGGCGATCATCAGGGTGGCCAGTGTCCCTACAAACAGCGCCTTCCATCCCAGTTCAGAGATATCCTTCCGACGAGACGGAACCAGGGCGGTGGTGCCTCCCACAAAGATACCGACGGAGGCCAGGTGGGCAAACCCAGAAAGGGCATAGCTGACAATCAGCAGGGCGCGATCGCTCACTTTCCCCGCCGCCGCCGCCTCTGCCAGCGCCTGATAGGGAGGAATTGCCGTCTCAAACAAACGCCGACCAATGATCACCGAAGAGGTCCATAGTTCGTCCCACTGAAGCGACACCCCGGTTAGCACCGTCAACGGCAGGAACAGCGCACCCAGGATATTTTGCAGCGTCACAACACTAAACACCCGACCAATGGAGTTGAGCACTGGCACCAGCGGTTGGAGGATTGATCCGGTCTGCACGGCAGTCACGTTTTCAAGGCTGGCCAGACCTGAGAAGATCTGATTGACCAGGTAAACCAGCCCCAGGATCAGGATCAACACCGCAGCAATCGACACCGCCATCTTCACGCCGTCCAGCGCCCCCATAATTGCCGCATCCAGGGGGCTAACCCGCTCAATCACTTCACCACCAACTGTTTCCTTGGGAGCGGTCTGGAAATCTGCCCGATCAACTGCGGCATCAACAGGGTCGGTGTCCTCCAGCAGTTGATTCTCAACAGGAATACCGCCTGCGGTGAGGGGAATTTCGGTTTCGGGGACAAGAATTTTCGACAGGACGAAGCAGGCGGGGATCGCCATGATCGAGGCTGACACCAGGTGCCCCAGAATGTTGGGAAAGACGGGACGTAGAAAGTTGACGTAGATCGCCAGTGTTGAGGAAGCTGCCGTACCAAAGCAGCAGGCCAGAATTGCGCAGAGTTCGCTGCGAGTCATTTTTTTCAGGTAAGGCCGAACCACGATCGCCGCCTCAATCCCCACAAAAATATTGGCTGCACCGCTAAGGGCCTCGGCTCCACTCAGGCGCATAATGGAGTAGAAAATTTTGGCGAACACATTGGTAATCACCTGAATCACGCCCAGGTTGTAGAGCAGGGCCATGAATCCAGAGAAGAAAATTACCGCAGGCAGCGCTCGGAAGGCGAAAATGTAGCCGAGCTGAATGGCACAGTAGCCAGGAATTACCTGTCCCGCTGTGTTGGGCGCACAGGCGGTTGCCCCCTTTGCCAAAGGAGCCAGGATGAACGGTTCCTGCCCCGGTATCGGAACAATGTTGCGACCAAAGACGAAGCGAGCCCCCGAATCGGCAGCGTCAAAAACAACATTCAGTAGATTGCTAAAAACTTGTAGTAGATCTCGTGTCAGGGGAACTGTGAACACCAGCGCCCCCAGCACCAATTGCAGCAAAATCCCCAGGAACACGACTCGCCAGGGAAAGTAGCGGGGGTTGCGATTTTCGGAGAAGACCCAGGCGATCGCACACAGTCCAAAGATTCCCAGAAACGAGATGAGGTTCAGCATGGGGTTGAACTGGTTCATGCCAAAATGCCTCCTAAAAACACCAAAAACAGCGCTGCCAAAATACTCTCCTGCATTATGCCCGCTAATGGTCACACACAGCGCTTTGCACTGCAAAAAGTGGCTCACGCTAAGCGTGAGCCACTTTGGATAAGGATGGGCGGGGCGAGAATCGAACTCGCATACCCGAAGGTGCCACATTTTGAGTGTGGTGCGTCTACCAGTTTCGCCACCCGCCCAGGCGTTTGGTTTCCTCATTATAGAGGATAGGTCGCTGTTCGAGTAGAGCCTGATAAGTTTGAGTCCCCGCCCATCGATCAATTTCTCGTGCGCGGAGGACAGGCAGGGGGTGGGTTAACTGAGCGGTTTGCAACTGGCGCATCAGCTTACCCATGTCGTTGCCGCTCAGGTCTTCGTAGGAGCGAGCCTGCGCCAGAAACGCATCCAGGTTCAGTTGGCCCGCCAGTGTCGGAGAACCTCCGGTGAGTTTCATTAAGACAGAGGCCACCGTGCGGGGATTTTGTGCCACCAGAAGAGCAGCGCGATCGCACGTAAACTCTGCACAGCGCACCCACTCCATCAGCCGCTCCTGCAAACCCTGCACCAACGGTACCCCAATTTGGCCTGCGGCCAGCACCAGCAGATTGGCAAGGGTCAAGTAGACGCTGTGTTCGCATTTGAGGTGGCCCAGTTCATGGGCGATTACGGCCTGAATTTCGTCGGGTTCCAGCAGGTCAATCAGTGAGGTGTGTAGCACCATGAACGGTTGCTTGCCGCGCATGGCAAAGGTGTAGGCGTTGGGGACTGGATTTTGCCGGATGTAAAGCTGGGGAGGTTCCAGATCCAGCACCTCGCAGGCTTCCAGTAGCAGGTGGTGCAGATGAGGAAGCTGGTTTTCACCCACTCGAATCCCCGATGCCAGATTCTCCAGATGAAAGAACTGCTCAGCCACGGGGCCAACCAGACTGCGCAACAGCACATCCAAACCGGGAAAGTGCTGGAGCGATCGGGTCGCCTCCAGATCGAGAGGATGCCGAAAATGGTAAGACTTGAGACCAGTCAGCAAAACTTTAGTTTCAGTCATGGGAGCCACAGGGCGTGATCAAAGAGTGGGCTTGAAACAGGGATGGGAGTTGATCCTGAGAATTACAAACCTGAGTCTCTATTCTATCGGGGCAACCCAGTTGGAGGGGTAACTCAAAACCCCAGCTTTGTTGTGCAAGCTGGGGTTTAAATTACTAGATATTTTTACTCTAAGAATGTTAGACACCCAGGGGGTTAGCCCCCCAACCCCCTGGGGTGAGACGTTAAGCCTCCTAATCATTAGACCACGTAATGCCCATTTTGTGCCAACACTTTACACAAAAACCTTCTCTCCTTTAAAGGAATTTTAAAGAACTTATCGGTGGGCTGACGGAAGCGATCGCCACTGCAATCAAATCAATTTGGCTCTCCACAATCTTGCGTGCGCCCACACAAAGCAATAGTTCCAGGCACCGCTTTGAGGGGGACATCCAGTCGCGGAGTGTCTTTAATTTTCTTTAGTATCTCTTGTGTACCCCTGCGCCGCAGGGGTACACAAGAGATACTCAAAGCACACTAGAAAAGCCTTTAGCAGCAAATTTTTTGCAGCAAATTCAATTTTAGCGCCGATTTTACTTAAACGCTGGCGGTGTCAGCATTTAAGGAAAATCGGCGCGATTTAGTCAAAAGTCCAGAACAAACTTTAGAAAACAAGATCGAACGACTCTTTGAAAACTTTTTAAACGAAGGTCTACCACAAAATTTGCATATTATGATTAACTCCATGGAATTAAATAATTTGGATTACAAGGTTCTGCTCGCCTTGATGGCAAATGGACGCACCACCTGGGCCGAACTAGCAGGCTTGCTACAACTTTCTGCACCAGCGGCGGCAGACCGGGTGCGTCGCCTGGAGGAGCGTCAGGTGATTCTGGGTTACACCGCTCTGATCAATCCAGACGCAGTCGGCTGTCATCTGACTGCCTTTGTTGCGGTCACCCTCGATCGTCCAGAGCATCGGACGAAGTTTTTGGAGATGGTGCAGGCGTTGCCGCAGATCCAGGAATGCCACCACGTCGCCGGGGAAGATGACTACTGGCTGAAGGTGCGCTGCCGCCATACGCGTGAGCTGGAACGCCTGGTCAGTGAAGACTTGAAGGGTTTACCCGGTGTCCTTCGGACGCGCACCACAATTGTGCTCTCCACGGTCAAAGAAACACCCATGCTACCGCTGGAAAAACTGCTGGATGAGGAATAAGTACGATGGATAGCCTGTTATTTTTGCGTGGACTGGTGTTTGGATTTTCGATCGCCGCTCCCGTTGGCCCCATTGGAATTCTCTGTATTCAGCGAACGCTGACCCGGGGGTGGCTCGTTGGCCTGCTATCAGGATTGGGGGCCGCAACGGCTGACGCTACATATGGCGTACTGGCCGCTTCGGGTGTGACGCTGATTTCTGGTATTCTAATTGATCAGGTGTTCTGGTTCAAACTGGTGGGCGGGCTATTCATGGTGTACCTGGGGGTGACCCATTGGCGTTCCAGGCCAGCGGAAAAGGCCGCTCTCGCAGAAGAACAGGGTCTGCTGGAGGCATACCTCTCTACCGTCGCATTGACGCTCACTAACCCGCTGACCATTGCCTCTTTTGCGGCGGTGTTCGCAGGATTGGGGTTGGCCAGCGCCGCCGGAAGCCCTGTCGCGGCGATCGCTCTGGTACTGGGCGTGTTTGTCGGTTCCGCTCTGTGGTGGCTTGTCCTCAGCAGTGGTGTCAGCCTCCTACGGACAAAATTCAATGCTCAATCATTGCAGTGGGTCAACAAAGTCTCTGGGCTGGTATTAATCGTATTTGGGATTGTCGCCCTGTTCTCAGCGGTGTCATAATCGCTGCTACAAAACACCCTGGAATAGGGAATGCTGGCTGCATAATACCCCGAACTCCGTTGATTTTGCCCCCATCAATCCGACGAATTCTAAAAGGTCTGGCGATCGCTCTCCTCTGTGTGGCCCTCTGGATCACGCCGTTCCCCTTTGATTCCTGCTCTGCTGCTGCCCAGAGCATCGACACCCTGCGCCAGCGCCAGCAGCAGATTAACCAGCAGCGGCAAAACCTGGACAACCAGCGTGATCGTCTGCAGCAGCAGGAAAATTCTGTCCAAAACCAACTGGATAATATCCAGGACAGCATCGATACTGCAGCCGAAGAAATCGACCAGAACGAAACCTTACTTGGTCAGGCCAACAAACGCCTGAGTGATCTGCGGAAAAATCTGGCGCGTTCAGAGCAAATCTATGACCAGAGCCGCTCGGCCACAGTCGCTCGACTTCAGTTTCTCCAACGGCAGCAGCAGAACAGAGGGTGGGCCGTCCTGTTGCAAAGTCGCAGCCTGAACGAATTCCTCGATCGGCGGTTTCAACTCAGGCGCGTCTATGATGCTGACCGTCAGGTGCTGGCCAAACTGCGGCAGCAGGCCGATGACCTGAAGCGGCGGCGGCGCCAGGTGGAGCGACAGAAGACAGCAATCGCTCTGCTGATGGAACAGCTTCAGACCCAGAAAGCCGTCTTTGAAACGCAGGCGCAGGTTCAGAAGACAACCATCCAGCGATTGAGACGCGATCGGCAGGCCGTCGAAGCAGCCCAGGCCCGGATAGAACGGGATTCCGACAGCATTGCTGCTCTGATCCAGCAGCGCTTAGCGGTTGCAACCACCAGCGCCTTTCGGGGCACAGGAATTTTCACCTTTCCCACCGATGGTCCCCTCACCAGCGGATTTGGCTACCGGGTCCACCCGATTCTGGGCTACCGCCGCTTCCATGCCGGAATTGACTTTGGTGCGCCAACGGGTACACCCATTCGGGCGGCTGACTCAGGCACCATCATTTACGCAGGATGGTATGGCGGTTACGGCAACACGGTGATTGTGGACCACGGCGGCAGTATCTCGACACTTTACGCTCATGCCAGCGCCCTCTATGTGTCTGAGGGACAATCGGTTCAACGTGGACAGGTGATCGCAGCGGTCGGATCTACCGGCTTTTCAACGGGACCACACCTTCACTTCGAGGTGCGACGCAGCGGTGAACCTGTCGATCCGCTGGCATTTTTGTGAGCCAGCACCACAGATGCTCCCACCAGTAGGCCCCACTGCTGCAATACCGGTTGATCCGCTTCAAAGGTTTCACTTAGCCCGTGCAGAACGATTGTGGCTCCCGTCGCCAGAGCTTCTCCCCACTGCTGAAATTGCCAGCCGTACTTATCCAGGCTCTTCTGCTGGAGGACGGTTGTACCCAGCTTCAGTGCAGTCTCACCTTCTTGAAACACCAGATGCAGACTGGTTAGTTGATCGTGCAGTGACAATGTTTCAGTGATTTGCTCCACACCATCCAGATCCAGATCCAGCCAGAACAGATGGTTGGGTGACTGGACATGTTCCAGGCGATCGCTGGATGCCAGAGGCGTATTCATGATCGTGAGCGATCGCTCGACCGTTGGAAACCAGACGACCTGAGAACGTAATCCCATATATTTTCCCATCCTGATGCAGTGCTCTGCACTCAGAATTCCCATTGGAAGATTGCCCTAAAAATGGTTTGGTAAAGGTTCGGTGAACTATGCGCCCAGATTGTTCAAGAAATTGAGAACTCCAGTTTTTAAGTCACTGGACTTATAACTATTTCTTTTTGCCATGCTGCGAAACGCTCTCTAAGAGAGCGTTTCGCAGCATATTTGGTTTTAGCGCCGATTTTTCCTGAAAAGCTGACTGCGTCAGCGTATCTGTTGAGCGTTTTCGGATTAACTAAGTGGGCGTGGAAAAAGTCGAAACCCCCAAAGCGGTTCCGCCCGCGCAGTGAGCGGAACCGCTTTGGGGGTTTCAAGCTGAATCGCGCCTCCCTACTTAGCGTTTCTCGCGTGCCCCTGCGGTGCAGGGGCACGCGAGAAACACTAAACGCATACGCATCAGCTTTTCAGGAAAAATCAGCGCAATTTAGTCAAAAGTCCAGCATTTCAGCTCAAAGCGCTGTAAAACCCATAATAGTAAAGTGCACAGCGTGAAGCACCCTGTCGATTCTTATTCCTCATGTTCCATGTCTGACTACCCCGATCGCCCCAAACGTCTACTTTGTCTCAGTAATGGGCATGGAGAAGATGTCACCACCTGCCAGATCCTCAAGGTGCTGATGCAGAAATATCCTGAGATCGAAGTTGTGGCAATGCCGATTTCGGGTACGGGAGAAGCCTATCGGCGGTTGGGGGTAAGGATTATCGGCCCCACTCAAGTGATGCCCTCCGGTGGGTTCCTCTATATGAATCCCCTGGTGCTGGCCAAAGATTTATGGTCGGGGTTAATCCATCTCACCTGGCAGCAACTGCGGGCGGTGTGGCGCTGGTCGAAGGAGTCCGACCTGATCCTGGCGATGGGAGATATTGTGCCTGTGGCGATCGCCCAAAGCACTCCCCTGCCCTACGTTTTCTTCATGTGTGCCCACTCCAGCTACTATGAGGGGCGGATTCGGCTGGGGACAATTCTGCCGCTGTTGCTGCGCTCTGCTCGCTGTCGGGCCACCTTTGCCCGCGATGCTTTTACCGCCCAGGACATGCAGCGTCGAGGCTTTCAGCGGGTACGATATCTCGGCATGCCCGTAATGGATATGCTGGTACCCCAGGGGAAGAATTTGCAGTTGGAGCCTGACGTTCCGATGATTGCGCTGCTGCCCGGTTCGCGGCTTCGAGAGGCGATCGCTAACCTCAAGCTACAACTACAACTGGTGGCCCTGACAGCGCAGGCACTCTCTCCCAATCCGGTGCAGTTCCGGGCAGCTATTGTGTCGGGGCTGATGGCAGAGTTGGAGGCAATCGCTGCTGCTGTGGGCTGGCGGTGTGTCGGCAATCGTCTGATGCTTCCCAAAACGGCTGAGACCCTGCAAACGATCGAAGTGCAGTGCTTCAACGATGCGTTTGCTGACATTTTGCAGCAAGCTGATCTCGTGATTGGCATGGCGGGGACGGCTTCGGAGCAGGCTGTCGGTTTAGGGAAGCCCGTGGTCGCAGTTCCTGGCGAGGGGCCAGCCTACACCTATCGATTTGCAGAAGCGCAGTCGCGGCTACTGGGTCGTTCTCTAACGCTGATTGGCACTCGGCCTGCGACACCAGAGATCTTGCAGCAAGCAGCGCTGAGCATTCGAGACATTCTAGGGAACACTGAATATTTAGAATTCTGCCGACAGAATGGCCGAGAACGGATGGGAGCAGCAGGCGCATCGGAACAAATTGCAGATTATTTAGCCAAACAGTTGGAATACGACCCGACGCCTAATATCAAGTAAGGGATCTGCTGTTTAATAAAATCCCAGTTTTCGTTTGGCGCGGCGAAGTCGCGCCAAACGAAAACTGGGATTTTATTTTATGGCAAGCCCCTAAGCGATCGCCG
>CAZVXA010000152.1:0-16099 GCA_964630955.1 uncultured bacterium | reverse complement strand
GCTGGCAGCGCCAGCGTTTCAGAAAAAATCGGCGCGATTTAGTCAAAAGTCCAGAGTTTAATAAACGGAGAAAATGATCATGGTATTTTTCAACGGAACTCCGGGCAACGATAATTTTACAGGGACACCGGGTCCTGATGCAGCCTATGGCGATCCAGGAAACGATATCCTGAACGGCGTTAATGGCAACGATCTGCTGGCAGGAGATTCTGGCAACGATTTCCTTAATGGAGGTAATGGTCAGGATTTTCTATATGGTGGGGAAGGGAATGACATCCTCCTGGGGGGTGACGGAAATGACAGTGGGATTGGTGGACTATTAGACTGTGACAGCAACGGCAATAGAGAGCACTCCTGACTCAGGTGAGGAAGTGTGGCTCTCAACGCCGCACTTCCTCACCCAAATCATCCCACCTTCAGGCGGGAATCCTCACAATTTTGAACCAGTTTGAGTTTAATAAACGGAGAAAATGATCATGGTATTTTTCAACGGAACTCCGGGCAACGATAATTTTACAGGGACACCGGGTCCTGATGCAGCCTATGGCGATCCAGGAAACGATATCCTGAACGGCGTTAATGGCAACGATCTGCTGGCAGGAGATTCTGGCAACGATTTCCTTAATGGAGGTAATGGTCAGGATTTTCTATATGGTGGGGAAGGGAATGACATCCTCCTGGGGGGTGACGGAAATGACAGTGGGATTGGTGGACTATTTGGCGGCAGCGGCAATGATTTCCTGAATGGTGGTCTGGGGATCGATTTAATGAGCGGCGGAACTGGCAATGATATCTATGTTGTGGATAATCGGGGTGATATTGTCGTTGAACTTCCTGGAGCTGGCATTGATACTGTTCAAGCGTCAGTCAACTACACGCTGGGTAATAACCTGGAGAACCTGCTGCTGATCGGGGGCGCAAACATCAACGGTATCGGCAACACTCTTAACAATCGACTGACTGGTAACACGGGCAGTAATATCCTTAATGGCAATGCTGGCAATGATGTTCTAATCGGTGGGGCTGGCAATGATGTTCTAATCGGTGGACTGGGTCGAGACACGCTCACGGGGGGTGTGGGAAACGATATTTTCCGTTACCTTTCTATTTCGGAGACCCCAGTCGGTGCGGCGAACCGGGATGTGATCACGGACTTTGCGGGAAATGGCATTTTTCCGGGCGATCGCATCGACCTATCTGCGATCGATGCAAATCCCTTGATCCAAGGGAACCAGGCATTTATTTTCAGAGGCAGTTTACCATTCAATGCACCGGGTCAGGTTCGATATTCCGGTGGCATTCTTCAGATCAATACCATCGGTGGGTTTGGCAGTGCGCCAGAGGCGGAAATTAGGCTGGCAGGAGCGCCAGCACTGTTTTCAAGCGATATTATTCTCTAAATTCATTCGGATGAAACAGCCAATGAGGCTGACATTTGTTGATGATAGAATGGCATGGCTCCGGTAATTGAATAAGATCCTGTGTGTGGTGCGCAAATCTTGCCACACACCGTACTTACTGGAGTTTTGACTATTTTCCCTGCAATGCCGTGAAACGCTCGCTCAGAGGGCGTTTCACGGCATATTTGTTCAGCACTGATTTTTCCTGAAAAGCTGACACAGCCAGCTTTTCAGGAAAAATCAGCACAATTTAGTCAAAAGTCCAATAAGGGGTTTGCCATAAAATAAAATCCCAGTAGAACCCCAGTTTTCACTTGGCGCGGCTTCGCCGCGCCAAGTGAAAACTGGGGTTCTATTAAACAGCAGATCCCTAAGTAGTAGGTATGCGCGATTCAGATTGAAACCCCAAAAGCTGTCCCGCCCTTCGATGCGATCGGGGCGGGACAGCTTTTGGGGTTTTGAATTTTTCTACGCCCACTTAAGTAAGTGGGTGTTTCTCATGCTGCTGCAAAATGTGGGATGGGGATGTGGGGGTGACACCCCACACCCCCATCTTGCACTAATGGAAACTGCTGGATCAAACAATGTACAACTTTCAAGACAACCTGGTAAAACCTATGATTTCTCCGGAGTATTGGGATGTGCTCCAGCCCTCCAGAAAACTCACAGGATCTAATTGTTAAGTCGTACATCACTTTATGTCTTATTGCAGATGACAAATCTTTGACGACCTGAAACTACTACTAGAAGCGTAGCTCTACTTTCATAAGCGCTATTGGTAGAGTTGAGGCTGAACGCTCATTCAGAAATAAAAAGTATCCTGGTAGGGTAATTTTCAGCTTTGAGTGGTTTTGACATGATGCAGATAGTCGAGAAACAGATAGCAGTGAGTTTCCAGAAGGCAATACCTGATTGGAATTATCTCAATCAAAGCTTGCTGTTTGTATGACACGACGACAGGGCAAATCATTTCTGTTTAACGATTTGGCGATCCAGATTAAATCAGGCTTTGCCCCTGTCCAATGCATCCGAAAGGAATATAAGGAGAATGATCATGCCACAACAAGAGGTTCTGGTTAAGGCAACTGCCCGTAAACCGACTGCTGATGATATGAAAGCGGTGATTGAAGCACAACTTCAATCTGCGCTCGAAACTGCATTGACCAGTGCTCGCCCTGAAGTTGCTGAACCACTGTATTGGTGGAATGTGTTTGGTTTTGGCCCGATCCAGCCCGGTGCTGGTATTACCTCTGTCGTCGGCTTTAATCCTCCACTGCTCCCCAACCAGGTGATTCGAGCAGGAGAAGATGCCTACGTTGCCTCCATTATCGTGTTGAATCCCTTTGTCGTCCCCGGTGGAACCCCTCCAACTCCCTCTGAAATCCTGCAAACCTTTGCACTGCCCTACGAAGTCAACTTCCAGATGGCAAATTTGACCAGTTGGTCTGCGGCGGGTAGCCTCACTTCCAGTGGGAGCTTTGTTCCGGGAGGTCCTTCCTTCTATGTCAACCTCATTACCCTACCGGCACAACCTCCGGGACTCTATGAGATGAACATTACGGCACGGGTCTTTGGTGCGAGTGGAAATCCGGCTCCTCCTTTCTCTGGTTTTGCCAAGAGTGTGCTGGATCTGGATGCGGATCTGTTTATTGCGACTGGAGCGGAGTGGAGAATCGATCATCCTATTCGCTATCAGGTCTATTCGTAAGTCACTTGATCAGGGTTTTCAGTCTGCCGGACGGCAGACTGAAAATCTGCCTCTCCAAAGTGATTGCGATTAACCTCCATAAGGAGAATCATTATGCCCATCCATATTGACTCCATGTTCCGTGCTCGTGCCCGGTTAGCCTTGCAGCAGGCAGTTCGGAATTACCTGTTTGATCCCAATGTCAGTTTGATTGATTTTGGTATGCCCGAACACGCAGGTCAGATTGCCGAAGATGAAGTCGCAATCCGTGTGCATGTTTGCCAAAAACTGGATCCTGCCTCGCTGGAAGATGCTGCTGCCGCTGGCGAAACCCGCCCTATCCCGAAATATATTGGTGGTTTTCCGACTGATGTCCCAGAGGGGAAGTATCAGTTGCAACCAACAACCTCGCGGCGTGCGGCTTCGCCGTTGCCGCAAGGAGCACCCCTGCCATCCAGTCTGTCCGCATCTGACTCCCGATCTCGTCGGGCCAATCCCCTCCTTGGAGGAATCAGCATCTCCGATGAGCGGCGCTATACCTACGGGACTCTGGGGGGGTTGGTCAAAGACCGCCTATCGGGAGCCCCCATGATTTTGAGTAACTGGCATGTGCTGGCGGGAGAGTGGACGGCTCTACCCGGTCAAAAGATTTACCAGCCCGGTCGCAAGGATGGCGGAAACGTGGGAGATACCGTCGCAACCCTGGTTCGCGATGCGATGGCAGCCA
Source organism: uncultured bacterium (assembly GCA_964630955.1). GTDB lineage: Bacteria > Cyanobacteriota > Cyanobacteriia > Elainellales > Elainellaceae > CAZVXA01. Next base: position 12,285 of record CAZVXA010000152.1, on the reverse strand, counting down.
ATCTGGATGCGGCTGTAGCGACGCTGACAGGAAGTCGTTCATTGGTCAATCAACAGATCAATTTAGGCCCGGTCAGCGGTGTTGGACAGGCGCAGTTGGGCATGGAGGTGGTCAAATCGGGGCGACGTACAGGAATTACCTACGGGCGGGTGACGGCAATTGAGGGCGTGACCCGACTGCGATATGGAACTTTGAATCGCGTGATTCAGGGAGTAATGACAGTTGAACAACGGCAGTCGGATGAGCAGGTCAGCGGGCCAGGGGATTCTGGTGCCTGGTGGTTGGATACAGCAACTTACCGGGCAGTGGGGCTGCACTTCGCTGGCAGCAACCATCCAGAACGGGCGCTCGCCCTCGACATGGGGCAGGTATTAGATGCGTTGCAGGTTGATATTGTTTGAGCGTTCTCTATCCTGGTCAGGCCGATGTCAAACTCAGACTCAGAATTCATGGTCAGGGCGCGTCGGGCACGTGATCAACTGGTTGCCCAATTTCTGGATCATCCCGATGTGAGCTTGATCGATATTGGCTATGCTCCCGGAGAAACACCCACCGACCAAAATCGGGGGATCCGAATTCATGTGCGCGATCGCTGGATGCAAGCCAACCCCGAAGATCGAATCTCGTTTCCGGCAGCGGTCGAGGGCATTCGGGTCGTCGTTATTTCAGGAGACTACCAACCTGAAACTAATCCCTCAACAGAGGAGAAATGAGATGGCTAATTCAGAACACAGACCGGACCCAATTCCTGACGAAACCGATGACCTGGAACTGATTGATGGGATTGGTACAACCACCGCAGAAGCACTCTATGAGGTGGGAATTCGCTTTTTCACCGATCTGGCACAACACACCCCCCAGAGCCTGTCCCAGCTTTTGCATGAGCGAACTGATCTGCGGGTGTCGCCACGACGAATCGAAACAGAAGACTGGCTGGGTCAGGCACAGGAACTGGCGGAGCAAATCGAAGAGGAAGATTTGGTGACGGTTGAGGAAGCCTTGCCCAGGGAGACGCTTGAGGCAGTACCCCATGAGAGTGTTCCAGAACTGGCGAATACACCGCCACAATGGCAACACCACGCCAGTTTCTCAGTCGTATTTGATACGCGATCGGGGGAGTCTGGGGACGTAGTGTGGCAGACCCGGGTTGCCCATCAGGAGACCCACGAGCAGGCAAAATTGTCAGGAATTTCAACTCTGCCCTGGGTCAGTTGGATTTTGACACAGGCAAGACTGCCCCTGGCAACGGAATTGATCCCCACCACTCCTGAGTTCAGAACACCAACACTTCCTGCAACGCCAAATCATGTTTTTCTGGAGATCCTGGAGGTGAAAGTTTCTGAAATCGAAGCTGCGATCGCCAAGTTTACAAAAGAACGAAAACTACTGGCAGAGGTTCGCTTCCGCATCGGCGGGAATCGAGCAGAAATGTTGACGACCCAACAAATCCCTTATCAGGTCTCAGTCTGCACCACAAACCTACAGACCAATGCATTTCATCTGGTGGGAACTGATTTGGGGCATTTGCAAAATCGTGAATTTGAATATACCAGTCGCCATGAATTCCCGGTGCCAGCGGTTGGCCGCTACGAATGCCATAGCGTTGTCTTGTTACTCCCTCCCTACCCCAAAATGGAGTATTACCAGGGGCCCATCCTCAAGGTAGAGACGTGACGCTGGTCATAATGCTGCGATCGCAGCAAGATCGCCTCAACCTACTTCAAACAACAATTGAGTCATGTGTTCCTTCGACTGGGAAAAATTCTTGAGGCAATGGAGCCTGGAATTGCTCGAGTCCTGGGAGAGAAACCAGGAGACATTGCCCCCCGAAGTCATTACATCTGGTTGGCTAGGGTATCCAGGGGCAACAGAAGCTCAAATTGTACGGGCTGAAACTCGTCTGGGGATATCTCTTCCTCCTTCTTATCGAGAATTTCTGAAAATCACGAACGGTTGGCGACGGACAACCCCTTTCATTGATCAACTCTGGTCTACGCGGGAAATTGAGTGGTTTCGAGTCAGACATCAACAATGGATTGATCAGTTCACCAGAGACTATGCTCTGCGGCAGCAACCCGATGCTTCAGCCAATGGGGCTGTCAGCCATCCCAAACTTCCCTGCATCTCCGACCAGGATTATTTCGTCTACGGTAACGACCAGCATTGTTTGAGTCTTCGGTTGGAATACTTGCAAACTTCCTTGGAAATCAGTGATAGGGGAGAGTCTTCTATTTATCTCCTCAACCCTCGAATCATTCGTGAAGACGGGGAATGGGAGGCATGGTTGTTTGGTAACTGGCTACCCGGAGCAGACCGCTACCAATCTTTTCAGGACATGATGCAGGCAGAATACCAGAACTTCCTTGAATTGAGAGAACTATAATGGGGAAAAGTTTTTTGGCTAATGGAGGATACTCATAGGGAAATGAATCATGGTTCTACAAACTCCAAATGTAAATGGTCCTATAGCAGTTTTAAACAATATGATGATTCAGGCTGCATCGTCCCGACCTAAGCTTGCACTCGCTGATCAGTCGCCCTCCCTACTTCAGGGAATTATTGCCGAACTGATGGATGGCGTTTTAATCCTGACGGATCAACAAGAGGTCGTATACGCCAACGATAATGCGAGACGAATTTTAAACCGTCTTAATCAAGTTCATTCTCCTGCGAAATGGGTACCTCAAGAGATCGAGCATATTTGCCAATATCTGATTCACAGCCGAAGTTTATTTCCAAATCAACACTGGCTAACAGAATCAGAGGTGTTTATCGACCAGACAACCCCACTCCATATCCAGGCACGCTGGCTGAAATTAGAAACAGTGGAGCAACCATACCTGTTATTAACACTGGAGGATCGCTATCAGACTCTGAAAAACATTGCCATTGAGGAGGCAGAAAGATATGGTTTGACTCCTCGTGAAAAAGAAGTCTGGCTACTCCATCGAGCAAATTGTACGTATAAGCAAATTGCCACAGAATTATGTGTTACCCCGAATACAGTAAAAAAACATATGAGGAGTATTCATATAAAGCGCCGGGAATGTGCAGGCGGAAACACTCTCTGATACCATGTCTGCTTGAAAATCCACAACCAGAATTAAGTAGACAGGCGTGATTAAGCTTGAAACCCAAAAAGCTGTTCCGCCCGCGCAGCGGGCGGAACAGCTTTTTGGGTTTCGACTTTTTCCACGCCCACTTACTTAGCGCGGTGCTATACACTGTGCCAATCCTGGTTGTGGCTTTTAGCTTTACTTGCGATGAATAAGTACTGGGCTTTTGACTAAATCGGCGCTGAACTTAAGTTCGCCGCGAAGCGCTCTCGCAGAGAGCGTTTCGCGGCGCTATAGAGGAAATAGTCAAAACTCCAGTGACTGAGTGCTTATCTAAATAATCAAAAACCAAATTCTGGAGGGCGCGCCCTCCAGAATTTGGTTTTCCGGAGAGGCTCTGAGTATCAACCAGATGCTCGCAATTGATCCAAAACAGCCCGATCCTCCAGCGTAGAAATATCGCCTTTCACCTCCTCACCCATCGCCAGTGCCCGTAGTACCCGTCGCATGATCTTGCCCGATCGCGTTTTTGGCAGTGCCTCCCCAAAGCGAATTTCACTGGGACGGGCGATCGCCCCAATCGTTTCCACGACATGCTGCTTCAGTTCTTCCGCCAGGGAATCTGAAGCAACATAGCCATCCGCCATCGTGACAAAGGCAACAATTTCTTCCCCTTTGTTTTCTTCTGGTCTACCAACTACGGCTGCCTCTGCAACCACATTATGCGCCACCAATGCCGACTCAATTTCGGCGCTGCCCAGGCGGTGACCCGAAATTTTAATCACGTCATCCACCCGCCCCATAATCCAGTAATAGCCATCCTTATCCCTGCGAGCACCATCTCCCGTGAAATAAAGGTAATTACCGTCTTTCGGGGGAATCGGCTCCCAGTAGGTGGCGCGGTAGCGGTCGGGGTCATTGTAGAGCGATCGCAGCATTCCGGGCCACGGTTGTTTAATGACCAGATAGCCCCCCTGATTGTTTCCTACAGGATTGCCCTCCATGTCCACCACATCAGCAACAACACCGGGAAGGGGCAACGTTGCCGAACCGGGTTTGGTGGGAATGGCACCGGGGATGGGTGCAATCAGAATTCCACCAGTTTCGGTCTGCCACCAGGTATCGGTAACAGGACAGCGTTCGCCGCCAATCACCCGGTGATACCACATCCATGCCGCCGGGTTGATCGGTTCACCAACTGATCCAAGTAGCCGCAGAGAGGACAGATTGCGCCTTGCGGGCAAATCTTCACCAATTTTCATAAAGGTTCGAATAGCCGTGGGAGCCGTGTAGAAAATGGTGACCCGGTATTTCTCGATCACATCCCAAAAACATCCTGGATTAGAGGCACGGGGAGCACCCTCATACATGACCGTCGTTGCGCCATTGGAGAGGGGGCCGTAGACGACATAACTGTGCCCGGTAATCCACCCTACATCGGCAGTACACCAGAAAATATCACTTTCCTGGATGTCAAAGATCCATTGGGTGGTGATGTGGCTAAACAGATTGTATCCCCCCGTAGTGTGAACCACGCCTTTGGGTTTGCCCGTGGTACCAGAGGTGTAAAGGATGAATAGCAGATCTTCGCTATCCATTCGCTCCGCTGGGCAGTCTGGAGACGCATCTGCCTGTAGTTCGTGCCACCAGCGATCGCGTCCCGCCACCATCTCTACATATTGCCCCGTGCGTTTGACCACCAGCACCTGCTGCACACTGGGAACTTCACCCTCTGACAACGCACGATCCACCTGTTCCTTCAGCGGTACGATCGCATCTTTGCGCCATCCTCCATCGGCAGTGATCACCACCCTGGCTTCGGCATCCTGTAGACGGCTCCTCAATGCTTCGGCGCTAAAGCCACCAAACACCACCGTATGGGGGGCACCAATACGAGCACAGGCCAGCATGGCGATCGCCGCTTCTGGAATCATGGGAAGATAGATCCCGACGCGATCGCCTTTCTGCACGCCCAGTTGCTTGAGTACATTCGCCATCTGGCAGACTTCCCGGTGCAATTGGGCATAGGTAAAGCTGCGAGAATCACCGGGTTCTCCTTCCCAGATCAGCGCCAGCTTATCCCGTCGTCCGTTGTTCAAATGCCGATCCAGACAGTTGTAGGAGAGGTTCAGTTTGCCATTGACAAACCACCGGGCAAAGGGCGGTTGCCAATCCAGGACGGTGTCCCATAGTTGAAACCAATGTAGTTCCCTGGCTGCCAGGTCTGACCAAAATTTTTCAGGATTGGCAATGGATTGTTGATAGAGCTGTTGATAGGCTTCCAGACTGTTAATTCGTGCGTTTTGAGAAAACTCTGTTGAAGGAACAAATAATCGTTCCTCTTGCAGAATGGACTCGATATTTGCTTGCAACATAGGGATAGCCTCTAAGAGGATTTTGGATTGAATACACTGTTCAATCACCCTGTAATGGCTACCGCCCTCGGGCGGAATGGTTGGGGTAGGAGACTATGCACGGAGCACCACCCTGACCCCACGCATCTGACTCAAGCGCCCGACGGCCAGAATTTCGTGGGTGCCACTGCTGGGGTTTCTGTAATCTGCGACCAGCACCATTTCCCAGTCGTAGTCGATAAAACAGAGACACACCAGACGTTTATGGGCGATACGCTGGTTCAACTTCACCGGGTGGAAATAGCGCAGATACATATTCCGTTCCGAGAGGATTTGATGGAACCGTACTGCCAGGGGTTCATCTTTGGGGCGAATCGAGCGAATTGTGACAGTCGTGCTATCCTTCAGAATCCCATCTGCCACATACTGGTTGGGAGAGGGGCGAATCACAGGCTGCGGCAAAGCCGATGTAGCGGCTTGTGGGTCGCACAGCAATATGGGCTACCATGCAAGCCCTTGAGGGCAGTGTAAATTTAATTTTGTTCAATTCACACTATCTGCAATCGTCACAGACATCGTCACACACATCGTCACAGGTAATGACTGCACTCTATATCCAGCTTATCTCCTCTTTCAAGTTGAAAGACCATTCGCAGAGAATCTGTCAACAATACTTTATACAGCGCTTTTCACGCACGTGTGGTATAAAGCTTTTGTTGAAAGCCGCACTCGTATCTGTTTAGCGTTTTCGGATTCCCGCCTGGTCATAGCCCAGGTGGGTTCGAAAACCTATTTTGAGCGTCTCTCGTGTGCCCCCACGTCTCAGAGGCACACGAGAGATGCTAAATGCATACAGCGCTTTCCGCTGAGATAGAACCAAAGTTTTTGTTGAGAGCCGCGCGGAGCGCGGCTCTCAACAAAAACTTTGTACCACACGCGCTTGCAAAGCGCTGTATAGACGTTAAAGAATGTTATGGATAGATGCAGGTTTATGCTGAGGCGGCTAGATTGGTGGGTAGGAGCTGTCTTTCCTGTAATATTTTTTGCCTGATTGACAAGTCAGTCTTCACTTACCCCTCGTGACTTATGATTAAGCAACTGCAATCTGAACGCACTTCTGAAGCCTCCCTGCAAGAGATTCTGAATCAGATGGCGGAAAAGATGGGCGATCGCAAAGCCGAAGTTGTTGAACTGCTGAACTATGAGCAACCGCTCAAAAGTCAGAGAGTGGAGTCCTCTTACCAGCGATGTATCTGGTGGGAAGGGTGCTACTACTGTCAGGATGCAGACCTGACCTGGCGGCAGGTGCAATGTTTTAGATAAGTAGGTAGGCGCAATTAAACTTAGAACCCCAGAAGCTGTTCCGACCGTTTAACGGTCGGAACAGCTTCTGGGGTTTCGACTTTTGCCACGCCCACTTAACTTATTGCACTTCTCATGCGGGTGAAGTACGGGATGCAGGGGCAATTCCCCCTTGAAGGGGTTTGGGGGGCGAAGCCCCCAAGGAGGGGCTTCGCCCCCCAAACCCCCCGTACCTCATAACAGCGGGAACTGCTATATACTCTTCGGAATTTGGTAGCAAGACGTACACTGTTGGCTAGAGAAAACCTGTAACGTGAGCCAATCTTCCACTGTTTTCAACCGTAGGTGCGGCTCATGTCACCAGAGGCTCAAGCATTTCTCCCTACTTTTGTATCAGAGTCCTTTTACTACTGGGCATCTGTCTTTATGCTGATCATCCACGCCGGGTTCCTGGCCTACGAGGGCGGGGCATCGCGCGTCAAAAATGTCCTTGCGACGATGGTCAAAAACCTGATTACGCTGGCAAGCGTCGGTCTGGCATTTTTCTTCTTTGGCTGGTGGGTGTATAACGCCTTTCCACTGTTTCCGGTTGCAGGCGGTATTCTGGGACCCTGGACGAATCCAGAGGTGAATGAAACCGTAAAGGCTGTAATGGTCTATGTTGAAGCGTCCTATCCCTGGTCGTCGGCCCTCGCTCCAAATAACGCCGACCACCTCACGGGTGTTTTCTTCTTCGCCTTTGCGCTATTCGCCATGACTACGGCCTCGATCATGTCTGGTGCTTTGATTGAACGGGTCAAGATCGGCGGCTATATTGTACTTTCGATTATTCTGGGGGGCTTCACCTGGGTCGTGGCTGCCTCTTGGGGATGGAACTACTATGGCTGGATGTTTACAAAACTGGGCTACCACGACTTTGGTTGTGCCGCCATCGTTCACGGCGTTGCTGCCTTCTTTACGCTTGGCGTATTAATTAACCTGGGGCCTCGGATTGGAAAGTACGATCCCCAGGGCAAACCACGACAGATTCTTCCTCATAACCTGCCACTGACGATGGTTGGTCTGGTTCTGATCTTTGTCGGCTTCTATGCGTTTCTTGCGGCCTGTGTGATCTTCCTACCGGGTTACCAGGGTGAAACGACGATCTATGGAACGCCAACAACGCTGGCTTCCATCGGAGTCAGTACTACAATGGCGCTGGCGGCAGGTCTTGTTGCTGCCTATATCTCGTCAAAGGGCGATCCGTTCTACACCATTTCTGGTGGTCTGGCAGGTATTATTTCGGCAGCAGGTGGCATTGATATCTACCATCCCGCTCTCGTGATGATAATCGCTTTCATCGGTTCCTACTTCATGCCAAAGGTCGCAGCCTTTGTTGAGAGCAAGGGCATTGATGATGCGGTCGGAGCGATCGGTGTTCACGGCTGGTGTGGTGTTTTTGGTTCTGTGGTCACAGGAATTGCGGCGGCTGGCTTCCCCCAGGGAGAAGGGATTCCCCCCATTAACCTGGGTGCTCAGGTGCTGGGTGCTTTTATCTTTACTGTTGTCCTGGGCTTTATCCCCGGCTATGGCTGTAGCTGGCTTCTGAAGCGGTTTGATCTGCTGCGAGTTTCTCCTGAGGAGGAGGTCGAAGGGCTTGACCTGGCGGATCTTGGCGTTGAGGGGTATCCCGAATACGCGACCTATACTTACTTGAATGAGCGGCTTCCGGTTAAAAGTGCTTCTGGTCGAGAGTTTGCAGCGGAGTAAGGAGAATTTTATGAATATCAGTCCCCTGGTTGCATTTTTTAACCCCAGTCCGTTCAGCACGCACACCGAGTTTCTGGAGGTGAAGGGACCGTTTTACACTTTCTCTCACCAGCCGGGAGTCATTGCCTTTTTGCTGATTCTGTGTGCTTTGGGTTCGCTCTACTTTATCTATGCCTCGTTTGTGATTAAGAAGGGTGCTCCCGCTCCAAAGAGTCCTGTAATTCTGGGGATACTGCTGGCGTTGGGGATGGCTTCAACTGCCGATTCAATCTATCAGCAGTATCAGAAGCAAAACAATCCTTCTCGCGTGGCGCAGAGTACCAGACACTCGACGGTCGCTGCAAGCCACTCTTCCGATGCAGGTCTGCTGAAGTCGCTGGCTTTCTTGGGGATGGTTGGTGGTTCTGTCGCTCGTCGTTCACCGCAGAAGACCCGATTTAAGAGCCGTCGGAGCCGTCGATAGGCGATTTATCTGAGCCACTTTAGTCCGAAAGGAGCGCCACTTGCTGAGCAGGTGGCGCTCCTTTCGGTGATGCTAAGGAGATTTCTACGAAAGAATTAATCGTCGTGTGGAGGTCTCCCTCGCGCAGAGCTACGGTGTACACAGAAGTCCGCCGAATGAGTATTTGCCTGGTTTGATCCCCCCTACCCCCCTGACACCCCCTACCCCCTCAAGGGGGACATAAGGGGGGAACTGGATCGGAAGTCCTCCTTTTTAAGGGGGATTGAGGGGGATCTCAAGCCATTTGCCGTAGTTGGGATGTTTTGTGTGTACACGGTAGCCTTGATCAAGGGGGGAAGTTTGAACTCCCTCCCCTTAGCAAGGGGAGGGTAGGGGCAAATTAGATCATGAAGCCAGCCATATCCAGAATTTTTTGGGCGATCGCTTCTGATACCGGGATCACCGACAGCCGATTGCCCTGCCGTACCACCCACAGGTCATCAGGACTGAACTTTTGCCGCAGCGTCTCCAGCGAAATCATCTCCTTGAAGGTTCCCACAAATTCCACCTTAACCGTCTGCCAGCGGGGGTTATCTGTTGGGGACTTGGAATCGTAATACTTGCTCTTGGGATCAAACTGCGTCGGGTCTACCACCCCTGCTTCCGTCACCCTCATCAACCCCACGATCCCCGGCGGTGTTGCATTGGAATGGTAGAAAAAAGCTAGATCCCCCGGCTGCATCGACTTCAAAAAATTCCGCGCTTGATAGTTGCGCACCCCATCCCACAGCGTCTCCCCATCCCGCTCCAGGTTAGCAATGCCATACACATCTGGCTCTGACTTCATTAACCAGTAGTAATTCATACGACTCCTCTCACTGCTTCTGCTTCCAAGCCACTCACTCCTCCTGCCTCTCTGCTTCCTGCACCGGAAGCCGCTCTACCCGAATCTGATGCAGCCTGGGGCCGACCACAGAAGACACTGTCAGCATCAGATTTTGATACTGCACCTGCTCCCCCTGCGATGGAATCTTCTGCAACTGGTGGATCATAAACCCCCCCAGTGTTTGATAACTCTCCTCCATCGGCAGTTCTATTTTCAGCAGTTCATTGACCTCCTCCAGTTCCATCTGTGCCTGCACTAATGCCGTTTGGTCGTTTAGAAACTGGATGGTCGGCTCCTCTGATGAACCATCTAGTGCTTCATCAGGATGGCCGATAATCTCACCCACCAGATCCTTTCGGGTGACCAGTCCGGCAGTACCCCCAAATTCATCAACCACCATCATCAGTGGGTGGGCCGTATGCAGAATCAGGTGCAATAGTTCACTCAAGGGAAGGTGCTCCGGAACAAACTGAGCGGGGCGAATCCAGGGAGCGATCGCAGTCTCCAGCGTCAGCACCCTTTGCGCCAGGGGTGTAGATAAATCCTTGAAGTAGACAATTCCCTTAATGTCGTCCAGGGATCCGCCAATGACGGGATAACGTGAGTGCCCGGAGCGCCCCACCTCCTCCAGCAGTTGCTGAAATGTAGCATCCTCCGGCAGAGCCACAATGCTGATCCGGGGCACCATAATCTCCCGCACAGACACATCGGCAAACTCTAGCACGTTGGTCAGCAGTTCCCGTTCCTCTGCGTCCAGTCCCGGCGACTCACTAGAGGTCTGGATAATCAACTGCAACTCCTCCGGGGTTACCCGGTTGTACCAGCCCTGCCCCGTGTACTGGATGCCACCCAGTCGCAATAGCAGGCGAGTGGACTGGTTCAGGATCCAGATGAAGGGGTTGAAGAAACGGGCGATCGCCAGACTGGGAGGCCCCAAAAACCGCGCCAGTTGTTCCGGGTAAAGGAGCGCCACGGATTTGGGGCAGAGTTCCCCCAGCACGATTTGCAGGTAGGCGATCAGGAGAAACGCGATGGGGATGGCCAGAGAGTGGGCAAAAAACTGCTGTGTCTGCTCTGACAGCGGCAGTTGACCTAACCAGAAGCGTAGCAGCACGGCCATTGTGCTTTCCCCGATCCAGCCCAGCGCCAGACTGGAGAGCGTGATTCCCAACTGTGCTGTAGACAGCAGCCGTTCAATACTGCGCTGGAGATCCTGTACCGTTCTGGCCTGTATATCTCCAGCAGAGGCAAGTTGATTAATCCGCGACTGGCGAACGGAGACAATCGAGAACTCGGCGGTGACGAAAAAGGCGTTGATTGCAATTAACATCAGCACCGACAGCAGCCTCAGAATGACATCTGAAGCCGTGAGCTGAGGAATAAGGTCGGTTGCGGGGGGCTGGGCGACAAACAAGATCCGCAGGATCAGGGAGGACACGGCGATAAGCGATTCATCGGACACCTGATTTTACCGTGTAGACTGAATAGCTGGTCACCGTCCCAGGGGCACTTGAGACGTGTACTGCTGATTACTGAGCTGCCAGTGGGATGTTCGATACTTGCAGTTGAACCTGTCGGTCAGGGTAGTTTTCCAGATTGATGGAAAGATTCCGAGATTCCTGAACCAGTGCGCCGGGGATGCTGATGGTGCCCGAAAAGGACTCACCACTTGGCGGCAGTTCAGCGGGTAACCCCTGGGTGTTGGCGCTGAAGGTGCGCCCCTGCTCATCGCTGAGATTGAGCGCGCTGTAGAGGAACTGGACTGGACGACCGCTGTTATTTTTCAAGCTAACGTTTAAGACCACAGCGTCCCCCTGCCGCTGCAACGAATCCACCGAAAGCGTCACGCCCTGGTTCTGCCCCAGCAGGGGAAATCCGGTCTGGGGAACTGCTGCAACAAAGTCAGAGGTCGGTAAGGGATCGGCAGGACTGGCTTCTGGTGACGCTGCCCCCCCCTTGAGTCGCTTCTCCATCTCCGCAATAATTTTCGACTCTGGCACAATTACCATCGTTTCCCGACGGGTCTTTTGCCTCCCTTCCCCTACCGCCGTGGGTCGCAGATCCGGCTGGGTAATCCCTTTGAGCGCCTCTCGGCCAAGGTTGTACCCCAGAGAGGCGCTGACTGCACCTGCACCAGCCATCAGGGTAAGCAGAATCAGGGTAAGGGCAAGGGTTGGGTTCACGGTGGTCTAACAGGTAAGTGCGGAAAGGTAGAAGTTCTTCTGTGACGCAAACAGGTCGAATCACAGCGAGATTGGATCAATTTTAATATTCCTACTGTAGTTTGAATGAGAGCGGGAGGCCAGAGTTCCCATACTGACAGCTTGCAACAGAACCCAAAATCCCGATTCTGCCGCCGCGAAGCGGCGGCAGAATCGGGATTTTGGGTTCTGGTTATTAACTGGACTTTTAACTAAAATTGCGCCGATTTTTCCTGAAGTGCTGACTGCGTCAGCGCTTCAGGAAAAATCGGCGCTAAAACTAAAGATGCCGCGA
>CAZVXA010000151.1:0-16158 GCA_964630955.1 uncultured bacterium | reverse complement strand
TATTCTACTGCGTCTGACTATAAATGACTATAAATTTATTGAACGTTTACGATACTCATCCACCGTCCATCGCCGCTGGGGTAATGTGTCCAATTTGGGAGGCTGTGCTTGAACCATCCCGCTAACCTGCCATTTGACCTGATTCTATCCGGTATTACGCTCAGGGTGGTATGCAGTCTACAAAACTGGAATGTTCCTGATGAAACAGCCCAATGTTGCCCATTCCTTGCTGCAAATAACCTCAAACACTTACTGAGATCTTGCACCAGAAACCAAAACCCTGATTCTGCCGCCGCTCCGCGGCGGCAGAATCAGGGTTTTGGCTTTTCTTTAAGCATGGTGCAAGATCTCAGCTTAACAACTACCCTCTTGACTGCTAGATACATGGGCTTTATCAGGCGTTAACGTCATTTGCTCCAGCAGATGCTTCATAGCATCAAATGACATTGAGACATCATAGACATTTGCTAAAATCTGGGACGCTAAAATAACAAACTCGTCAGATTTAGATATTTTAATTCCAGCAGATCTCAGCTTAATGGTATATTCTTTTGCTTTTATCTCTGCTCTTTTAATGTCAACAAAAGGCTCTTCTTGGTTCCCAGCTTTCTTGCAGACCAGGATTGCATCAAGACTAATAGGATCTTTTGCGCTTGACTTAGGACTAGATACACTTAATTCTCCATATACTGGATGTGATGAAACAATCCTTAGACCCGACGATTGAACAGCTTGAAAGATAGCAGCCCATCCTTCTGGCCTCGAATGGTGAAAACTAAATACTAACAATCCTTCATGCTTTAGGACTCTGTAACATTCACTAAGAACTTGTTTGAGCTGCTCTGCAAAGTATCTTGGATCGCTGTGCTGAACCTCGCCTAAACCAGAGGAGTTTTCTCCTTTGAAGAAGGAATAGTCGTTTCTTAAAGTAGGAGCCAACCAAGAAAAAAAGAAATCGCTCAGTTCACTGTAATGAATGAAATCGAAATAAGGTGGATCAGTGATCACTAAATCAACTGATTCATTCGGAATGTTTAGATTAACACTGCTGCCATTCATGACAAGAGCAGCTTTGTTATGAGAGGAAAACTCTTCCCATGACTCTACCAGGGTAACGTCAATTGGTTTACTGCAAGTAACTTTACCGCTACCCTCTACTTCCCCAAACAAATTTCTATCCAAGAAAAGTTCGTAAGGATCATCCAGGTACCGCTTTGCTGGGATTAAGCGTGATTCAAAAAGAGTTGAAAAAGTTCCACTACTTTTTGAAGTTCCCCAAACACAGTTTTCTAATGGGGTCTTTTCAGGCTTCAAGATATGATGTGAGAACATATGCCTGACTGCACCTGTACCTTCTCCCTTAAAAGTACAAAACAAATTATTAAATTCTAAAGTACTTGAAAATAGGCATAAAAGCTGCTCTCTAATTTTTCTGTTTTCAATCCTAAGAATAGAACGGAGAAGTAATCCAAGACATAACAACTGACGTTCGTTAAAAAAATCTCGCCATTGAAGATAGTTATAGCCTCTTGCTTGATTAGTGTTATAACCTGAGCGAACAGCCAATTTAGGAAGCGGTAGTTCTTCGGCTGATAATTGTTTTTTTGCCTTGCAAAATAGTTGGATGTCTTCCTCTCGAACAGATAAATAAATTTTTTCGCCATTGGAACGAAGGGCTAGCATTGCATACATACGATGCTGAGGTGCCGTGTTTTTCGTGGCAATTAAGTCTTTTATTTTATAGCGTCTTCCCGAAGATGACTTCACGTATTGCCCTTTTGTTGTGCCTTCTTGCGGGTTGAAGTTCAACAAACAATTAGGACAGTGCGTTTTAATTGAATCAAATCTATCTACAACTATTCCCCAACATCGAGGACAAATAATTTGAGATTTAGGCTTTTTCTTGGGATAGGCATCCTTTGAAAAAATATAATTGGAGAACAAAGGAATAGATTCACCTTCAGGTGTTTCTACTACTTTCACCCAAAAATAGTATAGGACAGGAATTTGCTCACCTGTTTCAGGATCTTGAGTTTGATAGTACTGTTGAATTTCTCGGGCTACTTCCTCTTCAACACAATGAAAAGCTTCTCTAAGTTCTTTTTCTGTAACTTTTGTTAGAGCTTGTCTAACTATAAAGGTACTAACTGGATTAATATCACAACCTATAACTTTACATCCTAGTTTCAGAGCTTCGCCGAGGGTTGTACCACTACCCATAAATGGGTCAAGAACAACCTTGTTCTGAAAAGTCTGCTGTATATAGAATTTCTCCCAGTCAAAGGATTTTTTTGGGGTCAGAGAGGCAATAGTAATTGCTCGGAAAACAGAGCCAAGACGCTTAGCCCACCACTTGTGAATATAGTAAATTGGGCGATTTATCTCCTTCCGCCAACTTTCTCTCTGAGCAAGACGACTCACTTCAACAACTGGAAAGTCTGTCTCAATAGCACTTTCCTTGTATTTTTTTTGGGTCTCAATTTGTATATCATTTAGTCTCATTCCTCGTCCTCAGGCACATCGCCTTCTCCTGTCCAACTTATTGCCATTGTCACAGGTCTTGATGTCTGGCTGGTGAGACGATAAGCCTTAAATTGGTGCATAAAACCAGCAGTTGGGTTCGATGCTGTTTCCGCAACAAGGTTATTTGTTCTTAAATCAAATGTATACCCTAAAACTAATTTATTTGTTTCTACCCGAGGTAGAGTTCCAACTTGCTGAAAACGTTCATCAACTGCCGTATTATCTGGAAGAATTAGAGTCATCAGACCTGTTGTGCCCTCAGTTAGTGAAAATGGAGTTGGGGCAACATACATTTTTCGATCTCTAATCATAATGTCGCCATAACTGCCAAACCCTTTCACGCTCTTATTCTTGTGAATGTAATCGTGATCTGCATTTAGAAAATCTCCGTGACAGATTACCAAATCAATCACTGGATAATAGCGATGTCCTCCTGCCTGAGCAGGGGATATGGTGCTAAATCAGCGGGGTAACGACCAAAAACATAGAAAATCTGTCGTCCGTTATGAAATCCAGAGGGAACTTGACTATTGCAGTCGTAATCTCGTTCACGCCCTGGCCAAGCAAGCCCTTTAACTTCAAAACCATCAGGGGAGTTAACCATGCGGAAGTCAGGATACGTATTACGGCCTGACGCATCAAAAAAGACGCCCAGAGCCTCTAGGCGTTTCTGAAACCAGTTTTGGAAGTGAAACTCCTTATCCTTTGAGCTAACGGACTCTATTAACTCTCCTTGCTGGACTGCTTCTACGCATTTTGCAAAAATATCAAGTGTTACGGACATAACTTAAATATCAAGCTCTATATGACTCTTAGATACTTGCAATACTCCGTCCATTTTTTGGAACAAAGGCTGAAACCCGCATTCTACCGTTGACGCTTGAAAACTATCCGGACTATTGATACTTGGACACCTAGAGATTGTACCGCTTGTGCTAAGAATAAGAACGACACCGCGAGAATTTAGCAAGTGTAGGAATTGATGCAAATCAGATATTCGGGCAGACAGGTTTTATTCAGTCACACTGCCTACCGCTCCAACAGCGTCATGTGCTTTCCATAGCGAACAGAGCAAGAATAATCGGGCTAAAACTGCTTTGCAAGGGTTTACTATTCCCTCATGCATCAAACGATCGCCCCCCTCCACCCTCTAACGAATCGCCTCCGGACTCACCTGCACAAAAGCCCCGATCGCCAACTCATTCCCCTTTGTCTCCAGTTGCAGCACCCGCGCCGTGATCCCCGATCGCTCCAGCGTGCGCAAATCGAGCCTTTGTGCGAATCCCGCCAGCAGCGGTTGCAAAAACTGCGAGGGAACTGCCTGACCGTTCAGGCTGAGGCTGGGAGCGAGAATTCTCAGGCGTCTGCCGGACTCAATGCCCAGTCCTGCTTCAGCGATAATGTTTAAATCCTGACGGGTGCGCTGCGATCGCAACGTCACCTGCACCCGCACCCGGTTATTGGGGAGAAACGTGGTCTGGGGATCGACCAATTCGTACTGGTCGGGGGAACCTGCGGTACGGCCCAGAGCGCCCAGGCTGAGTTGGCGGACGCGACGGCTGATGGTGGGCGATCGCAGCGCACGGTTCACATCCTCCTGGTTGACCACCAGCCGCACCCCGGCCCGTAGGGGACGCTCCAGCACCACTCGCCCTGATCGGATCAGGCGATTGGGTTGGAGGGCGATCGCATCGGTCTCCACCTCTAGCGCTTCCAATCGCAAATCGGGTTCCGGGAACACCCCCCGACCCGCGATGCGCACCCGGTCTACCCGCCCCTGAGCCAGCCGATAGCTGGGGGCGTTGTCAATCCGTACCTGGAGGTCTTCGACGTTGGAGAGGCGATCGCGGATTAGCCCTGCTGCCACTCGCTCAGACACGACCCCCACCGGAGAAACAACGCCAATCAGCACCGACAGCAGCACGGTAAAAAATTCCATACCGGTTACAGCCGACCTTTTTCCATTGCCTGAATCACCCGCTGAGCATCGGCCAGCCCCGCGCCCGTCTGTTCACAGAACATCTCGATCGCCTCAGATTTCAGGTCGGCCCGCACCAGTTCCCGCACCAGCTCCATCGAATTGGGGTCGTCATCCTCAATTCTCAGGCAGTCGCACACCAGACTGAGCTTCTGTTCGATGCGACGCAGTCGTAAGTTGACGTAGCGTTTGTAACGTCGCAGTGCCACCAGCCAGAAAATTGGCTGGGCGCAGACAAACAGAATGAGAAGCGTAGCAAACAGGTCAGATCTGGACATACAGCTAGTTCAGGGGGTGAAGGGCTTCTCATCACTACTGAGAGTATTCTTTCAGAAAAAACTGCGTTTGCGTACATTCAGGACTCCAGAGAGAGTGCTGAATGGGTAGTGCTCCTTACAATGGCTACTATGCCCAGCGACCTGAAGAAAGTGTACTTTTGACAGGGAAAAATCAATTCTAGAAATAGCCACTATGCGAATGCTCCAACTTCCCTCTGGACAAGCGATTCCCGTTCTGGGAATGGGCACCTGGCAGATGGGTGAACGCCGCCAAAATTTTCAAATAGAAGCCAATGCTCTGCGGCACGGTCTTGACCTGGGAATGTCTTTAATCGACACCGCAGAAATGTACGGGGAAGGGGGGGCAGAAGAAGTGATTGCCACCGTAATTGGGGATCGTCGCTCAGACATCTTTCTGGTCAGCAAAGTCTATCCCCACAACGCTTCCAAAAAGGGAGCGATCGCCGCCTGCGAACGCAGCTTGAAGCGGCTGAAAACCGACTACCTGGATCTCTATCTCCTGCACTGGCGGGGTTCTATTCCACTGTCTGAAACGCTGGAAGCCTTTCAAACGCTTCAGCAATCTGGCAAGATTCGCAGCTACGGGGTGAGCAACTTTGATACCGACGACATGACAGAAGTGAGTCGGCTACCGGGAGGTGGGGCGATCGCCACCAATCAAGTTCTCTACAACCTGGCCCGGCGCGGCATTGAGCTGAACCTGCTGCCCTGGTGTCGGCAGCACCAGATTCCCATCATGGCCTACTCACCGATTGAGCAGGGCCGTTTGTTGAACCATCCCACGTTAAGGGCGATCGCTCAACAACGGGGAGTGACTGCGGCTCAGGTGGCGATTTCCTGGCTCCTGCACCAGGACGATGTGATTGTGATTCCCAAGGCCAGCCGCATTGAGCACGTTGAGCAGAACTACGCCGCTCTGGATTTGAAACTGAGCACTGAGGAATTGGCGACGCTGGATTCGGCCTTTCCGCCCCCTGCTCGCCCTGTGCCCCTGGAGGTGCTCTAAAGGATTGAATTCCCGTAGGATGGGCAAAGCGAAGCGTGCCCATCAACTTGTGCATCTTAAAGGTGCTGCTGCTGGGTATGGGCTGTTGCCCTTTGCCCATCCTACGGTTCTAAAGGATTGAATTCCCGTAGGATGGGCAAAGCGAAGCGTGCCCATCAACTTGTGCATCTTAAAGGTGCTGCTGCTGGGTATGGGCTGTTGCCCTTTGCCCATCCTACGGTTCTACAGTGAATTCTTGGCAGGCTTACGATAGGCAATCCGCAAACTCTGAACCAGCAATACCAGAGAACCGATCGCCATCAACCCACCCCAAAACCAGTAGGGCAGAAGCAGGTTCTGGGCGATCTGGCCCGAATCCGACAGCATTGGCCGTCCCCCAATCACGGCCTGGTTCATAAACAGGTAATCGAGCTGGTGATAGGTGCTAATACACGCCTGCACGCCCAGAAACAGAATCGTAAAACTCTGGAGCCAGCGGGGTGCATAGAACGCGATCGCCAGCACGATTGCTCCCAGTGCCAGCACCATTACTAGCCCGAACAAAGATCGCACCCAGATCACCGCCGACAGCACCAGCAGGCCACCCAGCAGCAGCAGCGCCATGCGGGTCGCCCCCTGGCGGGTGGAAGCGATGATAAAAGCGGCTCCCGCCAGCGGTGGTCCCATCGGTCCGGCGGCGGCGACCAGCGACCGACCAATTGGCCCCAGAAACAATCTACCGCTGTGGATGGCAAACCCGGAGCCACTGGGGAAGATTTGCAGTTGCTCAAACCGTCCTCCCAGCAGCATCGCCATCAGGCCGTGCCCCATTTCATGAAACCAGGTGGCCAGGATCGTGAAGGGGTAGAGAATGAAACCACCCAGAGGAATCTGCCACAGCACAACGGTTGCGATCGCCGCCGCCAGCAGCCAGCCTAAGCCAATACGATTCTGCTGCGGTTCCGCCAGTCCATACTTTCGGAGGATTTCGTCGTACTGAGGGTCGCTCATGGGTCAGTCAAAATCGGTAGGAGAATGCTCCTATTTTGACGTGCCTAACTGGAAATGGCACTGTCTGTCGCTGCTGCCTTTTCTGGAGCAGTAATCAGTGCTACCTCGATCCGCTCTTCCTCCGGCTGAGATACTTCGACGCGAATGCCGGGACCGAAAAAGCGCTCGATTTTCTCCCGTTTCTCTTTCCAGGTGTCGAGGCTAATCAGGTCTGACTGAAACTCCAGGATCAGAGCATAGTGTCCAGCGATCGCCTCCTCCCGCAGACCATCCAGAACCGGACGCTCCTCATCTGAGGGGCTGAGGCCCAAACTCTCTAGAGAACTGTCCAGGTGAGCCTCCTGGCCATAGCGATAGCGGGTCACATCTTTGCGAATTTGGGTCTGGGTGCTGGTGGCTTCCTGCGTCCGCAGGTCCAGCACTTCAGGAGAAGTGAGTTGGGAAAAGGGTACGGGTGTAAGTTCTGCTGCCTTCAGCGCCAGACCGCCCAGCAGCAGAGGAATGCCGTAGAAGAAGCCTGCCAGATTCAGGGTGGCATTGTTGGAGACGAAATAGGCCCAAAAGCCAACCACTGTCAGGATGCCGCCAACGACCAATCCCAACGTTCCAAGCGAAAAGCGACCGAGCATGAGTGTCTGACCCGAAGTAACTTTAAAATTATTCACTAAGTAGGTCACGCGATGTGCGACTTGCAAGAAAACCCAAATTTGAGAGGGCACGGCGCTACAGCGCCGTGCCCTCTCAAATTTGGGTTTTAGATAGGCGCTTATCTGGGAGGTTTGATAGGATGAATCGGTGTCCTGGTGGAGAAAAATTCATGCTCAGTTCCCAAGAAATCCGCGATCGCTTCCTGCAAATCCAGAGCAAGCGCAGTTCCCTCGTCCGTCTACTTGAACAGCCCGACCTGGGAACGCTTCGCATTGATGTGAATCAGGCGCTGGAGGAACTGGACGACCTGATCGATGACTTTAAGCGCACATTTCCTGAGAGTCTTGCCGAATAGGTATTGCCCAGTACTCGAAAACCGCAGCAGCATCCTCTCCCCTCGTTACAGGCTTCCAGCCTGTAATGCCCCTCGGAGGCTCTGCCTCCTGCTTCGAGATGGAGGCAGAGCCTCCGGGGAGCATTCCACGCCAGAGGCATGGAACGAGATAAGCCCCTAAAACGAGAAAAATCCTCAAAAAGCCAGAACCGTCCCCTGGAGGGACGGTTCTGGCTTTTTGAGGATTTTAACCAAGCGCAAACCCCAGACACAGCAGCACTCCACTCCAGAAGTGCAGTGACACCGCAATAAACTTGCAGTTGAATACCCGCTCCGGTCGGTCGTGGTTCGCTCTCACATGGCGACAAAGCTTAATTGCGGGGGGCAGGCTCAGCAGCACCAGCAGCGTCGTCCAGGGAAAGATGCCGAGTGCTACGAACAGCACGGGGAGGGCAAAGATCACACCGCAGGCCCAGGGGAGGATCTGAGCGCCACGCAGGGTGCCCATGCGGACGATGGGCGATCGCTTCCCCGCTGCCAGGTCATCTTTGACCTGATGGAAGTGGGAGCAGAACAGGATCAGCGTCGTACTGATGCCGAGCACAATTGATGCGACGAAGGCCAGGGTTGACCAGGATTGGGTCTGACTGTAGTAAGCTGCGCCCACCGCCAGCGGGCCAAAGCTGAAGAAACAGAGAATTTCGCCCAGCCCCCTGTAGCCCAGGCGGAAGGGGGGACCCTGGTAGACGTAGCCCAGCAGGCAGCAGCCCAGCACCAGCGCCAGCACCGTCACGTCCTTTTGCCAGAAGGCGATTGCCAGAATACCCGCAATTCCCAGTCCCAGACAGAAGTTTGCAATAGCAAAAATCAGGAATTTATTGCCAGTTAAATTCACCAGAGAATGGTGTTTGTTTTCGTCAATTCCCGTTTCTGAATCAAACACATCGTTGGCCAGATTCTCCCAGATGAGAATCAGCACTGCGGAGATAAGAAACGTGAGAAAAATGCCCGCGTGAATTGCTTTATTTTCGAAATAGGCGATCGCCGTTCCTAACGCAATCGGCATTACGGCCACACTATACATGGGAGGCTTCAGCGCCGCCATCCAAAGCTTTTTTCGGGGAGGGATTGGAGGATGGGTTTGAATCGATAGAGAATCGGACTGATCAGAATGCCTGGGTGAGTTGAGGGTCATCGGCGATCGCTGTGGCGGAAAGGCGTTACATTTCTGCTGGAAGCGTAATAATTCTAAGGCTTCTCAGGGTGCTCTGTAGCGCAGTTTTGGGGTGAGAGTGTAAAGACTTGTGACGCGATCGCCCTTCCTGCCGCACTGATTCTTCGACACGATGGCATCACACTACCCCGACAGCAGGCGGACTGCATGGTTTCACACCGTTTGTAAGGGTGCGTCAGGCCAATCGAACAGGTAGCTAGTGGGAACCGAATGTGTTACCTGTAGTAGACAGAATCCGGGGATTGCCGCCCATTGGCGATCGCAAGCGAGTCGGCGGTCACCCCTTCATTGGTTGTCTGAGCCAACGGTTTCCCTAGCACCCATGCCAGTTACCCAACCTCGTATTCATCCCTTTCAAGACCGGAAAGCTTTATATCAGTTCCTATCTGTTATTCAGCAAAAATCACTTAATCAAAATCAGTTTCAAATCGCATCCATCGCAATCGAAATTGACCCCGTTGATCCCCTGGTTGTGCTACAGGAAATGGCACGTCCGGGAGAGCCTCATTTCTATTTTGAAAAAGCAGGGGCAGCGATCGCCGCCATTGGATCTGCAACCAGTTTTGAAACGACTGGGGCTCAGCGCTTTCAAAAAGTGCAGTCCTACTTGCAATCCTGTCGGGAAAATCTGGTTGTTGCACCTGCCCTGGAACCCCAGTTCACCACCCCACGCTGGTTCTGTAGTTTTACTTTTTTCGACCAGAACGATCAGATGGGAGACCCTTTTGCTCCTGCCTCCGTTGTACTGCCGCGATGGCAGATTTCTGCAAATCCTGATCCTGGCGGGGAAAGGTCTAACACCCGTAGTTTTGTCGTTGCCAACGTGACGCTGCACCCAACTTGCTCTGTAGAAGCATTAACCGAGGAAATCTGGCATCAGTTTCAGATGATCTGTCTGGCTCGCTATGGCATTGTGCAGTTGCCCCAGGATTGGAAGCCGTACCTCAATGCCTGGAAAATTTTCGACCAGCACAACTTTCGCTCCAGCGTCCACTGTGCCCTCCAGGCGATTCGCCAGCAGCGCCTGAAAAAACTGGTGCTGGCCCACTGCATCGACGTGGTTTCGCCGCTACCGTTCGAGTGGATTCGCTCCCTGCATAATCTGCGGCAAATTCACCCCGACTGCACCGTTTTCTCCATCGGCAATGGGCGCGGCAAAAGCTTCATCGGAGCCAGTCCTGAACGCCTGCTCCAGGTGCAAAACTACTATCTGGAAACCGATGCCCTGGCGGGTTCTGCCCCCCGTGGCAAAACCACCGCTGAAGACGCCGACCTGGCCCATCGTTTGTTGAGTAGCCCCAAGGAACGTCACGAACACCAGGTGGTGGTGGATTTCATTGGCGATCGCCTGACCCAACTGGGTATCACGCCCCAGTTCCCCCCAGCTCCTGCGCTGCTACAACTTTCCAACATCCAGCACCTGCACACCCCCATCAAAACCACTCTCTCCACCACCCTTCATCCCCTGGAAATTCTGGAGCAGCTCCACCCCACCCCAGCGGTTTCTGGTTTGCCCCAGGCGATCGCCCGTGACGAAATTCAGCGCTATGAACCGTTTGGGCGATCGCTCTACGCTGCTCCTCTGGGCTGGGTTGATTTGCAGAATAATGCCGAGTTCATTGTGGGGATTCGTTCCGCTTTGTTGGATGGTCACCGCGCCCGTCTCTATGCTGGGGCAGGAATCGTCGCTGGTTCTGACCCCGATCGAGAATTTGCCGAGGTACGGCTGAAGCTTCAGGCGTTGCTGCGGGCACTGGTCTAGCCTTCTTAGCGTCTCTCGCGTGCCCCTGCACTGCAGGGGCACGCGAGAGACGCTAAGGGCTGGAGTTTGGACTATTTTTTCTACAATGCCGCGAAACGCCCTCGTAGAGGGCATTTCGCGGCATATTTAATTTTAGCGCCGATTTCCCCTGAAACGCTGACTCTATCAGCGTTTCAGGGGAAATCGGCGCAATTTAGTCAAATGTCCAGTAAACACTGGTGCGCCATGTTTCTGCTTGCACAGAATCACCCTGCTGGGTGTATCAGTCCTCTCTCCGGTGGCATAAAAAGAATAAGGCTAGGATCTGTAACAGAGCTTAATAATTTTATTTCTGCTCAATGATTTACGGCATTGCTGATTGGGAGGATGAATTTTTGTAGAGAGCCGCGCAAAGCGCGGCTCTCTACAAAAATTCATCCCTGAATTAAGCAACGCCTGATTGACCTGTCATCGAGCAGTCTGAGTTCCGATGGGCGTGAGAAACGCTTCACAAGCTGTCAGTGCAGCATTGGAGAGGAGAAGGGAGGCATATGCAGAAGATTGCACAGAAGCGGGGACTGGCTTTGGGCATTGCCGGAGGGGCGATCGCCCTGGCGCTACTGGGGTTGGGAGTTTTCCGGCTGATATCCTCCAACCAGGTGACTGCACAACAGCAGGCTGAGTCTGCTGCTCCCCTACCAGAGCGAGTCGAAGTAGCTGCACTGGGACGCTTGGAGCCGCAGGGTGAAGTCATTCGGGTTGGTGGTCCTAATGGAGAGCGCATTGCCCGATTGCTGGTGAAGCAGGGCGACCAGGTGAAAGCGGGAGACGTGCTGGCGGTACTGGAGAGCTATGGCGAACAGAAGGCGCAGCGCGATCTGGCGGCCAGCCAGCTTGCGGAGGCGCAGGCGCGTTTGCGGGCCTCCACCCAGTTGAGCGAATCCCAGATCAATACAGCCCAGACCCGGGTACAGCAGGCGGCGCGTCCCGGTAGCTTTGAAGTACGGGCACAGCAGGCCAGAGTGCGGGATTTGCAGGCGCAGTTGGCCCTGGAGAATGTCACCCTGCAGCGCAATCAGAGTTTACGGGCAGAGGGAGCTATCTCCCAGCAGACGCTCGACCAGCAGGTGACAAAGGTGCGGCAGATTGAGGCCCAGCTTGCCAGCGCAGAGGCCAGTCTGGTGCAACTCCAGACCCGTGTGCAGGAGGATGTCCGGACGGCCCAGGCAGAACTGCGATCGCAGCAGGCCAATCTTCCCGTGACCCAGATTCAGGTGGCGGTCGATTCTGCCCGTGAGAATCTGAACCTGGCGGAGGCTCGACTGGAGCGCACGATTATCCGTGCTCCCCGTGATGGGCGGATTTTGCGTGTAATCACCAAAGCTGGAGAGGCGATCGGCGACAGCGGCATCCTGGATCTGGGCAATACCAGTCAGATGTATGTGGTTGCCGAGGTGTATGAAACGGATGTGGGACTGGTCAAAGTGGGACAACCTGCCACCATTACCAGCCGCAATGGAGCGTTTGAAACGGCTTTGAGTGGTCGGGTGTCGGATATCGGCTGGCAGATTTTCAAGAACAACGTGCTGGACGATGACCCCGCTGCCAACGCCGATGCCCGTGTGGTGCAGGTGAAGGTAAAACTGGACAACAGCGCCCCGGTCGAGTCGCTGACCAACTTGCAGGTGGATGTCAAGATTAAGGTGAAAGAGTAGCGGACATGAGAACGCCGATCGCCTGGTTAAACCTGGTGCATGAAAAAACGCGATTGGTGGTGGCGATCGCCGGAGTAGCCTTCGCGGTGATTCTGGTGTTCATGAACCTGGGCTTTCTGGGGTCACTGGCCAAATCGGCCTCTATGCTCTACGGCCAGATCAACGCCGATATTTTTCTGATTTCGCCTCAGGCGCTGGACATCACCACCACCAAAGGTTTCCCCATCGAGCGCATCTATCAGGCTGCGGGAGTTAACGGCGTGAAGCGGACAATGCCGCTCTACGTCGGCTATATCCAGTGGCGCAACCCCGAAACGCGCCAGAGCCGCGCCATGTTTGCCTATGGGATTAACCCCAGCGACCCCGTGTTTAATCTGTCGGACTTCGATACACCCCAGAATCAGGCGGCACTGCGGGAATGGGACACGGTGTTAATGGACAAACTTTCGCGTCCAGAGTTTGGCCCCCAGGCGGTGGGCACCCGCACCGAGGCCGATCGCCGTGCGGTGGTGGTGGGCGGCAACTACTCAATGGGGGGCGGGTTTGCCTCCGATGGCACGCTGATCATGAGCGATCAGAACTTCCGTCGCTACTTTGACCCGATTCCTCTAAATTTAATTAATCTGGGCATTATCCAGGTAGAGCCGGGGGTAGACCCACAGCAGGTCAAACGTAAGCTGGAGGAGGTGCTGCCACGGGATGTGCTGGTCTTCACCCAGGCGGAGATGATCGCCCGTGAGCGAGATTACTGGATTAATACCACCTCCACTGGATTTATTTTTGGGATGGGTGTGGTCGTTTCCCTGATCGTTGGTGTAGTGATCGTTTACCAGATTCTCTACACCGATATTTCCAGTCATATGAAGCAGTACGCTACCCTCAAGGCAATGGGCTACAGCGGGAGCTTTCTGTTCTCCCTGGTGCTGCAAGAAGCGGTCATTCTGGCGGTGCTGGGTTACATTCCCGGATTTATTATCGCTCTGGGACTTTATGAATTAACGCTGCGAGCCACCAGCGGCGCACTGCCGATCGAAATGGAGTTTGGTCGTGCCGTGTTTGTATTTGCCCTGACGGTGGCCATGTGCGCGATTTCCGGTATCGTTTCTGTGCAAAAAGCGGTCAACGCTGACCCTGCCGATGTGTTCTAGGTGAATCTCCCATGCGCCGAACTCCCCTTGCCTGGTTTAACCTCACCTACGAACGCCGCAAACTGCTGACGGCGATCGCAGGCGTTTCCTTTGCCGTTTTGCTGATGTTTATCTTTCGGGGTTTTGAGAATGCCCTGTTCGACAGCCAGATTCAGCTTTTGCAGCGACTGAACGGCGATCTGGTGATGGTCAACCGGATCAAGTACTCCATGTTTGTACCCGAACAGTTTGCGCTGCGGCGGCTGTATCAGGCGGAGGCATTTGACGGGGTGGATGCGGCCTATCCGCTCTATATCCGGGATGGTGCCCCCTGGAAGAATCCCCAGACGAAGGCAGTCCGACCACTGCGGGTGCTGGCCTTTAATCCCAATGATCCGGTGCTGCCCCTGCCGGGGATTACCGCCAACCAGGAGGGGTTGAAGTTGCCCTGGACGGTGCTGGTGGATGACAAGTCCCGCAGCGAGGTGGGGCAGGTACAGAAAGGGACGGTCACCGAGCTTTCAGAACGGCAGGTGCAGGTGGTTGGCCTGTTCAGTCTGGGGACAGACTTTGCGTCGGGGAACGGCAATGTGGTGATGAGTGACCAGAACTTTGTTCGGTTTTTTGGCAATCTGGGACCGGAGGAAACCAGTCGGACACTTAATACGGTGGATATTGGTCTACTCAAGCTGGCTCCCGGCGCAAGTTCGGATCAGGTGGTTCGCGTCCTGACAGAACGGTTGCCCAAAGATGTTCTGGTCTACACGAAAGCCCAGTTTGTGCAAAAAGAGCTGGACTACTGGCGGAATAACACCAGCATTGGGTTTGTGTTCACGCTGCTGACTACGATGAGCTTTGTGGTGGGCATCATTCTGGTGTACCAGATTCTCTATACCAACGTGTCCGACCACTGGGCGGAATACGCCACGCTGAAGGCGATCGGCTACAGCAATTTCTATTTACTGGGGGTGGTGCTGCAACAGTCGGTGATTCTGGCGGTGCTGGGATTCATTCCCGGATATTTAATTGCTCTGGTGTTGTACCAGCTCACGACTAACGCCACCGGGCTGCTGATGCAGATGACCTTCTGGCGTGGGTTTAATTTATTAATTGCAACGTTTGTCATGTGCTTGATATCGGGCCTGATCGCTGTGCGCAAGGTGCAGGCCACCGATCCGGCAGAGGTGTTTGGAACATAGGGAGGTGGCAGGAAATGGTTGCAAATGCGATGACAGACGGGGCGAAGCCTCCCCAGGCTATGGAACCTGTGGTGCAGATTACGGGGTTGAACTATTTCTACGGGCAGGGCGATCTGACCACGCAGGTGCTCTATGACATCAGCCTGACGCTCCACCCCGGTCAGATTGTAATCATGACGGGGCCTTCTGGCTCCGGGAAAACCACGCTGATCAGTTTAATCGGCGCACTGCGATCGGCCTATGACGGCAGTTTGAAGGTGCTGGGGCGAGAACTGGTGGGCCTGAGCAAAGCAGAACTGGTGGAGGTACGGCGGAATATTGGGTTTATCTTTCAGGCGCATAACCTGTTTGATTCCCTCACTGCTTCACAGAATGTGGAGATGGCGGTGGAGCTGTTTAAGGACTGGGGCGAGAAGCGGCGCAAAGCCCAGTCTGTGCTGGAGCAGGTGGGTCTGTCGAATCGGGTGGACTACAAGCCCAAAGCGCTATCGGGGGGGCAGAAGCAGCGGGTGGCGATCGCCCGTGCTCTGGTCAACCAGCCTTCGCTGATTTTGGCGGACGAGCCAACTGCCGCCCTGGACAAAAAATCGGGTCGCGACGTAGTGACGCTGATGCAGCAATTGGCCAAAGAGCAGGGCTGCACGATTCTGATCGTGACCCACGACAACAGCATTCTGGATGTGGCCGATCGGATTATTAACCTGGTGGATGGCCACCTGGAATCGGATGAAACGCTCCAGCATTTTGTCGATACCCACGATCCAAAGACTCTGGATCGCCGTATGTTCATTCTGTGATTTCCTATGTCGCTAACCTTTACCAATGCTGCGCAACAGGTGTCCTATCAGAAGGTGTCGGACTATTTGACGACATCGGAATTATTCAAGGACGGTATGCGATCGCGCCTGGATCAGCCGCATTTTGACTTGCTATACGGTTCCACAATGGTGGAAGTGGAAGTCTTGCCCTGGGAGTTTCACCCCTGGGAATCGCGGGATCTGGCGATCGTGCGGGCTTCCAGTTGTGTCACTGTTGGCAGTTCACTGGACTGTGATCTAACCCGCTTCCTGCTGACCGAAAATCGGCGGATGCGGTTTGGAGCCTTTCATCTGGATGAATCAGAACAGGTGATTTTCTCCCATAGTGTCCTCGGCGGCGACAATATGGATTTGATGGAACTGCAAAGCTGCATTTTGTCAGTGGTGACTGTGGCAGACACCTACGACGACATCATTACGCAGAAATTTGGTGGCCAGAGGGCGGTAGATCGGCGGGTGATCGAGATTTAGAGGATGTTTGAAAAGGTAGGGTATCGTAAACGTTCAATAAATTTATAGTCATTTATAGTCAGACGCAGTAGAATA
>CAZVXA010000150.1:7462-16173 GCA_964630955.1 uncultured bacterium | reverse complement strand
CACTCAGTGTTTACCTGAAAACCGAGAACCCAAATTCTGGCAGGCGCGACGCTATAGCGTCGCGCCTGCCAGAATTTGGGTTCTCGGATAGGCTCTAAGGATGAAGCCCGGAAAAACCAGAGAATTTGTCCCTGGAGGTGGGAACACTAAGGCCGACGAGATGCCGTTAAGGAGGCTCTCCGGCGAGAGGGTGACTGATGTTAATCGGTGGGCGCTACGAAACAATTCGAGAACTGGGACGGGGTGGCGTTGGTAAAACCTATCTGGCGGAAGATACCTACCGCCGGGGGAACCCCAAATGCGTTGTTAAAAAAATTCAGCCTGCGTCAAAACTCCCGGTGGTGTTAGCGAAAGCCAGGGAGATCTTTGAGGTCGAGGTGAAATCGCTGTATGAACTCGGTAACCATGATCAAATTCCCAGGCTGCTGGACCATTTGGAGCAGGCGGGTGAATTCTTCCTGGTGCAAGAACTGATTGACGGGCATGACCTGCGACAGGCATTTTCGCTTGGTGATCGCTGGGAAGAAAAAACGGCGATCGCCCAACTGCGAGAAGTTCTAGAAATTCTGGCGGTGGTTCACAACTATGGTGTGATTCACCGCGACGTGACACCCCAAAATTTGCTGCGCCGCTTTAAAGACAAGAAGCTGATGCTGATCGATTTTGCCGGGGTCAAGGCGCTGCGCCACCTCAGCGTCAACAGCCAGGGTGAGGCCAGTTTCACGCAGCCCACTGGCACTCCTGGCTACATTCCACCGGAACAGGCGGTGGGGAACCCCCAACGGTGCAGTGATATTTACGCGGTGGGAATGATGGCGATCCAGGCGCTCACGGGCTACTCTCCCAAACAACTCCCCCGCAACCCGGAGACGCAGGCCGTCGAGTGGCATGACCAGGCACAGGTCAGCTCTGAACTGCGGGCGATTCTCGACAAAATGACGGCACCCGACCCGACCCAGCGCTACCAGACCGCAGCGGAGGTACTGGCAGATCTGCCCGCTCCCACGGCAAAAACCCCTTCTGCGGAAGAAATGGCCAGTTTTCTGGGAGAACCCAAACCGCCCACCTACCGGATAGTGGTTACTCCTCAATTCGACGTGGCTCGCGACTTCTCAGAAGGGCTGGCGGCAGTGATGCAGCATGGCAAGCTTGGTTACGTGAATGCTTCTGGAGATTTCGCCATTCCACCCATGCTGCATGTAGATTCGATCAGCCTGTACCGGGAGGGAGCCTATCAGTTCTCTGAAGGGCTGGCTCGGATTCTGGTCGATCACCTCTGGGGATATATCGACTCGAAGGGGAGGCTGATCATTCCACCCAAGTTCGACGGAGCCGAGAATTTTGTTGATGGGCTGGCGCGGGTGGAGGTGAACCACCGTTACGGCTATATTGAAGCCACCGGACTATTTTTGATCAAACCCCAGTTTGAAAGCGCGGCCCAGGCGTTTAGTGAAGAACTCGCCGGGGTAGAAATTAACCATCAATACGGCTATATCAATAAGGCAGGGAAGCTGGTAATTTCTCCCAAGTTTGATAGCGCCGATGAGTTTTGTGAGGGTCTGTCGCGGGTGACGCTCTATGACAAGTACGGCTTTATTGATACGACGGGGAAACTGGTGATTTCGCCTCAGTTCGATGTTGCCCACAGTTTCAGCGAAGGACTGGCACGAGTCCGCATTGACGGCAGGTATGGCTACATTGACCCGACGGGGGCGATCGCCATCCCCCCCCAGTTCGACGACACCTTCAGCTTTACTGAAGGACTGGCCCTGATCCGCAATCAGAATAAGTATGGCTTCATCGATAAAACAGGCAAGCTGACGATCCCTCTCCAGTTTGACGATGCTTTTCCCTTCTCAGAGGGAGTTGCGGCCGTGAAGGTCGGTAGTCGCTGGGGCTTTATTGACAGGACTGGAAACTTTGCGGTCGATCTGCAATTTGATGACGCCAGCTCCTTCCACGGCAGTCGAGCCGCTGTAAAGGTGGGCGATCAATGGGGTTATCTTGGCGTTGAGATGAATTAAGTTCAGTTAAGTAAGTCCAGGACTTTTGACTAAATTCCGCCGATTTTTCCTGAAACGCTGACGCAGTAAGCGTTTCAGGAAAAATCGGCGCTAAAGCCAAATATGCCGCGAAACGACCTCTCCGAGGTCATTTCGCGGCATTGCAGAAAAAATAGTCAAAACTCCAGTAAGTCAGTGGGCATGGAAAAAGTCGCACCCCCAAGGGCGGAACAGCTCTTGGGGTTTTAAGCCTAATCACGCCTACTGACTTATCAGGGGAAAATGGGAATCCTAAATTTGACGCGTGTCTTGTGTCCAATTCATTCACAGCCGTTACAAGTTCATGACACAGAAATTTCACTATCGAAGTTGGGTGATCCATACGATTCGTTGGGTGTTGCTGATGATGGGGACGGCAATGCTCCTGGTGACTCTACACACCCAGGTTCTGGCTGTTGGGAGACCTGTGTGGAGCGTGTCTGGTACAGCAATTGATCATCCAGAGAGCGTCTACTACAGTGCCACAGAGAACGCGATTTTTGTTTCCAGTGTCGTGGGTGAGGCGGGAAGTAAAGATGGCCAGGGGTGGATCAGCAAAGTTTCCCTGGATGGACGATTGCTTGAACCGAAATGGGTGGAGGGCCTGCATTCGCCTCATGGGATGCGTTCTCATAACGGCATCCTTTGGGTTGCGGATATCGACGAATTGGTTGGTATTAATCTCCAAACTGGACAGATCACAGCCCGAATTCAAATTCCAGGAGCTGCTTACCTCAACGACATCGCCATCGACAAAGAGGGAAAGATTTTCATTTCTGACACGCTGGAAAACAAAATCTTTATTATTCAGGACGGTCAGGTGAGCGTCTTTGCCAGTGATGTCGATCTCGAATTCCCCAATGGATTGCTGGTTCACAACGGTAAACTCCTGGTTGCAGGCTGGGGAAAAATTAATGACCCGGCCACTTTTACAACCGATCGCCCCGGCCACTTGTTTCAACTGGATCTGGAGTCTCAGCGCAAGGAATTAATTGTGCCATCCGAATTAGGCAACCTTGACGGCATTGAGGCGACGATGGCCGGAAACCTGCTTGTCTCGGACTACAACGCAGGGAAGGTCTTCCTGGTCAATCCCGATCGGGGTCAGCCGCATCTGCTGATTTCTGGTGATTCAGGAATTGCAGACATTGGACTGGTGCCATCCCAGAAGCTGTTGCTGGTTCCCAACATGGTTCAAAACAGAGTCGATGCCTACCGACTTCCATAACAAGAAGGAGGTTTGACTATTTCTCCTATAGCGCCGCGAAATGCTTTCTGAGAGAGCGTTTCGCGGCGAACTTAATTTCAGTGCCGATTTTTCTTGAAACACTGACTAAATCAGCGTTTCAAGAAAAGTCGGCGCGATTTAGTCAAAAGTCCAGTTCTTACCTTTGGGTTTCAAAGCAGACAGGAGATTAATCCTGAGAAGCAACCTGCTTCTGGGCGGATTTCCCTCGATGCTCCAGCCACATGGGGAGCGCGATCGCCACTACCAGTACTGCCGCTGCTACCAGACCAAACTGGGTCAACAGAGAGAGCAACTGCGGCAGGGGCACAAACTGTCCCACAAAATAGGCGATCGTGATGGTCACA
Source organism: uncultured bacterium (assembly GCA_964630955.1). Lineage (GTDB taxonomy): Bacteria > Cyanobacteriota > Cyanobacteriia > Elainellales > Elainellaceae > CAZVXA01. Next base: position 12,538 of record CAZVXA010000150.1, on the reverse strand, counting down.
GAAGCCCATGTCAGTGCTCCAGCAGCGTTATAGAGAAGGAACTGGGGATAAGGCATCCTTGACAGACCGGCTAGAGGCCCTGCAAAGATCCGCAAAAGTGCAATAAACCGTCCCAGAAAAACGGCCTTTGCGGCATTTTTACTAAATTCGTCCCGCACTTTGACGAGTTGGGATTCCTGGAGACGAAACAGGCGACCGACACGGGTGAGAATGTTCCAGCCACCAAAGAAGCCAATCCAATAACCCAGACTGTCACCGACGATCGCTCCAGCAGTAGCGCTGGCCAGCACTCCCCAATAGCTCAATTCACCGCTGCCCGCCAGAAAGCCACCGACAACAGTAATCGTTTCACCGGGAATGGGTAATCCGGTATTTTCCAGGAGAATGCCGCCGAAAACAGTCCAATAGCCATACTCATGTGCAAGCTCCTGAATTGTTTCAACAGGGACGAATTCAAGCGACATGAGAATTAGCCTTCACAAACGTTAACGATCTGCTCTCTGATCTTTACTCAGAGACGCAATTGTGTCAATCAGAACAATGGTTCAAGGGAGAATTTCCCTTGATGGAGGTCAAAAACAGAATAAACCTGCCCCGTAAATTTACTAGACTTTTGACTAAATTGCGCCGATTTTTCCTGAAACGCTGACGCAGTCAGCGTTTCAGGAAAAATCGGCGCTAAAACCAAATGTGCCGCGAGATGCGCTCTGCGAAGTCGTTTCGCGGCATTGTAGAACAAATAGTCAAAACGCCAGGAATTTAGCATCTATTCAGGTTACTGTCCCTGGAGACGAATGGCGGTGCCCGTAGCGGTGATCAGCAGCAGCACACCCGTCTCGTCCAGATTGATAGTGCTGGTATTGACCGCAATTCCAATCACAGCATTGGCTCCAAGGCGGTTGGCACGACGCTCTAGTTCGGCGATCGCCTCCTGCTGTCCCTGTTCAAACACTCGCTCATAACTGCCTGTGCGCCCGCCGATGATGTCACGGATGCCAGCGAAGAAGTCTCTCAGGGCATTACTTCCATACACCACCTCTGCGGTCACAACTCCCAGGTAGGCTTCGACGAGCGCCCCCTGCACCACATCTGTTGTCGAAAGCAGCATCTCTGTTCTCCCAAGTTCTTTCTCTATCATCGCCAGAACAGGGGGTAGGGCAGCAGGTGGATTCCTCTGACAGAAAAGTGCGGTGAACCACACCCACTCGCTTCTTGAGCGGTACTGCGTTGACTGATCCCTCATAACCGTGTAGAAGTGTGTAGGGTGCTGTCGATTGTGTCAATTTCTTGTAAGGAAACCGTGGTTAGATTAACGCAATTCGCCGTTGGGCTGGTGCTGGTTAGTGCAACGCTGGGGCTTTCTCTGCCTGCTTTCGCACAGGCTGGTGCCTCCGAACCTGCAACTCAGCCCGGTCATAGTGCCTCCGCTACAAACCAGGCGAATGCCAACCGGGTGAATGAGCTGCTGCGGCGAGGGCGAGAACTGGTCAACCAGCGGAAACTAAATGAGGCGATCGCTGTTTACCAGGAAGCAGCCAGCCTGGAACCGAGCAATGCTCGCATTCCGGCGGCGATTGGCTTTGTGCAGGCGACCCAACGCAACTTTACTGAAGCAGTCCAGGCTTATCAGAGGGCAATCGCCCTGGATGGCAACAATGCCCGCTACCACTACGCGCTGGCTTTCTCCCTGGCCAATGCGGGCGACTACAGTGGTGCGGCGACCGCTTACCGTCGCACAACGGAACTGGATCGCAACAACATTGATGCCTTCCTGGGTCTGGGAATCGTCCTCTCTCGTGTACGCAATTACGATGAAGCGCTGGAAGCATACCAGCAGGCTGTGAGGCTACGGCCCGGAGATGGAAGGGTTTACGAATCTATCGGGTCCGTCATGATTCAGCAGAGCCGCTACCAGGAAGCGCTAGAGCCACTGCAACGAGCTGCTCGACTGACTCCCCGCAGTGGGAGTGTTCAGCTCAATCTGGGGGTGGCGCTGGTTAACTTGGGCCGAATGCGAGAGGGATTGGAATCTTTGAAGCAGGCCGCCGACCTGGAGCCGCGCAATGGTCGAATTTTTCTGCAAATCGGTGATATTTATCGTGCCCGCAACGATATGCAGCAGGCGATGGCCTTTTACCGTCAGGCGGCCAGTGTCCAACCGAACCTGCCAGAGGTACAGGAGACCCTGGGCAGTCTCTTCCTGGAACAGCGAGATTACCTGAGCGCTATTGTTGCATTCCGACAACTGGTGGAGATGGTTCCACAGAATCCAGATGCCTACTACCATCTGGGGCTGGCTCTGCAGGGTAGGCAGCGGGAACAGGAGGCGATCGACGCGCTTGAGAAAGCTCGTGAACTGTATCGGCAGCAGAATAACCGCGACGGTGTGGCCAAGGCCGAGGAACTGTTGAGGAATTTGCAGTCTTAATACGAAGTGGCGCAGTGCAAAGCACTGCGCCACTCGCAAAAATGGGTTTGGAGATTTGCGAAAGTGGGATGCACCAGCCACATCGTAGACTTCCCCCTCCACATTACGGAGGGAGGTTGCTTTGAAGGCGATGAACAGCTACAGCCCTGCTTCCATCTCCAGTTCTTCAATCACCTGCAAGCCCCGTGGGTCGCCCACCTTTAGCATGGACTGTTTTGCATCTTCCTGAACGCTCAGGTCTTCGTCTTCTGCAAAGGCTTCAATCAGGGCGTCGATTGCTGTGGCATAGACCACATTGGAGGGAAGCTCTCGACACAGTTGCCCGATCGCCCAAGCGCAGTTGCTACGAACCGCAGCAACCGGGTCACGGCGCAGTCCCTCAATCAGGGGAGGAATGGCGGCAATACTCACGTCATAGCTTACGCCTGCCATCTGTGCCAGGGCGCTGGCAGCCCACAGGCGTACTGCGGGAATATCGGTCTTGAGGGCGAACATGAGTTGCTCCAGGGAGCGGCGATCGCGGCAGTTCCCCAGCGCCCAGACGACGCCTTTCCGGACGTAGCCATTCCAGTCCGTATTAAGCTGGGTGATCAGGGGTTCAACTGCATCGGCACTGGGATTTCGGCCCAGAGCATAGGCTGCACTCACCCGCAGTAGCGGGCAGGCGTCGGTCAAAAGCTCAATCAACAGGGGAATGGCACGGGCCTCTTGCAGCTCACAGAAAGCACGAGCTGCAAGCATCCGCTGCTGGTTCTGAGGAGACTCCAGCAGCGCCAGCATTTCATCGGGGTCAGGTTTGGGAATCTCCGATTCTGCCTCGATCGGCCCCATTTCATCCAGGGGGCTGGCTGACTCAAGCTCGACATCGAGTACGGAGAGGTCATCTTGATCGTACATATTGTCACTTTACAGCAAAGGTCTCACCTCCGTTGCCCCAAGGTTCAACGGAAAATCCCAAAAGCTGTTCCGCCCGCGCAGCGGGCGGAACAGCTTTTGGGATTAATACCGAATTTGCAGCGTTACCGATGCCTGCACTTCCTGTTCACCCCCGACCACAGGAGAAGCGGCAGCATCCTGTCGCGCCATTGCGGCCATCGGCACGGGTGGACGAATAATGGGAGGCGCAGCGTTGATCTGAACCCCCACGACTTCCTTAGAACTCAGTCCCAGGGCAGAGAGTACGGTGTTGGCCTGCTCCTGGGCGAGTTGGGTAGCTTCCCGCAGAGCGACCTGCTGGGCTTGCCGCAGTGCTTCATCGGAGGCGACAAAGCTGACGCCGCTGATCCGGGTGGCTCCAGAGCGCACAGCTTCATCCAGAATATTTCCGGCTTTGGCGGTTTCAACCTCGAAGCTCACTGTATTGGTAGCACTGTAGCCAATGATTCGCTGTTCATTGTTGCTGTAGTTATAGACAGGATTCAGGGAAATGCCCGTCGTTTGCAGTTTGTTGACGTTACGTGATCGCAAAAAGGTCACGACTGCCTGCGATCGTCGGGCGGCCTCCTGCTGGACTTCAACTGCTGTTTTGCCCTGCACCTCAACGCCGAGTTGCACCTGGGTAATGGTCGTCGCAACGCTCTCAACACCCTGTCCAGAAACCGTTAATGTCCTCAGCATCTCTTCTCCCGCCAGTGCTGGTTTCGCTGAAATTAATGTGGCACATCCCAGTCCCAACGCCGCAATTAGGCCAGTTCGAACGGCAACGGCGCGAAGTGAAAGACCAGACTTCATAGAGTGCTTCTCCTCACTCAAAGTGGAATATGTTCTTACTTTGGCATCTGGGAAAGCGGAGGCAGGCATTTGTTACAGTTTCAGCAACCTGAGTCGGTGACGTTCTCAGTCGCGCCCCATCAAGCAAATCTGGTCATTCTCGATCCAGCTTTCCAGGGGAGTCCAGGCATTGAGGCGGTGCTCTGGATCGAGGAGAACAATCAGGGTGAGGGTCGGTTCTCCGTCAATGATCTGAACTTCGTGGCCGAGAACTCTACCGCTGGAGAAGGTGCTGTACTGGACGCGATCGCCTTTCTTAAACCGGGACTGGGCCATCAGTTGGGCTTTGGATACTGCGGGATGCGTTGATTTAGCCATTGTTGTCACCTGGGGGCACCTGAAAGATTACGTCTGTTGGCTACATCAAACTGGCATCCGTAAATTCCGCAAGTAGTGAGATCTTCCCCTCAGGGTGGGAAGATGAATGCGGGAGAGGGCGGTGCTTTGCACCGCCCTCTCCCGCATTCATCTAAAAGCCAGACTTCCCCTTGCCAACGTTTGGTCAGAAGTGGCTACAATGGGAAGAGTTCTACTGCGGCGTTGGTGACTGCCAATAATGTTTTATGATCTATGCTTTTTGAATAAGGGAAACAAGATGTCTTGGTGGCAGTAGACCGGGCTTGTACCCGGAAACTTTAAACCAGGGCCAGGATTCCCACCTGGATTCGTCCAGGTCAAAAACTGAGGCAAGACGGCGTTGCGGGGAACTTTCAAGCTTTGTCCTCTGTTCATCAAGGAACGGAGGATTTTTTATTGCCCGGTTGATCGACCTTCATGTTTGCTTAAAGCCCATCCTCAGAAGTGGCGCAGGGCGTTGGGCTGCGCCCCGTGAGAGGATGGGGGTTTATCGTTGGTTTATAATTTTGGCACAGAAACCC
>CAZVXA010000150.1:0-7452 GCA_964630955.1 uncultured bacterium | reverse complement strand
TATTTTCCCCCTTTGTAACCACCCTATTTTTTTTAAACCCCCCACCAACACCCGGGGCGCCTCTATTCCCCCCCCCCCACTTCTGAGGATGGGCTTTAAGCTTTGCTTGATAATTAAGGCACTGAAACCCCAGAGCGCTGTTGCATTCACTGAGCGAACGCAACAGCGCTCTGGGGCTTCGATCTAAACTTTATCCCCCTGCGGCGGCACAATTCGCCATTTACTCAACTCTACCTCCAGGTTCCGCAGCAGCTCAAAGTCCTCCTCCGGCAGGAAATCGCTGCCCGGAGTTGGGATCTGTTCCAGAAAGCCAAATGCCTTGCGAAACTCGCGGGGACTGGCTTCGATAGGGGATTGCAGGTGACAGGGAATAATCCGCTGAAAATCCCAATTGCTTATCTGATTGGCCCAGTCGATCACCGTCTGAGGGGCACGATTCAGGATCAGCGTTTGCAAAATTGGCGCGACAAACAGCCGTCCGCCACCCCGCAATGCCTCAAACGATCGCTCCCAATGCGTTCGCCAGTTGAACGGATACAGGCCGAAGTAGGCTTTCCGGGAGCGATCGCCCGCATTTCTGGCCGCTGTCCATGCCTCACGCAGGTCCAGTGTTTCCAGGAGTTTGGGCCGAAAGTAGAAGGCAAACAGCGCAATCCGATGCCAGCCTTTGCGACGATTGGTGGGCGTGTCTTCCACCTGCTCTACTGGATTATCCTTGGCGTGGAACAGCAGCGGGTAGGGGTCGAGCTGCACGATATCCGGTGGGTCTTCCGGGACAGCAGTGACAGAATCAGCCACCATGAGGGTGTGCGATCGCCGATGAAACAGCGCCACTTCGCCAAAATTGCCCAGTCCCAGGCGAATATCCAGAATTGCGTAATCAAACTCGTCGGCAAAGGGGGCTTCCCGACTGTCTGCTGGCAACACCTGAGTCCGGCGTGGAGGAAAGCCTAGCCAACTCAGGGGTAGATTCACCGGAAAGCTCCACTGTCCTGGAGCGACAAACACCTGTGCCTGGGGGAACTGTCGCGCAAAGGGGCCAACAAACACCTTATGTTCCAAGCCTGATACCGTGGGCAGCACAATGTACTTCACCGCACCGTAGCAATGCTCCAGTTCGCGCACCAGGCGGAGACATTCGCCTGTGGGGGCGATCGGGGCATAGACCAGCAGGCCGCCCCCATTCAAACGTACCAATGTCATCCGAATCGGCACTACCACATAGAAAATCCCCTGCACCTGCTCAAACGTCCACACCGTTTCGGGCACAACCTCCTTTCGGAGGGTGCGCCGCTGGTTGTAAGGGTAAATGGGGACGAGGAACCAGTAGCGCCAGCGCCAATCGTTGGGGGCAGGGCAGTGGTTCGGGAACGTGGTCATTGGGGTCGGGGCCGATAACAATGGAATGGAGTTTGGTGGTGGGGATGGGGTGTAGTACTCTACGGCGTGAATATCCCCTATGTTTTTTGTGTGTGGGTGAGAAGCGCGCTACACACAAAAAACATAGGTAATCTTAAGCTGTACAGGAGTTGTCTCTACACCCCATCCCCACCACACCATTCAATGTTTTTATCACGAATTTTAACTCTGGATTGGTGACCTGATGATCCGTAGGCCAGTGGGCGTTGAAAAAGTCAAAACCCCAAAAGCTGTTCTGCCCTGAGCGAAGCCGAAGGGCAGAACAGCTTTTGGGGTTTCAAGCTTAATCGCGACCTCCAGAATTTGGGCTTTCGGATAGGCTCTAGAAACATTGTTTTAAGGTACTGCAAAAAGCACGATAAGGTATTAAACAGACCCAGGGAGATAAATTTGTGGCAAAAATCGTGGCGGTTCACTCGTTTCGAGGCGGCACGGGAAAATCTAACATTACCGCCAATCTGGCTACGGCGATCGCAGCCACAGGCCAACGGGTTGCGATCATTGACACCAGTATTTACTCACCGGGTATCCACGTTCTGTTTAACGTGGAACCAGAAAAGCTGCCATATCGGCTGAATGATTATCTCTGGGGGAATTGTGCGATCGCTGAGACGACCTGTGATGTCAGCCCCGATGTTGTCCAGCAAGCGAGTGGTCGCCTTTACCTGATCCCCTCCAGTTGCAGTGCAAAAGACATCAGCCGGATGCTTCAGGAAGGATATGATGTGCGTTTGCTGAAGAGTGGTTTTACCGATCTGATCGAAGCGCTGAATCTGGACTACATCTTTACTGACACCCACCCCGGTTTGAACGAAGAAACGCTGCTCTGCATGGCGACTTCCGATAGTCTCATGGTGATTTTGCGTCCCGACCAACAGGACTATCAGGGCACCGAGATCATGGTGAGTTTAGCTCATAAACTTAAAGTGTCGAGAATTCTGCTGGTGGTCAACCGGGTTCTGCAAACAGTGGAATTCGCGACGCTGCGCCAGCAAATTGAAGCCACCTACGAAGCTCCTGTGGCTGGGTTGTTTCCAAACTGTGACCAGATCATGGAGTTGGCCAGCAGCGATCTGGTTTACCTGCGCTTTCCTGATCATCCTTTCAGTCAGGAGATGCGATCGGTGGCTGAACAGGTGATGGCCTGACCAGAGATCAATAAGCATTCTGGTTTGGAAGGGGTGCAGGGATGGAATCCCCTGCCCCCTTCCGAACAATCGTGCCTGCCTCCTTAGCAGTTCTCAGTCCAGTTCAGTCCAGGTTCCTGTGGGAGAGCCGCGCGGAGCGCTTTGCGCTAGTACTCGGTGGCTTAAGTTTACCGATGATTGTTGGTGTGGTGCGCGAAGCGCACCACACCAACAATCATCGTTTTATTGCCGCCATGCAGTACTAGAGCCTCTTTGATCCTCAAGTTTTCCTCATGTTTCGTGATTAGAGTAAAGGGGGATGTTGCTCAGGCAAGGGTTTGACATCCTCCCCATCCTGTAGAGGGATGGAAATTCCCAAAATCACTCTTGAGATTTCCTGCTTCTTCGCAGTTGCCCTCTAGACTCATGCCTATCAGGTCTTACACTCGCTCCACAGGCTGCAACCGTGTGTCCCACGGCCAATATATTCTGAGCGGCATTCACATCCCGGTCGTGGTGCGTCCCACAACTGGGGCACTCCCATTCCCGGATGCTCAATGGCAACCGCTCAACAACGTGACCACAATTCCCACAGCGTTTAGAACTGGGAAACCATTGGTCAATTTTCACCAGGTTTCGACCATACCACCTGGCTTTGTATTCCAACTGTCGAACCATCTCTCCCCACCCCGCATCACTGATGGCACGGGCAAGTTTCCGGTTCTTCACCATGTTCTTCACCGCCAACGACTCAACGGCAATCGTTTGATTGTCACGCATCAACCGGGTTGTCAACTGGTGCAAATGGTCTTTTCTGGAATTGGAAATCTGCTGCTGGATTCGAGCAACTCGCAACCGCGCTTTGTCCCGGTTACGAGACCCCTTCTGCTTGCGGCTCAACGCCTTCTGCGCTCTGCGAAGTCGCTGGTAGTGCTTGTTAAAGTGTCTGGGATTGGCAATCTTCTCCCCGGTACTCAGCGTCACCAGGCTGTTAATCCCAGCATCCACACCCACCGACTGAGCCACGGGTGCAAGCTGCAAATCTCTGGGGTCATCAAACCGCAAACTGACATACCACTGTCCCGCAGGATTCAACCTGACGGTAACGGTGGATGGCCCTACCCCTTCCGGCAACTGCCTCGACCATTTGATATGCAATGGGGCCAAACACTTTGCCAGAAATACGTTGCCGTCCTTCCACTTGAACGCAGATTTGGTGAATTCTGCACTGCCGCCATTGCGCTTCTTTTTGAAGTTGGGATACTGCGCCCGTCCTGCAAAGAAGTTCTTGAAAGCCGTTTGCAGATGCCTCAATCCTTGCTGGAGTGGAACACAGCTCACCTCCTTGAGAAACTGGAGGTCATCTTGTTTTTTCCATTGCGTCAGCAGGGCAGAGCTTTGAACATAGTCAATCTGCTCTTGCCGTTCAGACCAGGCTTCAGTCCTCGCTGCCAGTGTGCGGTTGTAGACCAACCTGACACAGCCCAGCGTCCGACGCAGGAGCGATTCCTGCTCAGCAGATGGGTAAAAGCGGTAACTGAAAGCCTTTTCCATGTCTCACATTATACAAAGAAAACCGTGAGAATAGTACGCCTGTATGGCAATTTCGGGGTATCGAACCCCTCAATTGCCACTCCTATCCCTCCCCGGCATCTAGAGGCGCGGGGTTTCTCGGAGAATCCCTGATGAAGCAGCTCACTCGCTCACCCCTGGAGGCCAGCCAGGAAGGTAATTCAGACGTTCGTCCCGGCAGTCCCAGGAAGCGCCCTCGACTGCCAGTTAAACAGTTAGTCTGGTTGGGAGTCGGGTTTGTGGTTGTCCTGCTGATTGCGTGGGCGTTTCGTCCGATTCCAGTACAGGTTGAAACAGGGCAGGTGACGCAGGGGCCACTCCAGGTCACAGTCGATGCGGAAGGAAAAACGCGGGTGCGCGATCGCTTTACCATTGCCGCCGGAGTCAACGGTCAACTGGCCCGCATTACCCTGAATCCCGGTGATGCTGTGACGAAAGGCATGGTGGTTGCCCAGATTGACCCTTTACCGCAAACCGCTGCCGTCCAGCAGGCGCTGGCCCAACTATCCGAATGGCGGGCACAGCGGGCAGGAGTCGAAACGCAACGCCCCAAGGCAGCTTCTCTGGAGCAGGCCAGAGCACGGATTGCGACCACTGCCGCCAATCAGCAACAGGCTGCGGCACGGGCAACCCAGGCACAAGTCGCACTGAATCAAGCCCAGCGCGATCGCCAGAGAGCGGAAGTATTGCAGACCAGTGGCGCAATCTCCCGGCAGGCGCGAGAACAGGCAGAATTGACGGAACGCACCCGCACCCAGGAACTGGCAGCAGCTCAGCGGGCAGCACAGGCGGCCCAGTCAGAGGTGGTAGCAGCACAGCAGTCCCTGGCCCTGCTGCAACAGCAGGAGAGCGATCCGGACTACCTGCTGCGGGTGTATGATGCGCGAATTGCCAGCACCGAGGCCCAACTGGCGCAGTTGCAGGATACGGCCAGACGAACGGAAATGCGATCGCCAGTTGCGGGAACCGTTCTGAAAGTGCTGCAACGCAGTGCCCAGTTTGTCAGTGAGGGTGCGCCGCTGATGGAGATTGGAAATACCTCAAAGCTGGAACTGGTGATTGATGTGCTGTCCACCGATGCGATCAAAATCCGGCCAGGGAATCTGATTCTGATTGACCGGGGAGAGGGGGCAGCTCCCATGCGGGGGAAAGTGCGTATCGTGGAACCCTCTGCATTTACAAGGGTTTCAGCCCTTGGTGTAGAAGAACAGCGAGTGAACATTATTGGTGATTTTGTCGAGCCATCTGCCGGGTTTGGAGATGGCTACCACGTTGATACTCGGATTGCAGTCTGGGAGAATCCGAATACCGTTCAGGTTCCCCTGAGTGCGCTGTTTCGCTGTGGGCAGCAGTGGTGCGTGTTCCGGGTGCAGGGGAACCGCGCTCAGCGACAGACGGTCGAACTTGGGCAGCGCAACCAGATGGCGGCGGAAGTGCGCCAGGGGCTAAAGGTGGGAGAGGCAGTGATTTTGCATCCCACGGAGCAGATTGGGGATGGTCAGAGGGTGGTTGTGGAAGCGCCCAGATCGTAAACAGACACACATTTCGGTACACTATTATTCATTTCTTCGCCAGCGCTCTGCTGCCGATGTCTGTAGCAGTGTGCCCCCTCTATGAGTGCTCCTCCCGTATTTCCGATAGTGGGCGATCGCCCCCGGTCATTCTGGAAAAACCACCCCGGCTTCCGGCAAGTACTGTTACTGGCCGCAATTTTCTTTAGCGTCACACTTGTTCTATCGGTTCACCGCTACCTGAATCTGTACGCTACCCACGACCACGGGTTGTTCAACCAGGTGTTCTGGAACAGCATTCGCGGCAACTGGTTTCAGAGCACGCTGTCGGCAGGATTTTCGACAGCGGTAGAGCAGGGGGCAGCGCCCGATGTGCGCTATGTCCATCTGGGTCAGCACTTTGTCATCGACTTTCTGCTGTGGATGCCGCTGTATGCACTGTTCCCGTTTCCGTTGACGCTGACGGTGTTGCAGGTGGTGCTGATGACCGCAGGGGGACTGGTGCTTTACCCCCTGGCGCGGCACTATCTTTCAGTGCCGCTGTCGCTGATGATCGTAGCCAGCTACTATGGCGCAAATACCATTATCGGGACGACCCTGGACAATTTCTATGAGTTCTGCCAGTTACCGCTGTTTCTGTTCAGTGCGTTTTTGGCGTTTGAAAAGAAGTGGTGGTGGCTGTTCTGGGTGATGGTGGCGCTGACGCTGGGGGTGCGCGAAGAAATTGGGATTTCGCTTTTTGGCTTCGGGGCGTATCTGGCTTTGAGTCGTCGAGCGGTGCGGCTGGGAATCGGGCTATGTGTCCTGTCGTTTGTCTACGTGGTGATAGTCACAACCCAGATCATGCCGCTGTTTTCGCCCGACAATTCGATGCTGTATCTGGGCAAGTACTTTGATCGGTTTGTTGATAAGCCCGACCCTTCAACCCTGGAGGTACTGTGGGCCATTCTCAGTCAACCACAGGCGATCGCCGAAATTGTTTTCTCGGATTTTAATAGGCGGCTGCGCTACATTCTGGGCCTATGGCTACCGCTGGCTTTTGTTCCGGCGATCGCCCCTGCCGCCTGGGCCATGGGCTTCCCCTACCTGTTCACGCTACTCATTCAGATGGGGAACAATATAGCGCTATCAATCAACACCCGCTATGTGCTGGCGATCGCCCCCGGCCTCTACTACGGCGCGATCCTCTGGTGGGCGCGGCACCCGAACGCCTTTCGGCCCCGCTTCCGCCGCATCTGGATTGGCTGTATTATTCTGTCGCTTATCTTTACGATTACCTCGAATCCCCATCGGTCGCTCTATTTCCTCACGCCCTACCGTCTCCATCCCCTGCTGTACCACTGGGTGGGCGATCGCTGGCACCACAGCGCCCAGGTGTTTGGCGTCATGGGGCAGATTCCCCCCGATGCGAGCATTAGCACCAACACCTACAGCTTGCCGCACTTGTCGGGACGGCGGGCGATCGTTCGCATTCCGAAAGTAGAATTCATGGGAGACAGCCGCGAAATCGTAACGGTGGAATACCTGCTGCTTGACTTCTGGCATTTCAAACAGCCAACGCTGGTTTCACCGCTGGACGGAGGCCGCTTTAAGGAGGTGATTCCCGTGGTCGATCGCCTGCTGGAACGAAACACCCACGGGATCGCCACCCTGCAGGGCGAGATTCTTCTGCTTAAACAGGGAGTCACCTCCTCCCCGGAGGATTTGTCTCGCTGGGCGGCTTTGCGCAACCAACTGAAGGAGATTTCTTGAACTATACAGCGCTTTTCGCTGAGATAGAACCAAAGTTTTTGTTGAGAGCCGCGCGGAGCGCGGCTCTCAAC
>CAZVXA010000149.1:0-16297 GCA_964630955.1 uncultured bacterium | reverse complement strand
CCCGCGCCACTCGCAAAACTGGGTTTGGAAATTTGCAAAAGTGGGATGCACTCGTTGTGGTCAGTATGGTCACTTTATGGGAGATCGCCATAAAGCTCTCGATTAAAAAACTGGAACTTCAATTTGAATTTCATGAACTGGCAGGTTTTCTAAACCAGCTTGAAATAGCCACACTACCGCTTTCCTTCGAGGATACAAAGATATACATTGGGTTACCGCTACACCACCGCGATCCATTCGATCGCATCCTGATTGCTCAAGCGGTGAACAATTCTCTGCCGATCGTTAGTGCTGACACCGCTTTTGATGCGTATTCGATCCAGCGACTTTGGGTATCGGGAGGAGAAACTGCGACCTCAGACAGCGGAGCTTCAGGTTCATAACACAATTGGTGCGCCCCTGAAGGCTGTCGATCTAGTTTAATGTTGGATGGAGTGCCCTCAAAGGGCTACTCGATCGCTCTGGCTCAAAGCATTATTCCCGCTGTATGTTCTCCTGGCTGATTGCTCCCCTGAAAAAACTCCGTCTCCTTGCCCTGTTGCTCACTGCTTCCCTGTTCCTCACGGGGTGCGTCGATTACGACGTGGGAATCAACTACTACAGTCAGACGGGCGGCGAGATTGTCCAGCATGTGCGGCTGGGTGACCAGCTCACCAGCTTCAGCGGCAACGTCGCGCAGGAATGGCTCAAGAGTCTGGAGGAGCGATCGCGCAAATTGGGGGGGCGATCGCAGCGGCTCTCATCCCAGGAACTCACCATTACCATCCCCTTCAATAATGGCAAAGACCTGGAGAAGAAATTTAGCCAGTTCTTCCATCCCGTTGAACCCAAAAAGGTCTCCAGCGCTGAAGCAGAAACTTCTGGGGTAGCCCTGCCCAATCTCCAGTCAAACCTCACCGTCAGAGAAAACAACCTGCTGCTGGTGCAGCGCAATCGTCTGGTCTTTGACCTTGACCTGACCGACCTGAGTCTGCTGTCCTCCGATGGTACCGTGCTGATCAACCCCGGATCGCTCCTCTCCGTCCAGTTCCAGCTCAATACCCCGTGGGGTGCTCGCAGTCCTGTAGTCACGCACTCCCCTCAGACCAGGCAAAACGGACGACAGCTCGTCTGGACATTAAATACTGGAGAGAAAACCCACCTGGAGGCTACCTTCTGGGTCCCCAGCCCACTGGGAATTGGTACCGCTGGGATTGGGGTACTCGTGGCCAGTGGCTCTCTGCTCAAGGCGTTTTTACAGCGCGAGGCTTAAGGGTTGCGTCAGCTTCTGGTGGGTGCTGGCCAGGAGTGTGCTCATATACCGCCGCAGGAGTTGCCACTGCTGAGGATTCGGGCGGTAGGTCTGCCCATCGATCTTTGAGAACAGGGGGGTTTCCAGAAGAAGTTGCAGATCAGGATTTTCGCGGGATTCGACAGTGAGCAGGTCGCTGTCCTCAGGATCAACCACCAGTCCAGATGGCAGATGTCCTTCCAGCAAGGTCAACACCTGCCCCTGGCAGACCTGAGTTGAAATGCCGCGCTGCTCGAATCGCTCGAGAATCTGCGGTAGCGTCAGGGGGGCGTCAGGGAAGATGCGCAGCAATTCCATCAGCAGGAAGAAATCGCTGTATTGCTGACGGGGAACATCCAGAATTTGTGGGTGCAGCGGCAGACTGGCCAGACCATAGGCCACCCGACTACAGGTAACAGGGACGGTGTCTCCCAGGAAGCCGTCGCTGTAGGTGTCCTGAATAATGGTGGCGTTTGGCAGCTTTTGGCGCAGCCAGCGGGCGATCGCCCCAAACGACGCACTGGCCCCAGAGCAAATCACCTGGTTAATACTCAGAACCCCTACACCGCGTTCGGTCAGCAGCGCATTCAGCTCCCGATTTAGACGCTGCACATAAAACAGGAGGACACGGCTACTCAAATCCTGACGGTTCAAAATCAAAACGGTGTCCCCCAGCTTCAGGTAGAAGCGCTCCTGCTGTTGCAGGGCAATTTTCATCTGACGAGCTGCACTCAACAGCGCAACGCCGACCGATGTCCCCAGCAACCGTCGCTGGAGCCGTCGTCGATTCAACGAGTCCGGTTCACCGGGAGAGGGTAGCGTCAGCGTATCCCAACGTAGCAGGCTCCAGGGTTCTGGCGCATTGTCGGGAAGGGGCACTTCCCAATCCCAGCGGGAGGGCTGGTCCCCTGAGAGGTTGCGGTTTGCCTGCTGGAGCCATGCCGGGTAGAGGAAACGACAGATCAAATCCTGGTCGATCGCATCTCCCGCATAGTCAACGGTGCGAAACATGAAATTGGCGTGGGTCAGAAGCCGATTCGATTCTGGTAGATGCACCAGTACCAATTCACTCAGGGTGGCTCCGGCATTGATCACCAGCGTGTCTCCAGACCAGCCGGAATTCTGCATAGCGGGCTGTTCAGACAGACTGTGGGGTAGGATAGTCTGCTCACCGTTGGCTCCCGGTAGACCGGAGAGGAGGGTGGCGATCGCATCCTCCACCAGGAAAATCTGCCCTGGCTGACTCACCAACTTCGCCGCCAGTACCGCCTCTCGCAGGTTAAACCGATAGGCTTCGTTCACTTTCACTGGACAGCCAACGGTGACTCCCGCAAGCTGACTGAGAGCGGTTTGAAACGCACTATCCTCCAGACCTACTGCTCCACAGGTGAGAATCGGGGTTTCTCCGGGGGCATCAGGCAGGGGGCAATTCAGCGTTGCCAGCAGAGTCCACAGTGCCCGGTGCAGCACACTTAGCTCCACCTGCTGACGGTCTGACCACTGGATTTGCGGCTCCCAACGGTTTGTCTGGGGTGAGAAGTAGGGAACCCCCACTGTCAGGTAGGACGTGAAGTGCTGGAGCGCGTACCCTCCTCTAAACTCTCCAACTGCTCCAGCGGCTGATAGAGGCGCAACACTGATGCGTGGCAGAAACTGTGGATCGCGGCTGTGACGGCTTTCCTCCACCCACGCCACTGCTGGCAGGCGGAAGGTTTTGCTGGAGCCAGACATTTCCCCTGATTCACCTGCAAAGCGTACTTCCAGCCAGTAGATCGGGTAGAGCTGGCGCGTCTGTTGATTCAGGAGGACGGCGGAGACTCCGGTAGTGCCCACGTCCAGTCCCAGATACCAGGTGCGATCACGATGCGGATCTGAAAAGGCAGGAGGGGGGGGAATGGCCGGGGTCGGATGCGGGTCAAGGGGGCGATCGCTGTGCAGATCTACAGGAGGGGAATCACCCAGAGTAAACTCGGTTCGGGGCAGGTCGGTGGTTGTGAAAGCATCCGTCAGCAGTGCTTTCAGGTCGGGGGCAGGTGGTATTGCAATTCCCCTATCCAGAGAATCTGCAAACAGCTCACTCAGTTCCAGATCGGGGAACTCCAGTTCAGCCAGGGAAGCATCCACCATCGCATCTACCGTCTCGGTGACCGATGCATCTGTACCTGGCTGGTCAGCGTTCTGCGAAAAGGCCAGCGCGTCATCTAGAATCTTTTTTTTTTAGCCTCTTCTGCGCCAGGGTCGTCCTCGTACAGATCCAGACTGGCCTGCGAACCAAAATCGACCCCGAACAAATTGTTGCTCTGATTTGGCTTCAACTGTGGGAACAGGTCATCCAGCGAATTCTCCGTCTGTGCATCTGCATCCTGGTAAGCAGAAATTGGCGGTAAATCCTCAAATAAGCTATCCAGTCCCTCCAGTGTGAAAGCATTCGTGCCTTCCGCCTGCGCAGTCGTTGGAGCCTCAGGGACAGACTGTACCGCCGGAGTTGAGGGAGGAGTGCTGCTACTGGAGAACAGGGTGTCAGGGGTCACCTCTGGTACAGGTGGTGGTGGAACCGCGCCACCCAGGTCATCCAGGGAGGAATTGCTGAAGAGATCGTCCCATTCCTCCTCCGGATGAGATGGGGCAGCGGTGGATGCTGCTGGCACAGGTTGTTCAGCGGTGGAGAAGGACTCAGCTTGAACCAGAGGGGGACTCATCTCAGAGACTGACTCTGGAACTGGAACCGGGGCAGTGGAGAGGTTACTATCCAAAGCCGAGGTGGGCGTGATGGGTAGATCGTCCTTCAGGAGATCCATCAGCATGTCGGCAGTCACACGGTCGATCGCCTCACTGGAGGGAGCCGCCATTTCTGCCTGAAAGTCCTCCAGACTCAGGTCAGGAGCTGTATCACCGGGAATGTCTTCTGCGAAACCAGTAAAGAAATCATCCAGATTCTCGTTCGAGGGGATGGGAGACAACGGAGGTGGGGGTGGGGTTGTGGATCCCTGTAAGTTAAACGGAGTCTCGACGGCAGGGGGTGACGGTACGGCGGGAAACTCCTCGCGGCTAACCAGTGGTCCCTCAGCACTGACCTGAGGGGCGGGTGCGTCACCAAACAGGTCTGCCAGTGCAGCGCGAATTGCAGGGTGACCGGGTGGGTCTACCGGGGTGGTGGGCGGAATCGCCGGGAAGTCAGCGAACAGGTCTTCGGCGATCGCATCCACCGGGGCTGGAGATGGCTCTGGGGGAGCAACAGCTTCAGCCTCAGCGAAAAGATCGGTCCACTGAACTTTGGGTTTTTCGGGGGGAGTGCCATTTGAGATGGGAGGTGGCACATCCGCCAATTGAGCCGCGGCAGGTTCAACCGGGGCAGGTTGCTCAGGCTGAAAGAGAGATAGGGGATCTTCTGGCTCGCTCAGCGGGTCGCCAAACTGCTCGAAGTTTGACAGGTCGGCGCTTAAGCGCTGCAACGTGTCGTCGGGAACTTCCAGCTCCAGAGGGGCTGTGGGCGATCGCTCCTCAACGGCCAGCAGGTCTTCATCGGGGGAAGCGGGTTCGAAGCTGTCTTCCTCAACCGGAAGAATAATAGGAACCGAGGTTGATTCAGCAACCGCAGGTGACTCCACATCCGGAGGCAGCACCAGGTCGGAGAGAGAGGAAATGATGTCGCGATCGTCCGCTGTTTCGGGCAGCGTCAGATGTGCCACCGCCTCATCGACACTCTGCCAGTGGGCAAAGTCTTCCAGGCTGGGCAGCTCCGATTCTGGGGTGATATCAGGCAGTTGGGGAGTTGGAGGAGCAGGGGGTTGAGGGGGCGGCTCAAACAGCAGGGATTCAAGGGGACTTTCAGCTTCGGTTTCAATGATCGACAGGGCAGGAGGCTCCGCATCAGCGTCAGGGATCTCCGGTTCTGCGGAGGATAATTCCTGCGCCGGGTCATCCAGACCGCCAAACAGTTCGTCTTCTGATGTGACTGACGGTGCTGTGGATAAGGGGGCAGACGCTTCACCGGGTGCAACTTCGGGAGCATCGCTTCCGACCGTCATTTCCAGATCAGCCGTCTGTGAACTCGATGCTTGAACGGGTGTTTCTACGGAACGGGCTTCTGCAACAAACCGATCGACGGGTGGTTCTGCACCTTCGTCGAGGTCGGCGATCGCCCCATCTCCAAATAGACTGGCGTACAGCTCATCCAACTCATCATCGGTTGCCTGGTCAGGGGCATAGGGTGACTCGACAATGGTCTGGTCGTCCTCTGATGCCTCCAGTTCAGACGGAACGTCATTGAGCAGGTCGATCGCCGATTCCAGGTCGTCCACCTGCCAGAGTTCCTGTTCCTCAGTGTCCAGTTCTACTTCCAGTGAAGTCAGAGCGTTGGTTTGCAGCAGCGTCATGTCGTCGTCATCGGACGCTCCAAACCTGGTCACGGGCTGATCCGTCTGCAGAAAGGTCAGCTCTTCGTCAAAATTTGCCTCAGGCTGGTCGGTCTGCAGGAAGGTCAGATCCTCATCAAAGTGACTGGGAAGGGCATGGGAACCAGGTGCTTCCAGACTTAGTTCATCCAGTTTCTGATTCAGCTCGTTCAGATCAACCACATCGCCTGTGACCAATCGCATTCCAGAAGAGGGTGCCCCCGGCTCCCGGTCGGATGGCTGCATTACCGTTGCCTGACCCCCCAACTGCTCTAGCAGTTGGCTGATTTCATCGTCCGCCTCATCATTACTTGCGACCAGAGGCGGGGCGGTTGGAGTTTCAGGTAGGGGAGTGTTGGATTCAGTGGACTGGAGATAATTGGAGGTTTCGCGGCCAAGTTGCTGGGCCAGACGAGTAATCAGGGCAGAGAAGATGGTTTCTCCCTGTTGTCCCAGGGTGTGCAGTTTACCCAGTCCTTGCTCCAGTGAATCCTGGTAGGTCTGCACATTGCTCTGAAGCGACTCGTACATCACCCGTGTACTGGCATCCAGCTTCAGCAACATCTGGTCAGATTGAGACTGGAGCCGATGCAGCAGTTCTAACCGCTGGGCAGGGGTGAGTGCTGGACTGGCGTCAGATATCCCTGGCAATGCACCCAGCGTACTGCTTTCCTGAAGCTGAAGGGTACCCGCATCGGTTAGCAGTTGAGCCACCTGGGCCGTCAAATTCTGCTGCATCTGCGCCATCATCGACTGCATCATTTCAGCGATTTGCTGTGCGTCGATCGACGCCGCAGGCAGAGCGTTCTGCTGTTTCTGGGCCTCCAGCAATCGAATCTCCTGCTGGAGGGAATCCCGTTGTTGACGCAACATATCCAGCTCGTAGCGTAGCGGCTGCATCAGGTTGGTGCGCAGATAGCCCATCTCTTGCAGGACGGCCTGGAGCACCTGCTGGGCAGATTCGGCTGTCGGAGGGAGGCCGTTGGGAAGGGGCGGTATTTGTTCGGAGGAAAGGGTTCCATTGGTTGCCAGAAGACCATTGCGGGGGGCAGCACTGAACTGCTGTTGCAAGGTAACCAGGCATTCCCGCGTTTGCTGAAGCACCCGCCGCTGGCGATCGACATCCCCGCTCATGACCCAGGGTACTCTGGGGCTGGCTTTGCTCAGAACGCCATCAATTTCATCAATCAGGGCTTGAATTTGCGATGGTGCGTAAGTCACGGGAAATTCCAACCGGAGAATTGCAAGGGGGTCTGGGTGAATTGCTGAAGCAGGAAGCTCGATCAGCAAAACAATCAGTTTTGTGCAGCGATTTGAGGACGCTGGAGGTGAGGAGAGAAGCAGGTCAAAGGAGTGTGGAAATAAACTGCTGATTCAGGAGGCAGTGCCTCTCGTACTCTCTCCATCTCACTAAAATAGAACATCAGATCGGTGAGTTCTATCATTGCCTAAATCTTAGTTTAGATTTTTCCCATAAACCGCGATTTATCTCTGTAATAACCCTGAATTTTTTTGGCTTTTGTCCTGAGTTGGATGAATTTTGGTTAGAAAATAGGAACACTCCTCTCTGCTCTCTCCGGTTCAACCAATTGCCAGATGTCCCAATGCAAAGCCATAATGCTGGGCAGGTTGTGTGGAGCATCAGTTTGACATCCCTTAAAAGGGAAAATCGCCAGTGGAACCTGAAGCACGGGGTAGGCCGTCTTCAGGCTGGCAGTACCCAAAGATGCGGTGACTTAGGAGAGTGACGGTGAGAACTTTCTGGAACGGCAGTATCGATACCCCCTACGGGGGACTGCGCAGCAAACACCCCTTGATGCAGCGACAGACCTGGGCAGGTGGCTTGTTTGGCTTTCTGGTGACCGCAGGGGCGATCGCCACAGTACCCTCTCCATCTGTTGCTCAGACGCCTCCTGACCCCATTATTCAGGTCGGCATCGTGCAGCGGTTTGGTCAGCGCCCTACTGACGAACTGACCATCGAGCCAGCAGCGGGCGATCGCCTCACCCTGCGATTCAAGAGCAATGGTCAGACCGAAGCCGTTGCCACCAATCGTCCCATCAAGATCAGCATTGTTCAGGAAGCTCTGCCGGAGCCACAGGTGGTCGAACGGGTAGTGCTCAGCACCCACCGCAGTTTTGAGAGTGCGGAAGATAGTGCCAATCAGTGGCGATCGCGCGGCATTGAAGTGGAGATTGCCCAACCCCGACAGTGGCAGGTCTGGGCCAAACGCGACACCTACAGTAGCCCCCTGCTGCGTCGTTTGTTGATGAAAAATCTTCAGGCTCAAGGGTCGCGCACCGCGTTTCTGGATAGTCAGGTGCAGCAGCAGGCTCCCCAGGCAGTCTTTATTGTTAACGGCTATCGCTACAGCCGCGATGAGTTAGAAATTCTGCCCGGTGGCCAGCGGGCGTTTGTGCAGCGGGGGAATCGGCGGGATGAACGTCGCCTCTATGCCGGAACGCTACGGCTCCAGCCCAACGCCTACGGCACCTATACCCTGGTCAACCCGGTGCCGATCGAGACTTACCTGCGGGGTGTGGTGCCCCACGAGATTGGTGTGGGTGCGCCTGCCCCGGCGATCGAAGCCCAGGCGATTCTTGCCCGTACCTATGCATTGCGGAACCTGCGCCGATTTGCGATCGACAACTATGAACTTTGTGCTGATACCCAGTGTCAGGTCTACTACGGCCTGGGGGGTGCAGTGGCAGTAACCGATCGGGCGATTCTCGCCACCCGTGGCCAGGTGTTGACCTATCAGAATGAACTGATTGACGCCCTTTACTCTTCAACCACCGGGGGGGTCACGGCAGCCTTTTCGGATGTGTGGAATGGTCCCGATCGCCCTTATCTGAAATCCGTTGTGGACTCGGTGCAGGGCGCGTGGGATTTGAGCCGCAGTCCGCTCTCAGATGAGGCCAACTTCCGGGCCTTTATCAATCTGCGGCAGGGCTTCAACGAGGTGGGCTGGCGCACCTTCCGCTGGCGGACTGAGGGGAACCTGAACACGATCGCCGCTGACCTGAAGCAGTATTTGCAGAGCAAACAGCATCCCCTGGCCAACTTTACCCGCGTGGAGAATCTCCAGGTGGTGGAACGAGCACTTTCGGGACGGGTACAAAAGCTGGCGGTGCAGACCGATCGAGGTACCGTGCAACTGGAGAAGGACGAGGTTCTTCGCGCCCTCTCGACGCCTAACAGTACTCTGTTCTACCTGGAGCCGCTGTATGCGCCTGCACCTGCGGTGACTACAGCTCCTGCTGGAGCCGCTCCCGCCAGCCCACCTGCCCGAACGCTCAAGGGCTTTGCCTTCGTTGGGGGAGGTTTGGGCCACGCAGTGGGCATGAGTCAGACGGGTTCTTACAAACTGGGACGTCTCAACTGGTCCGCCAGCCGCATTCTCAGCTTTTATTACCCCGGCACACAGCTTCAGCAACTAAATCCGGCAATCGTGTATTGGCGCGATCCGGCGGGGGGGGAGCCGCAGTCTTAGGGAAGTCGCCCCCCCAGATCCCCGGCTTCTGCATCGATATCGCTCTGCCCCTGATGTCGTTGATAGAAGCCGGGGATCTACCGGGGATCTGATCAAACGGAGGTGTTCAGGCTACCCCTGCTGTTATAACTGGGGTAGTCAATTTTTGTCCTGGAATTCTAGGTTTCGTTAAACCATGACCGATTCTGCCCTGCCTCTCCTGATCCAGCAAATGATGCAGCCGGAGTTCTACCCCCACCCGGTGCAAGAACCGATTCAGCTCGTGCAAACCCACATCTCCTATATTTTGCTGACGGGGGAGTACGCCTATAAGGTCAAAAAGCCGATGAACTTTGGTTTTCTGGACTTCTCGACGCTGGAAAAACGCAAGCATTTTTGTGAAGAAGAATTGCGCCTGAATCAGCGGGGGGCAGCGGAGCTGTACCTGTCTGTCATGCCGATCGCCCAGGAGGGGGATTCCTATCGGCTGAACGGCGCTGGTGAACCGGTGGAGTATCTGGTGCAGATGCGGCAGTTTCCGCAGGATACGCTGCTGAGCAGTTTGTTTGATCGGGGAGAACTGACGGAGGATTTCCTGCGCCGATTGGCGTTAGAAATCGCCCATTTCCACGAGAGTTGCCCAACCAACGAATACATCCTCGGCTTTGGTACGGTGGCCAGAGTGCGGGAAGCGTTTGACCAGAACTATGAGCAAACGGTGGCCTACATTGGTGGCCCCCAGAGCCAGCAGCAGTTTGATGAGACGAAGGCCAGCACCGATCGCTTCTTTGCAGAGCGGGGAGAACTACTGGCTCAACGAGTGCGCGATCGCCGCATTCGGGAGTGCCACGGCGACATTCATCTGCGGAACATCTGCTACTGGCACGACAAATTTCTCCTGTTTGATTGCATCGAGTTCAACGAACCCTTCCGGTTTGTCGATGTTATGTACGACGTAGCCTATATTGTGATGGACCTGGAGGCACGGGGCAGACGCGACCTGAGCACCGTTTTTCTCAATGCTTATGTGGAGGAAACGGGCGACTGGGAAGGACTTCAGGTGCTGCCGCTGTATGTCAGCCGTCAGTCCTATGTGCGGGCAAAAGTCACTTCGTTCCTGCTGGACGTTCCCGATATCCCGGAGACCGAAAAGCAGGGCTTCCGAGAAACCGCAGCCCTTTATTACAGGCTGGCCTGGGAAGTGATGCAGCCCAAACAGGGGCGACTGATTCTGATGGCGGGCCTCTCCGGGTCAGGGAAAAGTACGACTGCTCGCTACCTGGCGAAAAAACTGGGGGCAATTCAGATTCGCTCGGATGCCGTTCGCAAACACCTGGGTGGTATTCCCCTACAGGAGCGAGGCGGTGCAGACCTGTACACCCCGGAGATGACCCAGAAAACCTATGGGCGTCTCCTGGATCTGGGCATTTTGCTGGCCCAGGAGGGCTACACGGTGATTCTGGATGCCAAGTATGATCGGCAGTCACTCCGTCAGGCGGCGATCGCCCGTGCTGAAACAAGCCAGATTCCCGTCCAGATCTGCCACTGTACCGCCCCCATTGATGTCCTGCAAACCCGGTTGACCGAGCGCACAGGAGACATTGCAGATGCCACTGCTGACCTGTTGCCCCAACAGCACCTGGAGCAGTTTCTGGACAGCGAAGTGCCCTACGTGGTGACCGTAGACACAACCAAAGATCTGGAAGCGCAAGTTGCTAAACTGACAGCAGCAGCTTAATCCAACAACAACAGAACCTACTGTGTTCGCACCCCGACGAGATCAGGAACCCAATCCCGGCGTCACCGGAGGACTCAAAATCTGGTTGGTGACGCTGCTGGTGTTTTTTGCGGTGGGCTACCCGGCGGAGTTCAGTATTGTCTGGGGGGCGATCGCCGGGTGGGCTGGGGGATTCATCGTGCATCAGTGGTCAACCCGGAATCAGGCTCCCTATCGCCGTAAGGAAGGTACCCCATCGGAGGGTGGCTTGAAGGGGCTGCGAGCACGTCTCTCTCGTCAGCAGCAGGATAAACGTGGCAAAACCCTGAAGGAAGCCGCTGAACGTCGGCAGTCCCGGCGCACTCCGCCCCCCCCTCGCAAGAAGTCCACCTGATAAGGTTATGGATCTGCTGATCGCCCTCGGTGTTTCGTTTCTGCTGCTGGTGTTTAGCGCCCTGCGGGGGTACTTTATTGCTTACCCGCTTCTGCTCTCGATGGGGATTTTTCTCATCGTTTTCTATCGACGCGGTTTTCCCCTCAGTTTTCTCCTGCGTCAGGGGCTGCGGGGAAGCCAGAAGTCCTTCAGTGTGATTAACGTGCTGCTGCTGATTGGTGCAGTCACTGCAAGCTGGATGGCGGCAGGTACTGTTCCGGCGATCGTCTACTATGGTATTCAGCTGATTAACCCCCAAGCCTTTGTCCTGGCGGCCTTCATCCTCACCAGTCTGGTTTCCCTGCTGATCGGCACCTCCTTTGGCACCGTTGGCACGATCGGGTTGGCCCTGATGCTGATGGCCAGCGGCAGCGGTGTCAACCCTGCGCTGATTGCCGGAGCCATTCTATCGGGAGCCTATCTGGGCGATCGCTGCTCCCCCATGTCCTCCAGTGCTAATCTGATCGCTACCATCACCCACACCAATTTGTACCTCAACATCCAGCAGATGTGGCGTACTTCCCTGCTGCCGCTGCTACTGACACTGCTGATCTACGGTGGCCTTTCAGTTTTCAACCCGGTTCAGCTCACCGATCAAACTTTCCTGCCCGAACTCGATCGCCTGTTCCAGATCCATGCCCTCCTGCTTCTGCCAGCCGTGGTCATCCTGGTTCTGGCTCTGCTCAAAATCGAGGTCAAGCGGGCAATGCTGGGAAGTATTGGGGTGGCAATGGCGATCGCCCTCCTGTACCAGCATCACACTCTGCTGGATCTCACCCGCTTCATGCTCCTGGGCTTCTCTCTGGACGAGCCAACGCCCCTCAAACCCATCCTGCTCGGCGGCGGCATCCTCTCCATGCTGCGTGTTACCCTTGTTGTCGTCATTTCTACCGCCTTCGTCGGTATCTTCTCTGCCACCCGCAGCCTCCACCAGGTCGAAACCCTCCTTCACCGCATCAAGCAGGCACCCCAACTCCCACCCCAAATCAACCCCCACTTCCTTACCACCGCTCTCGCAGGCATCGCCACCGCCACCTTCGGCTGCACCCAAACGATCGCCATCCTATTAACCCAGGAACTCGTCCACCCGCACTACACTCCCTCTCCCTGTTCTGACTTCGATGGTAGTGCTCAGTGTTTCACTGAGTACTACCATCGACACCCATCCACTCATCCACCTATCTACTCATCCACCCATCCACCCTCCCAATTCCCATCAAAGTATGAAGAAAACGAAAAAGCTAACTACAATCTGGCTTTAGACCTGGAGAATACTGTTGTTGTTCTCTCTCCGCTCATCCCGTGGAACATTGCAGGTCTGGTTCCGGCCACGGTGCTGCACGTTGATGCAGGCTTTATTCCCTTTGCGGTCTATCTCTACCTGCTCCCGCTGGTCAACCTGATGTGCTTCAAACGGAACCTCCAGTACAACAAAACGAAAGTTTTGTAAGGGGGCGCAGGGTGTGTGCCCCTGCTTGGGGGCGAGAGCAACCAAACCCCCTATGTTGTAAAACTTAGTGTTTGCAACACTAGTTCCAAGCAACGCCGAAGGAAATGCTTTACCGCCGCCTATGCAACTCACCCCTCAGGAAAAAGACAAACTCCTCATCTTTACCGCTGCCCTCCTCGCCGAACGCCGTAAAGCCAAAGGTCTCAAACTCAACTACCCCGAATCCGTCGCCTACATCTCTGCTGCAATTCTGGAAGGTGCCCGCGAAGGCCGCACTGTTGCAGAGCTAATGACCTACGGCACCACCCTCCTGGCGCGAGATGAGGTCATGGAGGGCATCCCTGAAATGCTGCACGAAGTTCAGGTTGAAGCCACCTTCCCCGACGGTACGAAGTTGGTAACCGTCCATGATCCAATCCGTTAAGGAGATTTCCAGCAATGAAATTACCTGCGTCGTGGGGGGAACCGCCCACACAACAGCTATCTTCTTTTGCGGAAATCTCCTAACTATTTGTACCTCCACCCTGTTCTTGAGCCTGTCGAAAGATCCACCCATCCACCCACTCACCCATCCACCCACTCATGATCCCAGGCGAATTCCTCATCCAGGACGGCGAAATTGAACTCAATGCAGGCCGTCCCACCGTTATCCTCAGCGTTGCCAACACGGGCGATCGCCCCATCCAGATCGGCTCCCACTATCATTTCTTTGAAGTTAACCGCGCTCTCCGGTTCGAACGCGACCAGGCCAGAGGGATGCGCCTCGACATCCCTGCCGGAACTGCAGTTCGTTTCGAGCCGGGAGACGAGAAAGAAGTCACCCTCGTTCCCCTGGTGGGAAGCCGTCAGGTCTATGGCTTCAATGCGTTGATCAACGGTTCCCTGGACGGCAATCAGCCCGAAGCCGAAGCACCTGGCAAGAAGAAAAGCAGCAAAGATCCAGGTAAGAAGAAGAAAAAGTAACGAAACCCTATGTATCGCCTCTATGACTTCCTCGACTCGGGGAACGGGTACAAAGTGCGGCTGCTGCTGACGCAACTCAAAATCCCCTTTGAACTGGTGGAGAAAAACATCCTCAAGGGCGAAACCCGCACGTCTGAATTTCTTCAGAAGAACCCCAACGGACGCATCCCTGTTCTGGAAGTCGAACCCGGCGTCTATCTGGCAGAATCCAACGCCATCCTGGTCTATCTCAGCGAAGGTACCCCTTTCCTACCTGAGGACCGACTGGAACGCGCCAAAGTGCTCCAGTGGCTTTTCTTTGAGCAGTACAGCCACGAACCCTACATTGCCACCTCCCGCTTCTGGTTGCGTCACGGTATGGCCAAACAAAAGCAACAGGCCCTGGCAGAAAAACAGGAGCCGGGGTATGCCGCCCTCAAAGTCATGGAGAACCACCTGATCTGGAATCCATTTCTGGTGGGCGATCGCTACACCATTGCTGATATCGCCCTGTACGCCTACACTCATGTCGCTGACCAGGGGGGCTTCAGTCTGGAGAAGTTCCCCGGCATCCGCTCCTGGCTGGAACGAGTGGGATCGCAGCCCCGCCATGTCACTATGAAAGATTTCTAAAAGCCTATCTGAAAACCCAAATTCTGGCAGGCGCGACGCTGTCGCATCGCGCCTGCCAGAATTTGGGTTTTCGGTATTCGGATAGGTACTTAATACTGGAGGTTTGACTTTTTTCTGCAAAACCGTGAAACACCCTCTGAGAGGGCGTTTCACGGTATATTTGGTTTTAGCGCCGATTTTTCCTGACCCGCTGACTGCGTCAGCGGGTCAGGAAAAATCGGCGCAATTGAGTCAAAAGTCCAGTTAATAGAAGCCAAAGCTCTCCGGAAATCTTCTAAACCAGTGTGTTGTGCCCTACAGTTACGAATACGCGATCGCCCTCACACCCTTGCTGCCAGGAGCACTACCATGCCAGAGTTCAACGGAACGATGATGCAATATTTCCACTGGTATAATCCCAACGACGGGAGCCTGTGGAGCAAAGTTGAAAGCAATGCCGCAGAACTGGCCGCTACTGGATTCACTGGAATCTGGTTACCTCCCGCCTATAAGGGAATGAATGGTATCAAAGATGTCGGCTACGGCGTTTACGATATGTACGACCTGGGAGAGTTCAACCAGCGAGGAAAAATTCCCACTAAGTACGGCACCCGCGACCAGTACATCACTGCCGTCAAAGCGCTCCAGCGATCGGGAATCCAGGTCTACGCCGATGCAGTATTAAACCATCGTATGGGCGGTGATTCGACTGAGACCCCCAAAGCAACTCCCTTCTGGCAGGATAATCGACTGCAAGCCAAGAGCGGCCTGAAAGAAATTGAATCCTGGACCCACTTTCACTTCCCAGGGCGGAATGGCAAGCACTCCAGGTTTGAGTGGCACTGGTGGCACTTTGATGCGGTGGATTATGACCACCGGAATCCGGGCGATCGCAACACTGTCTATCTGTTAGAAGGCAAGCGATTCGACGACTATGTATCTCTGGACAGGGGCAATTTTTCCTACTTGATGGGCTGCGACCTTGACTGCCAGCACCCCGAAGTCCAGAAAGAACTGATTGACTGGGGCAAATGGTATCTCGACACTGTAAATCCGGATGGATTTCGCCTGGACGCCATCAAGCATATCTCTGCCTGGTTCTTCCCACTCTGGCTGGATGCCCTGGAGCAGTATGCGGGCAAAGATCTCTTCGTCGTCGGAGAATACTGGCAAAACCATCTCGATGTTTTGCTCTGGTACATCGACGAGGTGAAGGGCCGAATGTCAGTGTTTGACGTGCCGCTACACTACAACTTCCACATCGCCAGCCGTTCCTCCGGCCACTACGACATGCGGAGAATTCTGGACGGCACCGTCATGAAGCACCGTCCCACCCACGCTGTCACCTTTGTGGAGAACCATGACTCCCAACCCCTACAAGCCCTGGAATCCGTCGTCGAACCCTGGTTCAAGCCGCTGGCCTATGCCCTGATTCTGCTGCGCCGGGAAGGGTATCCCTGCGTCTTCTATGCCGATTACTACGGCGCAGATTACACCGATCGCAACATCCCGATTCACCTGCCCAGCCACCGCTGGCTGATCGATCGCTTCCTGAAAGCCCGTACCAATTGTGCTTTTGGCCCGCAGTACGACTACTTCGATCACCCTGACGTGATTGGTTGGACGCGCCTCGGTAGCAAAGAGCATCCCCACGCGCTGGCAGTGATCATGAGCGATGGCCCCGGCGGCAGTAAGTGGATGGAGGTTGGGAAGCCGAACACTACCTTTGTTGACCTGACCGAACATGTGAAACAGCCCGTGCGAACCAACCACCACGGCTGGGGTGAGTTTCGCTGTAATGGTGGCTCAGTTTCTGTCTGGGTGGAGCAGAGCCTTCAGCCGAAGCTGCTGGCTGGACTACAGCGCTCGTCATCTCAGTAGATCACAAACACCCCAAACACCTCATTTTCGATCTACTGAATCGAAGGAATCTGCTGTTGAATAAAACCCCAGTTTTACTGGGATTTTATTTTATGGCAAGCCCCTAATTGAACACGGGGAAATACG
>CAZVXA010000148.1:0-16301 GCA_964630955.1 uncultured bacterium | reverse complement strand
TTTACTGGGATTTTATTTTATGGCAAACCCCTAACTTGTCCGAGATGTGCTCTAAGCTTTAGCTCAGAGAAGTCTTTGAAAGGTGGGAGTTTTGCATTATGGCTGGGAAAGCTATAGGCATCTCCGTCGCTCACGCAGGGTGCGTAATGGGTCGGGTGATACATTTTTTGCCCTTCTAATAGATGAGGGCGCGAATTTGCCTACCATTTGGAGTGGGAGTGCTGCGCACTCCCACTCCAAATGGTAGTGAGACTTACGCCGCAGTCTACTAGTGCAGCGAATAAATAGTTTTGCAAGGGGTGCAGGGGTGATTCCCCCTTGAGGGGGCAGGGGGTGTGACCCTGCTTGGGGGCGAGAGCAACCAAACCCCCTATGTTGCAAAATTTAGTACTCGCAACACTAGTGGTCAGTCAATTAAGAATTGGCAGTTTGACCAGGTGATGTGCCGCGCGGAGCGCGGCACATCATCCGACAAATATTGCTTGGCTAAACACTAGTGCTCAGAGATATTTATTGCCATGTTGATGCTGGTTTTCTATGTAGGTAGAAACCTATATGCAGTTGAGACTTCTCGGGTTGTGGAAGTGATTCCGCGCGTGTTTTATCGAGAAGTTCATCACGCCCCTGAATATGTAGCGGGTGTGTTTGATTATCGTGGTTCGATTGTTCCGGTTATCGACCTCTGTCATTTAATTCGAGGAACTCCCAGCAAAAATCACTTGAGCACCCGTGTCATGATGGTGAGTTACTCACAGGCCGATGGCACAGTCCGATATGTTGGCTTGATGGCAGAGCGAGTGATCGAAACATTGGATAAAGCAGAAGCTGATTTCAAAGATGCGGGCATTCAAACTAACGCGGCTCCCTACTTGGGTGGCATCATCACTGATAAGAAGGGAATGATCCAGAGAATTCGATTGGAACAACTGTTTGGAGATGTACAGAACATTCACCTGTCGGGTGCAGGAGCGTGATCCCATGAAGGAGTTAGAGGCGATCGCATCCCTTCTGAGCAAGCGTGTTGGCTTTGATGCCAAAATTATTGGCGATCGCAAGATTAGTAAAGCTATTCAAGCTCGTCAGAGTCTCTGTGATCTACCTGACATCAGCGCTTACTGCAAGACTCTGCAACAGTCACCTGAGGAATTTGACCAACTGGTAGAACAGCTTGTCGTTCCCGAAACCTGGTTCTTCCGAGATCGCAAACCATTCGACTTTCTGATCAAATTTGTTCGTTCTGAATGGTTGCCCAAATCTGGCGGATCTAAGCTGCAAGTGTTGAGTGTGCCTTGTTCTACAGGGGAAGAGCCTTATTCGATTGCGATCGCTCTACTAGAAGCGGGTTTAAACATCAATCAATTCAGCGTAGATGCAGTCGATATTAGCCAGCAGGCATTAGACAGAGCTAGACAAGCAATTTATAGTAAGAATTCTTTTCGGGGCGAAGACTGGGTAGACCGAAACCGCTACTTTCAACTCACCAATGATAGATACACCGTTTGTCCGAATGTTCGTAATGCAGTGAAATTTCGGCAGGGCAACCTGCTCAATGAGCTTGATTTAATCAAAATAGGGTTAGTGCGGACAAAGTACGACATTATTTTCTGTCGCAACTTGCTGATTTACCTGGAAAACTCTGCCTGTCAACAAATCTTGAATAAACTGCATTTTCTCCTGGTTTCCCAGGGGCTTTTATTTGTGGGTGCCGCTGAGATGGCAAAAGTACCGGGCGATCGCTTCTCCTACTTACGCCAGTCCTTTACATTTGCCTACCGCAAAATTGATGGAGTGCCATCACCACCATCCTCTAACAAAAAGACAGAACCTATTTTGGATCGGGAGAAAAACTTCGTTTCGCTCCCGATCCAAAATAGGTTTTCTGGGTTTTTTCCTGTCCATAGCCTGCAACATCATTCTGCAAAATCTTCTCATCTTCCGAGTGTCGCTAAATCACCTCCAGAGGCTGCATGTGTTTCTGATCTGGATCGGGCAAAACATTTAGCCGATGTAGGGCATCTAGCTGCTGCGATTGCCTGTTGCAAAACTTATTTGGAATCTCACTCTATTGATGTTGAAGCTTACACATTGTTGGGTACTCTTTATCAGGCAACAACAAACGATGAACAGGCAGAACGCTGCTTTCAGAAGGCGCTGTATCTAGAACCTGATTGCTACGAAGCACTGATGCACCTGGCGCTATTAAAAGAAGCTCGTGGCGATGAGATCGGCGCAAAGCATCTGCAACAACGGATACAAAAGTTACAAGCAAATTTCTAGTCAATCGCATTTCTCAACGGATGAGATGTACCAATCTACTAAGTTTTTCAATCTACTAAATTCCTCAACTGATTAGATTTTTCAACCTATTGAATAGAACGGAGTAGGAAACGATGGTCAGCAACACATTCAGAGATAAATCGCTACAGGGGCGAATCATGTCTGCTTTCCTAATGATGGGAGCGCTTGTATTGATCGTCGCGATCGTTGGGCTGTTTTCTACTTTTCGTTTAGGAAACAACATCGATACACTGGCCAACAACAGTCTACCAAGTTTGGTTGGACTATGGAAAGTGAATGAAGGGCAAACCCAGATTGAGTCATCTGAGCGTGCGTTGATGATAGCAGGATTAAGCGCTCAAGAGCGACAGGCAGAACTAACCCGCATCAAAGGGGCCTGGGAGCAACTTAGCGAAGGCTTTAAGCAGTATGAAGCCACTCCTCGCACCAACGAAGAAGAGCGCAACTATCAAGAATTGCTCGAAAACTGGAAGCAGTGGGAGAACAGCCACAAAGAATTTCTCAAGCTGGATCAACAGTTTGAGCGTTTAGGAATTTTCCACCCCTACGCTCGTCAACTTGAGCTACAACAACAAGGGCGGAATGGTTCACCTGAGATGGCAGCAGCGCGCAAAGCCAGCAACTTACTTGATCAGATGCGTGAAAGTTCCAGAACTAATCGCGTTACTTTTGAAGTCGCAACAGCGTCCATTCTCGATTCCCTCAAGATCAACGAGACGGTGGCGGAAGATGCAGAAAAGACAGCAGGGCGTAATAGTCGGCAAGCTATATTCCTGGCCAGCTTAGCCGTCATACTTGGGCCTTTGGCTGCTATCTTATTTGGGCAATTCATCAGCAAAGCCCTGGCTCGGCGCATTCAAAAGTCTGTCGTTCAAATTACGACTTCAGCAACACAAATCGCAGCATCGGGCAAAGAATTGGAAGCAACCGTTGCAGAGCAGTTGGCATCTACCAATGAAGTCACTGCGACCTCTCACCAAATTGCAGCGACTTCTAAGGAGTTAGTACAAACCGTAGATGTCGTGAATGCAATGGCACAGGCAACTGCTCATGCTGCGAATGACAGCCAGAATGAGCTGACCGACATGGAGAGAGCCATGCGCTATTTGTCGGATGCAACAACTTCGATTTCTTCTAAGCTGGGTGTGATGAACAGCAAGGCAGGCAATATTAATAACGTGGTGATCACGATTACCAAAGTGGCAGACCAGACCAGTATTTTGTCGCTGAATGCCGCCATCGAAGCTGAAAAAGCAGGTGAGTATGGCGCAGGTTTTGCGGTGGTTGCTCGTGAAATTCGCCGCTTAGCGAACCAAACTGCGGTTGCTACGCTCGAAATTGAGCAAATTGTTAAAGATATGCAGACTGCGGTAACGCTTGGTGTTATGGAGATGGACAAATTTAATAAGTCTGTTACCAACAGCGTCGATCAGGTCACTAAAATTAGTGGGCAAATTGGGGATGTAATTAGCAAGGTAAAGAGCTTACCCCCCCAATTTGAGCAGGTTAAGCACAGGATCGAAGAGCAATCGGAAGGCGCACAGCAGATCAGCGAAGCAATGGAGCAACTGGGTCAGGCATCTGAGCAAACGGCAGAGGCACTACGAGAGACGAATCATGCGCTCGATCAACTCGATGATGCGGCACGAGGACTGCAAGCTTCGATTACTCGGAAGTAAGGAGTCATTGATCATGCTGAATCAGTCTCCGGTTTTGGAACCTAAAGGGATTACTCACCCGATCTTAAATGACTGCTGGAATCAAATAGGTGTCATGGGCGATCGCTCCTGTAGCGAACTCAAAACGGTAATTCACTGTCATGATTGTCCTGTTTACGCTGCGGTAGGTGATAGTTTACTAGAGCGTGAGCCACCCAACAATTATGTGGATGAGTGGAGCACGATTTTGGCGGAAACACCCAGTGATGATAAAGAAGCAGATAAGCACGGGGCGATTGTTCTGGCCGAAGAAGCCATTTCAATCATGATCTTTCGCTTGGGCAACCAAAAGCTCGCCATGCCAGTGAGGATTTTGCAAGAAGTCACTCACCCCTGCATGATTCAACCCCTACCGCATCGGAGCAACAATCTGTTCCTGGGTCTGGTCAATATTCGTGGTGAAACGTTGCTGTGTGCTTCTTTAAGTAACCTTCTGAGTGTAGAACCAGCCAAAGAATCAGCATCCCAATCTGAGCACTCGAAACGGATGATTGTGGCTGGACAAAGCGAAGAGAAATGGGTCTTTCCCGTTGATGAAGTCTATGGAAATTACCGTTTCCATTTGAACGATTTGCAGGATGTGCCCATCGTCATTACCAAAGCAGCAGAAGCCTATACGCAAGGCGTGATTCACTGGGAAAACGAAAAGGTCAATTACCTCGATTCAGAGTTGCTGTTTTATACGCTTAACCACAAGATTTTATAGAAATGGAGTCGATATGAACGGGTACTCCAAGCTTGATTTATTTCGTCGTGAGGTCGATACTCAAGTTGTCATCCTCAGGCAAGTTCTCCCTATCATTAAGACACAACCACTCGCTACAATCGAGCTTGAGCGGGCGATGCAAGCGACTCATTCTCTTCTAGGAACTGCGAGTCTGGTTGAGCTAGAGGCGACGGCTCATCTGACGCAGGTGATGAAACAGTGTTTTGCTGCGGCTTATAACAAAGGTGTAGTGCTAGGGGATGAACAAGTTGATGTGCTGCTTCATGCTACAGATTTACTTCTGAATATGAGCCGTGTAGCATCAGGAGATTTTGCGCAATGGATATCCGATCATGCCTGGGATTTGACAAACACACAGAAGATAATCGCGACGATCGCCAATTCTGGGAATTCGGCGCTAACAACAAAAGCAGCAGGAGCAAAAACATCGTCGGTAACAGAATCACTATCAACCACACAAGAGTTATCCACTCCAGAATCATCTGCTGCTGAAGCATTTCCTTCTGAACGACCAGAACAAGCCGATCCGTCCAGCACTCCTGGTCAACCAGCACTGCCAGAAGTGGCAGCCAATCGTTCCGATCCTGTTAGTGCTCCTGCTTCAGCAGAACCCAGTCCCGCTCATCTTCCTGCTCCCATCGGTGGTGATAGCTCGATGATGGATCTGTTTCGTTTGGAGGTAGAAGCACAGGTTGACATTCTGAATCACGGTTTGCTGGCCTTAGAAAGTAATGCCAACTCTGATCCAGCATTGGAAACCCTTATGCGGGCAGCACACTCCATTAAGGGATCGGCACGTATTGTGGCGTTGGATGGGGTGATTAATATAGCCCATGTGATGGAGGATTGCTTTGTTGCGGCTCAGAACAAAACCATCACATTGAGTTCTGATCAGGTCGATACCTTGTTGCAGGGAGTGGACTTATTGCAGGGCCTTAGCCATGTCAGCGATGCCGAACTACCTGTCTGGTTAGCTGAAAAGCAAGCTGAATTTGCTCAGGTGCAATCGCAAGTGGCCGCCATCCTTAATCCTAAGGTTGGGCCTCATGCTGTGTTTCATGCTGCGCTTAATGCTGAACCTCCAGCGTCTTCTAGTAGTTCCTCTGGCACTCCTGTTGCTGCTGCTCCGGCCACACCTGCCGCTACTGACCCTGCGCCTGCGCCCGCTGCCCCTGCTACTGAACCGACTGCCCAATTCAGCCAACCTCAAACTACACCCGTGCAATCAGAAAAAACTGCACCGATTAGCGAGCAGGCTTCCATTCAGGATCGGGTGGTGAGAGTCAGCGCTGAGAACCTGAATCGGATCATGGGACTGGCGGGTGAATCTCTGATTGAAGCCAACTGGCTACAGCCTCACGCCGACTCAATGACCTCCCTGAAGTGGCGGCTGGTCGATTTGTCGCGTCAGTTGGAGCAATTGCAGGATGCTCTCGATCGGGGGAATTATGAGCAAGATGGGCGGACATTTCTAGAACAGGCTCGACAAAAAAAGCAGGAATGTTTGGGATTTTTGAGCGATCGCCTCAACGAATTGGAACTTTACGCTCAGCGCACGGCAAATCTCTCAGATCGGCTTTATCGAGAAGTGATTAGCTCTCACATGAGACCCTTTGCCGATGGAGTACAGGGTTTCCCTCGCATGATCCGCGATCTGGCTCGCAAGCTCAATAAACAAGTGCGGCTAGAAATTTCTGGGAAGTCCACATCGGTTGATCGCGACATTCTCAAAAAATTGGAGGCTCCACTCACCCACATTCTGCGCAATGCAACAGATCACGGCATTGAGTTGCCCGAAGAACGCACTGCCGCTGGAAAACCTGCTGAAGGAACCATTCGCCTGGAAGCATTTCACCGGGGTGGGATGCTGGCGATTACTATTACCGATGACGGTCGTGGCATCAACCCTGACTGGTTGCGTCAAAAAATTCTGAACAAAAAGCTAGCAACACCAGAAATGGTCGCTCAAATGAAAGACACCGAGTTGCTGGAGTTCATTTTTCTGCCAGGATTTTCTACTGCCAAACAAGTCACAGAAATTTCGGGCCGAGGCGTTGGCTTAGACATCGCTAAGAGCATGGCGCAAGAGGTAGGGGGAACGGTTCGGGCTGTGTCGCAAGTTGGCAAAGGAACCAGTTTTCACTTCCAACTACCCCTGACATTGTCGGTAGTGCGAACGCTGCTGGTGGAAATTTCTGGCAATCCTTATGCGATTCCGCTGACACGGATTGATCATGTCTTGACAATTGATCGTTCAGAGGTTTCTGATATCGAAAATCGTCAGTATTTCACCATGAATCACCAAAATATTGGGTTGATTTCAGCTCACCAGGTTTTGGATTTACCCGAACCCGGTGTCCATGCTGAATCTCTGTTTGTCGTGGTGATTAGCGAGCAAAGCAGTGCCTATGGGTTAGTCGTTGATCGATTTTTGGGCGAACGTGATTTAGTCGTCAGGCCGCTTGACCCAAGATTGGGGAAAATTCCTGATATCAGTGCGACATCCTTACTAGGAGATGGAACCCCTGTATTGATTGTGGATGTTACTGATATGGTGCGATCGATGGACACCATTCTGAGTCGGGAAAAACTGACGAGAGTCAGCATCGATATCCCAAAAGACGAAGTTAAGCGCAAAAAGATTTTAGTGGTTGATGATTCGATTACCGTTCGCGAAATGGAGCGGAAGCTGCTGGAGAATCGCGGTTACGTTGTAGATGTTGCGGTGAATGGGGCAGAAGGCTGGAACGCAGTTCGCGCCAATTTCTATGATCTGGTAATTAGCGATATTGATATGCCCAAGATGAACGGTATTGAACTGGTACACCAGATCAGAAACCACTCACGCTTAAAAGATTTGCCTGTCATTATTGTTTCGTATCGCGATCGCCAGGAAGACCGCATTCAAGGATTGGAAGCTGGAGCTGACTATTATCTGACGAAGAGCAGTTTTCATGATGAAAGCTTTATCGGTGCGGTTGTTGACTTGATTGGACGGTGATATGAAAATCGCGATCGTCAATGATTTACCAATCGCAGTCGCAGCCATGCGACAGGTGGTGCAAAGGGTGCCAGAGTATCAGGTGATCTGGACTGCGAAAGATGGAGTAGAAGCCATCAATCGCTGCGCTCAGAATCAGCCCGACGTAATTTTGATGGATTTGCTGATGCCGGGTATGGATGGTGTGGAAGCAACCAGAGAAATTATGAAGAAATCGCCCTGTGGCATTTTAATTGTGACGGCCAGCAAGGAAAAGCACATTGATCGAGTCTACGAAGCCATGTGTCACGGTGCACTGGATGCCGTGGATACACCGATTTTGAACGACTCAGACAGCGCTCAATCTGCCCAGGCACTGCTGACCAAAATTGCCACACTGCGAAAGTTGCTGAGACCAGAAGCCGCCATTCGTCGGCTGCAATTTCCAGGATCGAAGCCATCCAGTGTGCATTCGTCGATATCATCCAGGATGCTTCCGCCTCTGATTGCGATCGGAGCTTCTACAGGTGGTCCTAAGGCTTTGGCAGCGGTTTTGGCTCAATTGCCGATTGGCTTTAGGGCTGCGATCGCCGTTGTCCAGCATGTTGATGCTCAGTTCTCGGCTGGATTTGCCGCCTGGCTAAACCAGCAAATTAACTTGCCCGTGCGTCTGGCAAAAGTTGGCGATCGCCTGGAAGCAGGCACAGTTTTGCTTGCAGGCACAAATGACCATCTGTATCTCAAATCCGATCTAACGCTGGACTATACCCAAAATCCGATCGACTATCCTTACCGTCCTTCTGTAGATGTGTTCTTCAAAAGTTTGGCCGCTCACTGGTCAAAATCCGGAACAGCCGTTTTATTAACAGGAATGGGACGCGATGGGGCTGAGGGTTTGGCTGCTCTGCGGGTGCAGGGCTGGCATACGATCGCCCAAGATAAGGCCAGTTGTGTGGTCTACGGAATGCCGAAAGCCGCAATTCAACTGAATGCGGCAGTGGAGGTGCTGTCCCCGGAGGCGATCGCCACCACTTTACTCCAGCACGTCAGCCTCCAACGTTAACTCTAATTCGCGCACTGTTTTTTTAACCTTTACTTTTTTCTTTTAACCTTTACTTTTATTCTGTGACGTTTCTATGGACGAACAAATGGATGAGCAAATTCCAATTAGGGTTCTGCTGATTGATGATCAATCGATCATCGCTGAAGCCATTCGCCGCATATTAGCGCCTGAAACAGACATTGCTTTTCACTATTGCAGCGACCCAACGCAGGCATTTAAAGCAGCGGCAGAGTGTCAGCCTACGGTGATTTTACAAGATCTGGTGATGCCCCAAATGGAGGGGTTGCTGCTGGTCGAATTTTTGCGATCGCGCGACACCTCTACCCAGCACACCCCACTGATTGTGCTCTCCAGTAAAGAAGATCCCATTATTAAAGCAAAGGCATTTGATTTGGGTGCAAACGATTATCTGGTCAAACTACCCGATGCCAGAGAATTAATCGCTCGGATCCGCTATCACTCTAAAGCCTACGTCAACTTTCTCAAACGGCAGGAGGCTGAGGCGCTCTTTAAGGCTGAAATTTTACGGCAGGCATCGTACATTGAGCAAGTCGGAAAAGTCACCAAAGCCGCTTCTGATGTGGAGCAAGACACCTTTCATCCCGACAAGGTGGCAGAAGTGGCGCAGCGCAATGATGAATTAGGGCAACTGGCGCGAGTCTTTACCAACATGGTCAAGACCGTCAAAGCGCGGGAAGCAGAAATGCTGGAAGCAAACCACAAGCTGGAGGAACTGCTGACCGCTTACAGTCGCTTTGTCCCGAATGATTACCTGCGATTTCTGCGCAAAAAAAGTATTACGGACGTGCAGTTGGGCGATCATGTCAGCAAAGTTATGGCTGTGATGTTTTCTGACATTCGTTCTTTTACAACTATCTCCGAAGGCATGACCCCCAAAGAAAACTTTGCTTTTGTGAATGCCTATTTGAAGCGAGTCAGTCCTGAAATTCGAAACAATCATGGGTTGATTGTTAAATTTTTAGGTGATGGCATGATGGCGGTTTTCCCAGAAGGATCAGATGATGCGATCGCCGCCGGAGTCGCAATGTTTAGATCTGTGGAGCAATATAACGAAAAACGTCAGCGAGATGGTTGGCTACCGATTCATGTGGGCATTGGCATTCACGTGGGACACATGATGTTGGGGATGGTGGGTGAGCATAATCGGATACAGGGGGATGCCTTCTCGGATAACGTTAATTTGACGGCTCGCTTGGAGGGGCTGACCAAGTTTTATGGCGTATCGCTGCTGATCTCTGAACAGGCATTTGAGCATCTCAGTCGCCCCGAAGATTATCAGATTCGCTTTTTGGATCGAGCAATTGTCAAAGGGCGCAACGAACCAATTACGGTTTACGAAATTTTGGATGCAGAAGCAGAAGTGATGCGATTGCTCAAGTTACAAACCCAACCTGATTTTGAACAGGGCTTAGAACACTACCGTGCCGGAGAATTAGCCCATGCTAAAGCAAATTT
Organism: uncultured bacterium; assembly: GCA_964630955.1. GTDB lineage: Bacteria > Cyanobacteriota > Cyanobacteriia > Elainellales > Elainellaceae > CAZVXA01. The sequence continues at coordinate 6,039 of CAZVXA010000148.1, read as the reverse complement.
CGAGAAGGTAGTCGCCGTGAACACCGAAGATAAAACCGCAAGACTGTATTTAGAACGAGTTGAGATCCTAACTGAGCGTGGAATCCCAGACAATTGGAATGGGGTATGGACATTTAATGAGAAATAAAGCATGGAGTGGTGCTGGATGGGATGGAAAGAAGCTGGGGCGACGCGGTTGGGATCGACGAGGACTACATAACCACCCGCCTTCCCAGAGTCAGTGATGAAGAGGCGGCGATCGCTCTGAAAGCCATCCAAACTCTGAGCCGGAATTTACTTCAAGGCAATTAATTCAACCATTCCAGCAGTTGACCTGCTTTGGTGTTCACTCCACCCCTTCTATTCAATTCGACTTCACACAAAATTGATATAAGACGTTGGATCAATTTCAGAACCTTTGGGAGGCGATCGATCATGCCTTCAGACAATTGTCCTGATCTTCCCCTCGATTGCTATATTTGAAGCCATAGTGAACAATAACTGCTTCGCAAATGGACTCAATGATGGAGCTACTCACCAATCCCTTCTACGAAACAGCGTTTGTTCTACTGATTTCTGCGATAGTTGGGGCAATTGGTCTGCAGCTACGTCAACCATTGATCGTAGCCTTCATCGCAGTGGGCATCCTGGTTGGACCTTCAGCCTTTAGCTGGGTTAGCCCCAGTGAAGAAATGGAATTGCTTGCGGATCTGGGCATTGCCCTGCTGCTGTTTGTAGTGGGGCTGAAGCTTGATCTACACCTGATTCAGAGCATGGGGTCGGTGGCACTAGCAACGGGGTTGGGCCAGGTAGCCTTCACGTCAATTGTCGGTTTTCTGATTTCTCTTCTGTTGGGGTTTACTCCTCTAACAGCGGTCTATATTGCTGTTGCCTTAACCTTCTCCAGCACGATCATTGTCGTCAAGCTCCTTTCAGATAAACGAGAGATTGATTCTCTACACGGTCGAATTGCGCTGGGCTTTTTGATTGTGCAAGACTTGGTCGTGGTGCTGGTCATGATTGGGCTGTCGGCTCTGGGAAATGACGCCAATCTTTCTCCAGGGATGGCCCTGCTGCAACTGGTGCTCAAGGGAGGACTGTTGCTTTTAGGAGTCGGAGGCATGATGGCCTTCGTGATGCCGAAGTTGCTCAACCATTTGGCGCGATCGCAGGAATTGCTGCTGATCTTTGCGATCGCCTGGGCTGTAGCACTCTCTGCTTTGAGCGAAATTTTAGGGTTCAGCAGTGAAGTTGGGGCATTTTTGGCGGGTATTTCCTTAGCGTCTACCCGTTATCGGGATGCAATCGGGTCACGCTTAATCAGCATTCGAGACTTTCTATTGCTGTTCTTTTTTGTTGACCTGGGTGCTCACCTGGACTTGAATCTGCTGGGGGCGCAGATTGTGCCTGCCCTGGTGTTGTCCCTGTTTGTGCTGATTGGCAACCCCACGATTGTCATAATGATCATGGGTTATATGGGCTATCGCAAACGCACCAGTTTGCTTTCTGGGTTGACCGTAGCCCAAATTAGCGAGTTTTCCTTGATTCTCGCAGCACTGGGCCTAAATCTGGGGCATATCGATGAAGAGACGGTAGGGCTGATTACCCTGGTAGGTTTAATTACCATAGGCGTATCCACTTATATGATTCTTTATTCCCATCTGCTGTATGAACAGCTATCACCCATACTCAGCGTCTTTGAGCGCCGAATTCCCCACCGGGAAGAAGCCGGGGATACTGACTTTTCGGCTACAGAAGCCGATGTGATTGTCTATGGCCTGGGTCGCTATGGGGGGTGGTTGGTCAACAGCTTAAGTAGCAAAGGACTGGTTGTGCATGGTGTAGACTTTGACCCAGAAAACGTGCGGCGCTGGCGACGACAGGGGTTCTCAGTCCACTATGGCGATGCTGAAGATCCGGAGTACCCCAGCCACCTTCCCTTGAATGCGGTCAAGTGGGTGGTCAGTAGTATTCCAGGGCTTGAGGTTAACCTTACCCTGTTATATGCTCTCCAGCACTACGGCTATCAGGGGAAGCTAGCTGTCACCATCCATCAAGATCATGAGGATGCAGCACTGCAAACCGCTGAGGTCGATTTGATTCTACGTCCCTTTGTCGATGCAGCAGAACAGGCAGCAGAGGAGCTGTTCAAGGATCTAAAACGACAGCGGCTGTAGTGAAATCCAAATCGTAACCATTCAAAATAGTGATTGCCAATTGCCTAAATAATGAGTTATGTGGGAAAGTAAGTTTAGAAATTGGATAATGTGATGATTGTTCAATCACATTCACGTTCGTATCATGCTCTTAGTGAGCCTGAGACCATAAAGAGTTTGGGCAGTAGTGCCGAAAGCGGTTTAGCCCCTGAGGAAGTAGCCCATCGCTATGAGCAGTATGGCTGGAATGAATTGCAGTTTAAGCCTGGAAAGCCTGAGTGGCTCAGGTTCTTGTCGCAATTCCATCAGCCACTCCTCTACATTTTGCTCCTGGCTGGAGCTATTAAAGCGTTTTTGGACTCATGGACGAATGCCTGGGTGATCTGGGGTGTAACGCTGATTAACGCGATCATCGGCTATGTACAAGAAGCCAAAGCAGAAGGGGCGATCGCCTCTCTAGCCAAAGCGGTCACGACCGAAACCACTGTCCTGCGAGAAGGTCAACCTCTGCGGATTCCCTCGCGGGAGCTGGTGCCGGGGGATTTAGTGGTGCTGTCATCAGGCAATAAAGTCCCGGCGGATTTACGGTTGCTGCGGGCACGCAATCTACAGGTAGATGAATCCGCCCTGACAGGGGAATCCGTTCCCGTTGAAAAATTCGTCCAGGTGCTTCCTGCGGATACTCCCCTTGCTGAACGGCGCAATATGGCTTACGCAGGTAGTTTTGTCACGTTTGGGCAGGGACAGGGTATCGTCGTCGCGACTGCCAACGCCACTGAGATGGGGCAGATTTCGCGATCGATGGAAAATCGAGTTAGCCTCAGTACCCCACTGACCCGGAAGTTTGAGAAATTCAGCCGTACTCTGCTCTACATCATCTTGCCCCTGGCGACCTTCACTTTTTTGGTGGGGTTGGGGCAGGGAGGCTCCTGGATTGATATGTTTGAGGCGGCGGTTGCCCTGGCAGTCAGTGCGATACCCGAAGGTTTACCTGCGGTTGTGACGATTACGCTGGCGATCGGCGTGAACCGGATGGCAAAACGTAACGCCATCATTCGTAAATTGCCAGCAGTGGAAGCGTTGGGCAGTGCCACGGTGATTTGTTCCGACAAAACTGGGACGTTGACGGAAAACCAGATGACGGTTCAGGCGATTTACACGGGGCAACAGCACTATCGCGTCAGCGGTGGGGGCTACAGTCCCAAAGGCGACATTACCCGGGTCAGCAACAGCAAGGGGATGGCGCTGGATGCGGCGGAATTGCCACCTGCGTTAGCCCGATGTTTGACGGCAGGGATTCTCTGTAATGACTCCCAGCTCAAACAAACGGGGACAGACTGGACAGTGGTGGGCGACCCCACGGAGGGAGCCTTGATTGCCGTGGCGGAAAAAGTAGGGCTAAGTCAAGCCGGACTCACCACTGCAATCCCTCGTATGGATGCCATTCCCTTTGAGTCTGAGTATCAGTACATGGCAACCCTGCATGATGCTCAACCTCGGTTGATTTATGTGAAGGGGTCGGTGGAGGCGTTGCTGCGTCGGTGTACCCAGATGCTCGATGCTCACGGAGAGGCGATCGCCCTGGATGCGGCTCAGATCAAACAGGAAGTCGATGACATGGCAGGACAAGGGCTACGGGTGCTGGCATTTGCTCAAAAAATGGTGGGGGTACAGCAACATGCCATCGACCATGAGGACATTGCCACGGATCTAGTGTTTCTAGGGCTACAGGGTATGATTGACCCACCTCGTCCAGAGGCGATCGCAGCGGTTCATGCCTGTCAGTCTGCCGGGATTCAAGTCAAGATGATTACGGGCGATCACATTGTCACAGCGCGGGCGATCGCCCAACGGATGGGGATTCAAACCAGCGCAGGGGTTGTTGCCTTTGCAGGGCAACAGTTAGCCCAAATGAGTGAGCCAGAAATCCACAATGCTGCTGTCGAGGGGTCTGTCTTTGCCAGAGTCGCCCCCTCGCAAAAGCTGCAACTGGTGGAAGCGCTCCAGGCTAGGGGCAATATTGTTGCCATGACAGGAGATGGGGTGAACGATGCCCCAGCGCTCAAGCAGGCGGATATTGGCATTGCGATGGGGAAAGGCGGCACGGAAGTTGCCCGCGAATCCGCCGCCATGTTGCTGACGGATGATAATTTTGCCTCCATTGAAGCCGCTGTGGAAGAAGGACGCACGGTTTACCAGAATTTAAGGAAAGCGATCGCCTTTCTCCTGCCTGTGAATGGTGGGGAATCCATGACAATTCTGATCAGTGCTCTGTTGGTAAGGGATCTGCCGATTCTATCCCTGCAAGTTCTCTGGCTGAATATGATCAACTCCATCACGATGACGGTTCCCCTCGCCTTTGAACCCAAATCTCAGGGGTTGATGCAACAGCCACCCCGTAACCCCAACGAGCCTTTGCTCACCCAGAAATTATTACGCCGAATATTAGCTGTTTCGTTATTTAACTGGGTTCTGATTTTCGGGGTCTTTGAGTGGGTCCAATCAACAACAGGTAATATTGCAGTCGCCCGCACGATGGCAATTCAATCGCTTGTGGCAGCGCGAATTATCTATCTGATCAGTATCAGTCAATTGGGGACAAGTTTAATCGCCTATGTGCGCCGTCAATCCACATCAATCACAATTGCACCTATCCTAATGGTGGGGATTGTTGCTGCGGTTGTCCTGCAAGTTGTGTTTAGCCAGTGGCAGGTGATGAACACGCTCTTTGAAACTGCACCGCTCACCTGGAATCAATGGCTCATCTGTTTACTGCCAATGCTGCCGATGGTGCCGTGGGCAATTCTTGCAAATGTGATCGACCCCCCTTCCCGACAAAGGTGAAGTACAGCGCTTGCAAGCGCGTGTAGTACAAAGTTTTTTGTTGAGAGCTGCGTGGCTGATTGACTGACAAAACTCCTGAAACCCCAATTCCTGCGTAGGTTGGGTTAGCGACAGCGTAACCCAACATAACCGCTGCTGGTGTTGGGTTTCACGCTGTTCAACCCAACCTACGGTAAAATCTGTCAGTCAATCAGGCTGCGTGGAGCGCGGCTCTCAACAAAAACTTTGTTTCTATCGCAGCACAAAGCGCTGTATCTGGATCAGTTCTTCAAGTTTTTCAACCATCAATCCTCACTCTTGGACACTCTTATGTTTCAGAAAATTTTAGTTGCACTGGACAGCACATCTACAGCTCAAGCTGTTTTTACAAAGGCTGTTGCTTTAGCAAAAGCAATGAACGCCAGTCTCATGGTGTTACACGTATTGTCTGTGGAGGATGAAGGTAGTCCGGGTTGGCCTCCGGGCAAGGTCGAGGGTAAAGATCAAGCAGGGACATCTCAAGAAACTCCTATGTTCTTTTCAGTTTATGATGAGATCCAGTGGCAAGCGCATCGGCGGCAGTGGGAGCAATTTGAAAAGGAAAGCCTTGAGAAATTCCAACCCTACAGCGAACAAGCTATCGCTATGGGGATCAAGACCGAGTTCACTCAAATTTTAGGAAAGCCTGGTCAAGCAATCGCAAAAATGGCACAAACCTGGAAAGCTGACTTGATTGTGATGGGAAGTCGGGGGCGTACAGGGCTGAGTGAATTGGTCTTAGGCAGTGTGAGTAACTATGTCATGCACCATGCACCATGCTCGGTACTCATTGTGCATTCTTGAACGCAACGGGCAGAAGCCGCGCTGCTCCGCTCTTCCCCTGTGCTGTCATACAGATGTGAATTCTGTTCAGCGTGGGATTAGCGACAAAGATCGGTTCTTACGCTCTGTTACTGAAATGGGAAATAAGAGCCTATCCAGAACCCCAAATTTTGGGGTTCTGGATAGGCCCTAAATTGCTGCAAAAATAAATACTCCCTTCCCGCTGTAAGATTAGGGTAGCAAATGAGGACAGAACAAT
>CAZVXA010000147.1:0-16462 GCA_964630955.1 uncultured bacterium | reverse complement strand
AGCGTTTCAGAAAAAATCGGCGCTAAAATTAAGTTCGCCGCGAAACGCTCTCGCAAAGAGCGTTTCGCGGCGCTATAGGGAAAATAGTCAAAAGTTCAGATTTTTAGGCGGTTGCTTTATTTGGACTGGTCACGCTTGCGCTTCACACCAAAACCAATACCAGCGGCTGCCACTGTGCCAAGAACAGTCAGCGGCTCAGGTACGGGCTGATAGTTTGAAGGAGGCTCCGGAGCTTTGATCGTCGGCTGATAGTAGAACAGAGACGCATGGGACAGGTCCCTCCCCTTTCTTCCACTACCATCCAGATCGACACCGATGGTGTTGAAGGTGCCGCCAGTGAACAGGGTAGAGATGTCCTTAAACAGATAGGCGGTGTAGGAGGTGCTGGACTTGAGGCTGAGAACGAAGGTTCCGGTTGCAGGTTTGTCAGCGGTCGAAGACAGCACATCGCTGATTTTACGGCCACCCATCAGCGACCAGTTACCCGTGTTGGAACGGCCAGCAGTCATGAAGTTACCGCTGTCAGACTTGCCCAGCAGACCCCAGCTTCCCGTTGAGGAGGAAAATCCCGAAAACAAACCGTTGTTCAGTTGGGTCAGGAGTGGGTTACCTGCACCCGTGTCGTTCCCGCTGAAGGGACCTTTGCACTCGGTTGCATTGAGGGTTGAAACCTTCACGTCGCTCACGCTGCAAACGGCACCTGGTGCAGTTCTTGAGGCAGCATCGGCGTTGGTTGTGGTCGCGGCCATTACACCAGTGGTCAACAGCACGGTGTTTACCAGAACCGCTCCAAAAACTTTGCTTTGTAATCTCATATCTGGTCCTTGAGCAAGTAAGTAATGGTGTTAGGTCACCAAGCTCAAGATTCCCGCCTCAAAAAACAGGTGACCACTTATACCAAATCTTCACAAAATCCCTCCGGATATCTGAAATTCATCGAGAATACTGAGCTTTTGACTATTTTTTCGTACAATGCTGCGAAACGCTCTCTGATAGAGCCTGTTGCAACATGTTTGGTTTTAGCGCTGATTTCTCCTGAAATGCTGACTTCGTAAGCTCTTCAGGAGAAATCGGCGTAATTTAGTCAACAGTTCAGTTAGTCAACAGTCCAAAAGAATAGCTGCCAGTCAAATTGTTTGAGGCAAGACTCAGTCTGGCGAGGGCCAGCGATGGCGGAAGTTGAGTTTCTCCTGTAGGAGGTAGGCAAAATCCAGTAAAGCCGCCTCACCGTGAGGTTTTCCGACTAGCTGCATACCAATCGGAAGACCTGAACGGGTCCAACCACAGGGAAGAGAGAGCGCAGGGAGACCACTGAGGGAAACAGTATAAGTTAACACAAGATAGTCGATAATATTACGGAGAGATTGATCATTGACTTCCAGAGCTGCCTCCTGATCGACTGGAAACGGCGGTACGCTGGCGGTGGGAATTGCCAGAATGTCGTAATTTTCAAAAAACTCCAGGAATCGACGGTAAATCCGTCCTCGCTGGGCTTCTGCGGCAAGATAAGCGTTAGCGGAAATGCCGATTCCCTGCTCAATTTCCCAGCGCATGGTAGCGCTAAGAGCCTCAGGGTGTTTCTCGATGTAATGGCCGTAGAGTTGAAAAATCAGCGCCGCCCGCAGGGTTTCAAAGGTAGGCTGGGCGTCAGTGCAATTGGGGTGTGCAGAACAGGCTGTGATTCCTGCTGCTTGTAGACGTTCGATCGCCCCCAGAAACACCCGCTCCACCTCTGCATCCACGATCGCAATTCCCAGGTCAGAGCTGAAACCCACCCGGGTCTTCGGGTGTTCTGTCACATTGAATGGGGGAACGACCCAGTTGGATTGGGCGATCGCCACCGGATCGCGCGCATCGTAACCCGCCATCGCCGCCAGCATCAGCGCTGCATCTTCTACGGTGCGAGTCATACAGCCATCGGTGATCAGAGACTCCCACAGAAGCGGTTTGGGCGATCGGGGAATCCTGCCGATCGACGGACGTAGCCCCACAATGCCGCAAAAGCTGGCGGGTGTTCGAACGGAGCCACCCAGGTCATTCCCCTGTGACAGGTAACCCATCCCGGTTGCCACCGCCACCGCTGCCCCGCCGCTGGAGTCGCCGCAGGAGCGTGTCAGGTCGTAGGGATTGCGAGTCTTGCCAATCAGAGGATTCTCTGTGCCCGTACCAAAGCCAAAGGGTGGAACACTGGTTTTGCCAATGATGATCGCCCCCGCTGCTTGAAGGCGAGTCACACAAAGGTCGCTCACCGTTGGAACGTGATTTTGATAGAGGGGAGAACCGTAGGTGGTGCGAATTCCGGCGGTGGCCGTCAGATCTTTGATGGTGATGGGAATTCCGTGGAGCATCCCCAGCGGTTCCCCCCGCTGCACTGCCTGGTCGGCGGCGATCGCCGCCTGCTCCGCCTGCTCTCGACACAGGGTAATAAACGCATTCAGATGAGGATTGTGCCGCTCAATCTGGCTGAAACAGGCCGCTACCGCATCCACCGATTTTACCTGCTGCGATCGAATGGCAGTGGCCAGTTGGGTTGCGGTTAGCTGGTAAATTTCTGTCATTGTTGAATCGGTCATCGCTGAAACAGCCGCCCCCACCCTTTCACGCGTCCCGGATCAATCCCCGCCAGCTTCAGCGCCTGCCACACCACCACGCTAATCGTGTCGTAGATGGGAATCTGGTAGGCCGCTTCCAGCGATTCCACCAGCGGAGCCGCCCGCAAATTGGTACAGAAAGTGGTAATTGCATCGGGTTTTGCGGCTGCAACCTCGCGCACCATCGCAGTGATCTCATCGGCGGTGACTTCTGAAAACGAGAAATTATCCTGACGCTTGAGATGCCGTTCTGCAATGCAGTCAAACCCGGCAGCCTGGTAATTGGCGATAATTTTCTGCTGCACTTCATCTCGATAGGGCGTGACCAGCCCAAACGTTTTCACCCCCTGCTGCTGAAACAGGTCATTGAGCGCCAGCACTGACGTGGTTGCAGGAATTCCAGTTTTTGACTGAATTTGTTCACACAGTTCGTCGTCTGCATCGAAGCCCAACCACCCGGCAGACGTGCCATTCCAGGCGATCGCATCTACCTTTGCATCCGCCAGGAGAGAAGCCGCCTCCAATAATTTGTCAGTCGTGAACTGCCCTAAAGCAGAATCACTCAGTGCAATTTCAGTAACACGGAACCGACCAAAGTGAATCGATACTTCTGGCAGAGTGCTGACTATGCTACAGGTGACAGGTTCCAGAACAGTATTGGAGGAGGGGGTAAGCATGCCCAGGAGAATACGTTTGCTCATTTCAGTTGACAGACCTAGAAAAACAAAATTGTTCACTGAGTGAATTGCTGGATGGATACTGACAGCGCTACTGCTGGTCAATCTGGAGGGCGATCGCCCAGATCGCCATTGCCCGCAGGTAGTGGCTGGCCCGGAACGTCCCCGCTGCCGTGATCGCCTCCGGGGTACGGAATTGCAGTCCATTTTCATAGATCTGCCGCACCACCGCCTGCGTCATCCGCAGCGCCTCCTCCTTCATACCCATCTGAATCAGAAACGCCGCCAGACCAAAGTTAATTCCTGTCCAGACCTCCAGCGGATGCGTGTCTTTGGGGTTCAGCGGAGAACCATCGGGCAGCAGCCCATTTGCGGCCCCAAACTCACCCTTATGGAAGTTGAGAAAACACGCTTCGTAAACCGTTTTCAGCGCAGACTGAGCACATTCAGAAGGCACCACGTCTGGCAATCCCAGCAGTCGAGCGTAGTACTGACCGCAGAGCTGGTCAGCCATCACCACCGGAGAACCGCTAGCACTATCCAGTTTATAAAAGCGTCCATTCCACAGCGTTGGGTGATAGATCGTGCGGGATTGAGTGAGCCAGAGGCGGTAATGGGTAATGGGTGATGGGTAATGGGTGATGGGTGATGAGTCATCGGTAGCAGGTGATGGAGAAGATTCCTGTGATTCCCCATTACCAATGACCCATTCCCCAATTTTGATCGCCGCCTCCAGCGCCGTAATCCACAGCCCACCGCAGTATGCACTGATGCCCTCCAAGCGCCAGTCGTCGAAGGTCTGGTCGGGGGCACCAGAGTTTTCGGGAATGCCGTCGTTGTCGAGGTCGAAGGTCTTCAGGTAGTCGAGGGTGAGGGCGATCGCCTCCCAGCAATCCTTAAGAAACTGGAGGTCGGTGCTGCCCGTCAGAACGAAGTCGCGGTAGACCTGGAGCACAAAGTCGCTGCCCAGATCTTTCCAGAGGTTACAGTCCTGGTAGCTGGTGTAGTTGGTCTGCTCCCACGGGTGCTCGTTGGGTGCGCCGAGGTCGTGGGGAGTGGCGTTGGCCAGTTTGCGGGGGACGAGGGGGCTTTCGGTGTTCTGGGTGGCGTAGTAGCCAATCTTGCGCAGGCGGGCATCTTCGGTGGGGATGGCACGGGCGAAGGCCCGGAGGACGGCTTTGTCCAGTTCGGGAAACAGCATCAGCAGGGCAAAGGAGCCGTAGAGGCGCACGTCCAGGCTCTCATACCAGCGGTAGTCGAGGCACTCCACCACAGCAAACTGGCCGACGGGATCGCGCTCAGTGGCGGCACTCCAGAGCGTTGCCCCATCCGTCAGGTCGTAGAGTTCGTTGAACAGCGCCATCTTCAGCCAGTCGGGGAAGTCGGAACGCTCCAGGGTGGGCTGTTGCCAGGTCTGGATGTTTTGCTGCCACTCCCGGTAGTGATCGAGGGCGGTGCGGGCGATCGCCCACGCATTCCGGCCATCCCTGCCGAAGAAATCGGTGTAGCGACGGAAATCATTGACCCCTTCAGCAAATTCGGTGACGGGAAAATCCCAGGCCAGAACGATGGGAATCTGACGAGTTTCGCCGGGGCTGAGGGTGAAGCGGAGGGCGATTGCCCCTGCTACCCGCTCACCTTCACGGGCGGGTGTGTCGTTCTGCAAATTGATCAGCGAACCATCTGCCGCAAACGACGACCACACTTCGTTGCCATCACCGCTGGCGTTCCAGCGAGTGTGATAGAACACCTCCACGTCCGCATTCGGCATCAGTATCGCCCACTGTCCTTCACCCTCCTGCGGCTGTTCTCCCCGCCCCATGCGATCCATGACCAATCCCGCACAATCAGCCTCGGTTCTAAATTGCGTGACGTTTCCGGCACTCTCTCCCAACCGGGGCTGATACTCATAGACGGGACTGCCATCATCGCGCACCTTCACTTCGGGAGCCTTCGACGCATTGGTAAACCAGCCCACCATGTTTTCCCAGGACAGCATGATGCCCAGGGTCAGCGGCTGGTTAGTGGGGTTGTGGGCCGTCCACAAAAAGACCGCGACGGGGTAGCTCGTTTCCTGATAGTTGTGCGCCCAGATCGGAGAAAACTGCTCACAGGTCAGCTCTGCCTGGAATACATTGCGGTAGACAAACCAACTGCGGGGATACAGGGCGTGATATTCCCCCGTCGAAGCATCTGGAGAAGATTGGGGATACCAACTCCAGGAAGACAGCGCTCCATCTCCGGCGGCTTCCGTACACAGCGCATAGACCTGAGTCCGATTGCCCCCCTGCTCAAACACGCTGAACTGACAGGCGGGCATCGTCTGGAATACATGCTCCCCGCCGTCGATGTGCCACAGGTTGAAATCCCCCCGGTGCGATCGCCCGATACACCCCGCCCCAAAGCCGCCCAGCGGCATTCCATGAAACGGGCCATCGTCTAAATTGCTGGCGTATCGAACGGTATACGGTCTGTCCCAACCCAGACCAATCGGGCGTTTCCAGGTACAGGAGGGAATTTGGGGAGGAGTATCAACATTTTTCATCCCCCGATTCTACGGTAGAAACGGGAGATTATCTCAGGCGAAACAGTCTCTCATCGCCGCAGTGTGCCGCCCCACCGCAAATCCTGCTCAGCCGAGCGATCGCCCAACGCCCGCACCGCCGTTACTTCAATCTGCACGGGCGTCCCCGGTGTCAGATAGGAGGCCCCAATCGGAAGCTGGCCCACATTCAGGGTAAATCGGTTGAAGTCCCGAGACACCAGATTTGCAGGCACCTCACCGTCGTAGCGCGTGCGGAAATCGGGCGCCCCATCGCCAAAACTCTGGTCGGTACGGTAGCGAATCCGAAAGCGAGTATTCAATAAATCAGATTTGCCTGCCAGATCCACCACCACCATCTGGAGCTGGCTGCCGCGTCCTGTAACATTACCAACTGCCAGCCGGGTTGCATCCTGCCGACGCACGATGGCCGCCACTCGATAAGTTGTCACCTGCCCCTCCTGAGTCGAACTACCGCTGAGCCAGACATCTTCGGGAGAGGTAAGCGTAATCGTGCGATCATTCTGAATTTGAACCGTCGCCGTCTCATTGGCCAGTTCCTGAAGTGGCGTGGTGGCTGCCCACACCAGACGAAACCGACCCTCAGCCCGTCCGGCGTACTCCCGGTACTGGTCAGCGATGCTCGATCCAGGGGCCAGCAGAGAGACCGCCCCCCGGCGCAGGTTCCAGAGATTTTTGGAAAGGGCCACTTCCTGGTTCACCAGATTCGAGAGAGAAGCGGTGAGAGAAGGTGAGTCGGGGGCCAGGGGCTGGGACTGGTTGATGAGGGAAAGCTGGCCCAATTGCCCCGATCGCCCGTCTGCACCATTGCTACCCGATCGGCCATCGCGTCCATCAGTGCAGGAGAAGACCTGGGTCGAGCAGCGGTAGTTGGGAGTACCGGGAGTCCCAGTACAGCTCTGCACCTGCCACTGCCGATACTGGCAGTTACAGCCAAAGCTGCCGTTACCGCTCCTGCCGCCTCTGCCCCCTTCGCCCGCCGCCGCATTCACAAACAGGCGCTGCACGTCCGCCGGATTCGTGTAGTAAACGGTGAGATTTCCCCCGTTACCCCCATTGCCACCCATCCCACCATTGCCGCCACTACCGCCATCGGGCGCACGCAGGTTGCGGTTCACATCGCGCGGCTGTTGCCCACAAAAGGCCGATCGCCCATTCTCGCCGTTCTCCCCATCGCCCCCATCTTCTCCCGACAGGTCAATCGGTGCAGGATTGCCGTTCAGAATCACGGTGCGATCGCTCCCACTCCGTCCCGCTCGACCGCTGCGCCCATCACGCCCGTTCTGCCCCGGTTGACCAAAGTCTCCACTCTGGGCCTGGGCAATAGGAGGACAAACGGTTTCGGCGATCGCCCAGGTTCCAGCGAAAGAAAAGGCGCTGAGAAGCAGTGAGAGGGAAAGGCGACGAGAATCTAGACAACGGACAGACATAGCTGAAGCTCAGAATTGGAGGTATGACAGTGCTTTTCAAGCGCGTAAGGTACAAAGTTTTTGTTGAGAGCCGCGCTCCGCGCGGCTCTCAACAAAAACTTTGGTTTTATCTCAGCGCAAAGCACTGTCTAGGGTTTTAGCTTTGCTTGATACAGCCTATTCGGAGATCTCCTCCTGAAGAAAAGGAGCCAGCTCCCGATTCAGGCGACCGGCGCGGACAAATTCGGCGTAGGTTTCGGCTTCGGTGGCCAGGAGTTCTAGTTTGAACTGTTCGGCGGCATAGGTTCGGAGGTCGGGGTTTTCGTTCTGGAGGGTGTCTATTTCCTTTTCGAGACGGGTGATCTCACCCTTCACGAGAGCCTGCTGATAGCGCACAAACTCCTGTTCGATGACGGGGAACTGTTCAGCCTCGATGATCTGCTCTAAGACTCGTCTTAATGCGGCAAGGCGGGCGATTGCCTCCGCAAACTGCTGACGCAACGGCTGATCCCCCAGCAAATTGAGCGCTCCCAGCAGCGGTTTAATGGTTAAACCCTGCACCAGCAGTGTGAACAGGACGACACCAAAGACGGTTGCAATAATTTCTTCTCGTTCCTTGAGAATGGCAGGAACGCTCAGGGCGAGGGCGATCGACACTGATCCCCGGAGGCCACCCCAGACCAGGACGGTTTGCTCACTCAGGGGCAACTTGGATTCGGTTGAGAGATTGCTGAGGGCACTGAGAGCGTAGATGGCGATCGCTCGAATTAACACCATCACGGCAATCGTAATTGCAATAATTGTTAGATTATCTCCCAGAACATGAAATTGAACCTGAGTGCCAATCAGTAAAAAGACGATGGAGTTAACGAAAAAGGCAAGAAATTCCCAGAACTCAGTGACAATAATTCGTGTGCGGGGATTCATGCCAATGCGGGAACCAAAATTTCCCAGTGCTAATCCGGTGATAACGACGGCGATCACGCCAGAGCCACCCAGTTCTTCTGCAATTAAATAGCTGCCGTAGGCGGAGACCAGCGTCAGGGATTGTTCCACCAGCGGCAGGTCAAATCGCTGCGTCAGGTAGGAAATTCCAAAGCCAATCAGGCCACCAACAGCAAGTCCCACACCCACAAATTGGATGAATGCAGTTCCCGCTGACTGTACGGATAGATCTGTAGTTCCCAGTGGCAGGGCAACCAGAAAGTTGAACGCGACGACCGCCATCCCGTCGTTAAACAGGCTCTCCCCTTCCATGAGTGTGTTGAGCCGTTTGCCGACACCCAATTCTCGAAACAGGGCGATCACAGAGACAGGATCGGTGGCGGAGAGACTGGCCCCAATCAGCAGCGCTGTGGTGAGTGGGACACTGGCCAGTTGATTGAGGCCGATGGTGATTCCGGCGATCGCAATTCCTACTCCCAGTACCGCAAACAGGCAGACCCTCACTAGTTCCTGTTTGAGGGCTTTCCATTGCAAGTTCCAGGCGGCCTCAAACAGGAGCGGCGGTAGCAAGATGGAGAGAATTAAACCGGGCGACAGCTCCACCAGTCGGATGTCCAGCACCGCCAACCCCAGGCCAACAATTACCAGGAGCAGCGTATAAGGAATCTGACGAAACCAACTGAGAATGCGTGGCAGTGTTGCCACACTGAGGGAAACCGTAAGTACCAGTAGAAACTGTTTTAGATTGGCCTCGATCTCTGCTCCACCTGATATTGCGACAATGGTCATTGTTTCCAGAGAATTTCGTCTTCCCTATTCTAAAGCCCAATGTGGTAGTGGTATGGTGCATGGCTATGCCACTGCCACATTGGGCAATGCCCCCTTAGGGAGTTTATTTACAACGCCTTAGCCGCGCCAAGCGAAAACTGGGTTTCACCGGGATTTTATTTTATGGCAAGCCCCTTAGCGTTTTCGAATTCCCCCAGGTGGGAACCCGAAAACCTATTTTTAGCGTCTCTTGCGTGCCCCTGCGCCGCAGGGGCACGCAAGAGACGCGAATTGCTATACCTACAGACTGACCTGACCGCTGGTCGCCAGCACTCGTGCGCTGACACCAAACACCCGTAGCAGTCCTTCAGAGTCGGCGTGGTTGTAGGTGCCGATGCCTTCCATTGAAGCGTTTTCCTCTGAGTACAGGGAGTGGGGCGTATCCTCTGCTGCCACAAACGAAAGATTGCCTTTATATAGCGAAACGGTAATGGTACCCGTTGCAAGGCTTGCAATCTGCTGAATCGCCCCCAGCGCCATCTGCGTGGTCAGGTCAAACCAGTAGCCCTGGTAGATTTGCTTGGCGATGAGCAGTGAAAGCTGGTCGTAGAATTCGCGGGCACGGCGATCGAGGATCAACTGCAACAGGTAGGCATAGCAGGTGCCCAGCAGTTCCACTCCAGGGCTTTCGTACACGCCGCGTGACTTGATCCCGACGAAACGGTTCTCCACCAGGTGGGTGCCGATGCCGATGCCGTGCTGTCCGGCGATCGCATTGGCTTTCAAGAAGATTTCCACCAGCCCCAGCGATTCCCCGTTGATGGTTACAGGTCGCCCCTGCTCAAAGCGAATCGTGCAGGGTTCAGATTCATCCGGAGCCAGCATTGGGTAGCAGCCCATGATGGGATTAACAAACTGGGCGGGAGTATTCAGTGACTCCAGCATTCCCGATTCGTGGGTCAGCCCCAGCAGGTTGGCGTCGGTGGAGTAGGGTTTATCTTTGGTAGCGGAAACAGGCAGGCCATTCTCCTGGCAGAAGTCGATCATCTCGCTGCGGCCTGGGAATGTTGCCAGAAAGCTCTCATCCCGCCAGGGAGCATATACCTGGAAGTCAGGAGCCAGCATATTGGTGATGAGCTGGAACCGAACCTGGTCATTGCCGCGCCCGGTAGCGCCGTGGCTGAAGATGGACAGCCCCCGCTGCTTCATCTCCATGATCATGGCCTTCGTCAGCGTGCAGCGAGCAATCCCGGTGGTGTTCCAGTATCGCCCCTCATAGGTGGCCTGGGACTGAATCACCTTGAGGCCATCTTCGGCGATCGCCTCCCTTGCGGGCAGCAGCACAAAGTCCACCGCACCTGCCAGTTTCATCCGCTGGCGGATGGCATCCATGTCTTCTTCATCCGGTTGCCCCAGGTCAGCGGTAAAGCACACTACGTTGACCCCTTGATTGGTCAACCAGCGGGTAATCGTGCAGCTATCCAGGCCGCCCGAACCAGCAAATGCAATTGTTTTTCCCTTCAGATCCTGAACATTCATACCACTTTCCCGGATGAGTCAATGCGATCGCAAAGTCTCATTATCCAGGTTCCTGGCTCAATTTTTGCTAAGAGAAACACAGTTTTTCCAGCTTTCGCCCTTGAAAACTCCAAATGCTGGCAGGTGCGATGCTACATTGTCGCACCTGCCAGCATGGGGGGTGAATTGTCAATCAATACCGCATACTGGGGGTCACAAACAGATCAACCGCTTCTCCAAAGCACAATCCCAGACTGGTGATGACCACAAGCCAGAGAAACGTGTTCACCTGTTGAAAGCCAGCCGCCTGTATCTCAATCAGTGCGTAGAGTAGCGTGATGAGCGGTAGCACCAGCAGACTGGAAAGAATGGGTTGAAGGAACAGAGTGGTCACGAGCAGGCTAAATAGAAAACTCAGGACGATCACAATCAGCAGGGGTTGGCGAAGCAGCCAACTCAAGGATTGCAGCAGGGGATTGCGTTTCCAGGCGATCGCAATGGTTGCTCCAACGATCAGGGTGCCGACCAGCCAGAAAATGTGATGTGCAGCCAAATACCAACCTAACAAAGCGTATTCCATGCCCAACAGGCTAAGGGCCAGCCAGGGCTTTCGAGCCGAAAGTCGGGTGTCCATAAAGTGAAGAATGCTGGGCCGCAGAAGGGGAGTTACCCACAACTATAACGAGCATTCATAGAAATTAGATCGCTTGTTGATGGAGTGTTACAGCCCTTTACGTGAGAAGCAGTTTTCATCCATCTATCACTCAGGATTATGAATAAATTAACCTGGAATATTTTTGGATAGAAGCGCCGCTAAGCGGCGCTTCTATCCAAAAATATTCGGTTTTATTTAATCCAAGATCCTTAGGGATTACAGTATATACACTGGGCGGGATCAGCCTCCTGGATACCTTCTGGGTAGCGCTGCTCCTGAGTAAAGCCACACTTCTTGCACTGGTAGACTACTGCCAGGGTGCTGGCTGTGGGAGAGTGGCAGAGGGCGCAGGGGAGTCCAGGTTTGCGATCGCTCACCTCAAATCCAGGTGTTCCACATTGGGGACAGGTCTGTCGGAGTTTGCGGATCAGGTCTTCGGTGGCGCGGGCAATCGCCTGCATTCGTGTAGGGTTCATCATTGCCCGCATGTCGGTTTCGATATGGGCGCTGCCGTGGCGTTTCAGCAGGTCGGAGACTACTTCTCGAAACTGGTCTGCATCGGTAATCCCTTTGACGGCGATCGCACCGGAATCTGTGTTGGGCATCACCACCAGACCATGGTCGGGAAACCTGGCCGTTTGAGCAAAGGCGATCGCCGCCTCCAGGCTCTCTACCCGCTGATGAGAATAATTGGTTTCGGTGGTGAAGTCCTGTCCAATGATTTCCAGATCATGCTCCTGGTCCAGCAGCAGGACAATTTCCCGGTTGCTGGCGATGTAAGGAAAAGCCGGATGGGGGCCAAAGCTGCCTTCGCTGGCGAGGCCAAGGGAATAACCGGTTAAAGCCATCGCCCGTTCGGCTTTGAGGCGGGCGACCTGGCGCTGATCACCGGGGCGTTTCACCTCGCGGGTAAAGGTGCCAAACTGATCGGTGTTGAAAGATTCAGGAATAATCAGCCTGATGCCGAGTTTTTGCTGCACCAGGGGGGCGATCGCCTCCTCCTTGCGGTGCATTGTGGCCAGCACGCCCGCTCGGTTGGAAAAAAAATCTTCTACCATACGCTCAGGAGATTTCGAGAGACAACAATCTACTCATAGTGGTTCCGATATCCATTGGAGGTGCGAACGTGACCGACTCAAGGCAGGTGCCTGTTCTTAGGATCGCGAATTAAATAAAACCAAATTGTTTTTGAGAGAGACGCGGCGAAGCCGCGTCTCTCTCAAAAACAATTACAGGTTAATTTGTTCACGATCCTTAGCATCTCAGTTATTGCCACTGACCTGAAGATCCATACGTTTCAGGGAGTGGCGATCGATGGATTGTCACGACCACCGGTAGCTTTCTGCTGGAGGTGCAACAGGCTTCGAGGCTCTAAGGCATGAGGGGCTGCCGCTGCTGGCGTCTCAGACGGTTCAGGATGCGAACCATCAGTTCTGACTCGACAATCGGTTTGTTGACATAATCATCTGCACCGACGGAGTAGACGCGGCAAATCGTCTGACTATCCCGATGGGCTGAGAGAAACAGGATAGGCAGGTTACTCCATTGCGGGTCATTACGCACCGCCTGACACAGTTCAACACCATTGAATCCGGGCATTTCAAAGTCCAGAATCAGGAGGTCGGGGCGCGTGGTTTCGAGCATTTCCCAGAACTGCTGGGGCTGTACCAACGCGGTAACCTGAAATCCCCAGGCGGTGAGTACTGCCTTTAATAGCTCCAGCGCAAAGGGATCATCATCGACGGCCAGAATTTTGGCAGTGGGACGATCCTGTTCGGGCAGCACCTCGACGATCGCCTGATAGAGCTGGTAAGCCGTCACGGGTCGCTGTAGGAAGCCACGTCCGCCCAGACGTGCCACCGCAACTCGCTGGTTCAGGTCTCCCCTATCGGCGATCGCCAGGATGGGAACAGGGGCACAGTCCTGAAGCCAATAGCCGAGTCGCTGCAGGCGATTGTTGGTCGTTGTTACACCTAACAGAATCAAATCTGGCGGAGTCTGAATAATTGCTTGCTGGGCGGTGACCAGATCCCCCACCCGTGTCACCTGCAGGTGGGGAGCCAGAATTTCCAGTTGATCCAGTAGAGGGGATTCCAGCCCAATCGACAGAACCGTGCGGGAGGTATAGGTTGGGGCAGGGCTACGGGAGGATGGTGTTGAGGACGTGCTTCCCTGAGCGATTGTCTGCCGCAACTCCTGGATCAATTCCTCCAGATACAATGCCTCGATCTCCAGAAACGGCTGCTGAGCCAGCAGACTTTCAATGGTGCGTGCCACCTGTAAGCCTCCGAAGGCCCCCACGGTTGCCAGCAAATTGACCAACTGCTGGGCAACCTGGGTGGCTTGCTGCTGGGTCTCCTGCTGCAAACCAGTGGACTGAACCTCCATCCACACGCGCTCCAGCCAGCTGATGGAAGCATTGATCTGATGCTGAAAATGAGTCTGCGCCTGCTCCAGTCTGTTCGGGTCGTCTTCCCCTTGAGCGGTTCTTTCTGGACTGGCTTCAATCGGAGGAATGGAGTTTGTAGCAGCAATATGGGAGGCGGCCCGAGAAGAGACGGGTGAGTCGCTTATCCTGGTTGCGGGTTCTGGCTTCTGAGCCGATTTGATGGGGCAGTCCCGCAGGCGGTAGCCCTGGCCATACACGGTTTCAATCGGGTTGACTGCCAATCCTGCCGACTTCAGCTTCTGGCGCAGCCCCATAATTTGTGTTCTGACGGCTTCATCCCCTGGGCATTCATCGGTCTGCCAGACCCGATCGAGAATATTGGAGCGGCTGAATGTGCGGCGGGGGTAGCGCAGGAACAGCTCCAGCAATCCTAATTCCTTGGGGGTGAGCTTGACTAACCTGCCATCGTAGCGGACTTCGCGATTGGTCAGATCCAGTTGCAGGTATTCCCACCTGAGGACACGGGAGGCGATCGCCCGCTCTCGGCGTAGCAATGCCCATACCCGTGCCAGCAATTCAGTCTCATCAAACGGCTTGATCAGATAGTCATCTGCCCCAGCTTCCAGACCCTGAACCCGATTTATACTGCTGTCTCGCGTTGCCAGCATCAGCAAAGGTGTGACCACTCCCTGCTCTCGCAGTCGGCGGCAAAACTCAATGCCATCTATCTCCGGCATGGCTTCGGCCAGCAGAATCAGGTCATACTCGTAGGTGGTAGCCAGTGCTAATCCCGTCCGGCTGTTACGGCATACATTCACCGAAAAGTGGTGCTGGGAGAGCAGTTTGGCCAACAGCGAAGCAGTGAGGCTTTCTTCTTCAGCAACCAGGACTTTCATGGCATATGGCGTTGAGTGAGTTGCGAGTTTGATGACATGACAAATCGCAAAGTCAGTATAAATATGCATCCTACTTAGGACGCATTTTAACTTGCGACTACGGATTCAATGCGATTCCTTATTCTTTATTAATTTAAATTCTGCCTGTGAAATTAAAAAGTGCAAAATCAGCGTTAACCGACTGCATAGTCGATAAAACCAGCCTTTTGGATGTCGCAATAGAACACGGGTCACCCTGGTAGACGAGCGCAGAAAGATAAGGGAAATCTGGGATTTTCCCGTAAAAAGATTGACGCTCCAGCGATGCAATGCTACGGTATACGAAATCTAAATAGTAAGTCAGCCTAATCCACCGCTCTATCACGACGAGGTAGACGTGGAACGGAGGAACCAATTTTGGGGCGAATCTTTTTCCCTTCTGTGAGCAGTCCTCAAACTCTCACAGGAAAAAAGGAAGGGCACCTCTCAGCCCTAGCCCGTCAGCTAACTCCGTCGGCATTGAGGGGAGACTGAAGATCGGCATTTTTTACTGCTGCATATCTTCAGTGTCCTCAGGTCTGTTCGAGTGACGCAAGTGCGTTTCGAAGAGCCATTCTGGGGTCATTTTTTTGGCCTGTGGGTGGTTCCTGGAATCGCATCAACTCTTGCTCGCGTTCACCAAGAACTCTCAGGAGGGATTTCATGCTGCTCCAGTTCAACATTCAAGTGATTCTTGTGGCGGCTCAGGCCGTGTGGCGGCGATCGCTCCGTCCTGCTCTGATCCGCGACAGTGTCCTTTACCCCCTCATTGGCTTCGCCAGCGTGATCGCGCTGTGGTGGGTTGTGGCAACCTTTTTCACACAACTGTTGCCTACGCCAGCCGAAGCCTTTGCAGCCAACTTAGACTACGTGCTGCATCCTTTTTATCGTCGTGGCCCTGGCGATCTGGGCATTGGCTGGCTGCTGCTGGCCAGTCTGCGCCGCGTCTTTTTAGGATTTCTTCTGGGTTCTCTGGTGGCCATCCCGGTTGGCTTCCTGATTGGTATGTCGCCGCAGGCCATGATGGCAATCAATCCCATCATCCAAATATTTCGCCCTGTATCTCCCGTGGCGTGGTTACCGATCGCCCTTGCTGTATTTAATCTGGCCAATCCCTCAGCTATTTTTGTCATCTTCATTACATCACTGTGGCCAACCATTATTAATACTGCACTGGGTGTTTCGAGTATCCCCAAAGATTACATCGATGTTGCTCAGGTTCTAGAAATGCCTCGTTGGCGACGCATTACTAAAATCATTCTGCCCGCCAGTCTGCCCTACATTTTTACGGGTCTGCGGATCAGTCTGGGAATTGCGTGGCTGGTGATAGTGGCTGTCGAGATGTTAACTGGCGGCGTCGGTATTGGCTTCTTCGTGTGGGATGAGTGGAGCCGATTAAACCTCAACTCTGTATTCCTGGCAATTTTGGTGATTGGGAGTACAGGGTTGGTGCTGGACTTCCTGCTAGGCAAGCTGCAACAGACGGTCACCCATCGTCCTGTGGCAAAGACTGCCGGGTAACGCTCAACCCCCAACTTGTGCAGCCTCAGGCTGCATCTCAGGACAGACTGCATCTTTTGGACAGACTGCATTTCGGATATTGAGTAAACCGCTAGAGCCGAATCAGGGTGGGCGATCTGACAACTGCATCCATTTCGTAAGGATCATGCCCCCCTTGGCTGCATCAAGGAGGAACAATGGCAATCCTGGATCTGGTAAACACACTCGGTACAATCCTCTCCGCTCCCTCAACTGCGAGAGTCAGCACCCCCACAATTTCCACGCCAGCAGCGCTACTGGCCGACTACCTGGAACGTGAGGCAGTGGTCTCAGAAACCATTCGCCCCTTCACCAACGGCTGGGTCAAATTCCAGGGTTCCTGGTGGTCTGCCTGCTGCGAACACGACGTAACCATTCCCAAGGGATCAAAAGTTGAAGTGATTGGATGTCGGAATATTACGTTGCTTGTAGAGCCAGTGATGGGTGGATGAGTGGATGAGTGGATGAGTGGATGAGTGGATGAGTGGATGAGT
>CAZVXA010000146.1:0-16548 GCA_964630955.1 uncultured bacterium | reverse complement strand
AATTCTGGAGGGCGCGACGCTGTTGCGTCGCGCCCTCCAGAATTTGGGTTTTCGGATAGGTATTAAGCACCGTGACGAAGATCATCCATCGATGAGGCAACACCCCTATCCTCTTCTGAGGCTAAATCGAGAATCTGAGGATTTTATGAGGGCCGCTCTTGCGCTGCTCCAAAATGGGCGAGAAGTGCCTTCTGTAAGATTTTTATCCCTGCACCGTTGTCGCCTTGTAAGCTGCCCAGCCGCCGTAGTGCGAAATATCCTCCCAGTTGTGCTGCTCCACCAGTTCGCGGGGATACAGGAATGCTGTCGCCGTCTCACCGCCCTCCAGGGGCACCTCCACCGGGTGCATATTTGGCGGCTCAGTAGAATTGAGATAGTCGAACTGCTCGATCGTCAATTCGTACACCTCACCGGGAATCGAAATCCCGCCCTCTTCAACGCGGTAAATACCGGGGTGCCAGCCATTCTGCACCGAATGGAGGCGGAACAGCGGCAGGGTCTTCGCCTCGCTGACAAACTTTGCAGACTGGAGGTTCTGGTGATCGGGCTGTCCGCGCAGGGCAGAACCGCAGATAAAGACTCGCTTGGTGGCTTCGGTCATCGGGGATGCTCCTCAATTCAATCAGGATTTTGTGGCTGATCCATTCGAACTTTTGTGGCTCCGGATACAGCTTGTCCTTGAAATTAAACTGTATACAGTATACGGTGAAACAGAGTATTACTCTTTTTTAAGCAGAAACCTGATCAGGGAGAAAGACCAATGGCAGTCTTGTCAAAAATTGCGGTGAACGGCGATCGCCTCATCGAGAGCATCAACCGACTGGCGACGATCGGCAGATTGCCCGAAGGCAGTATTCGCCGTCTGGCCTTTACTCCCGAAGACTTGCAGGCTCGCAACCTGGTGCGCCGCTGGATGGAGGAAGCGGGCATGAGCGTCCACACCGATGCCGTGGGCAACATCGTTGGCCGCTACGGAGTGCATCCCCCCGATGCCCCTGCCCTGGCCACAGGCTCCCACATTGACACGGTACCCTCCGGTGGTTGCTACGATGGCACGCTGGGCGTACTGGCGGGATTAGAAGTGGTGCGCACTTTGAGGGAACAACAAATCAAACTGCGGCACCCGCTGGAGGTGATCGTCTTCACTGATGAAGAGAGCAGCATGATCGGCTCGCGGGGGATGGCAGGAACGGTGAACGAACTCAAAGCAATTTCCGTGGCTGACCAGTTAGATAAGGTCGGCGGCGACTGGGATCAGATGGGCACAGCAAAGCGCGATCGCAGCCAGATTGCCGCTTTTGTAGAACTGCACGTCGAGCAGGGCGGCATTCTGGAAACCAAACATAAGGAAATTGGCGTTGTGCAGGGCGTCGTCGGTATGTATCGCTACAAAATTACCCTGGAGGGACGGGCCAACCACGCGGGCACCACCCCGATGGATATGCGCCAGGATGCGCTGATTGCTGCCGCTCAGATTGTGCTGATGGTGCAGCAAATGGCGCTCAATGCTCCCGGCGACCCCGTTGCGACTGTGGGAATGCTGACGGTCTCTCCCAACGCCGCCAATATCGTCCCCGGTGAGGTGCAGCTAACGGTGGATATGCGGGACCTGTCGCCTGACACGCTCAACCAGATGGCAAAAGAACTGTATGAGCGGGTGGAGGCGATCGCCACTGCCACCAACACGCCTTTCCAGATCACCCCGATCCTGCAAGTTGCGCCCACCCCTGCCACTGAAAATATTCAGCGGGCAATCGAGCAGACGGCTCAAGAGTTGGGTCTCAGCTACTGTGCCCTGCCCAGTCGAGCGGGACATGACGCAATGGAAATTGGGCGGATCACTGATATGGGCATGATTTTTGTGCCGAGTCAGGGCGGGGTAAGCCATTCCGGGGATGAATACACAACCCCAGAACAGTGCATCCAGGGGGCAAATGCACTGCTGCACACGCTGCTGCTGTTAGATGAGCAATATATTTAGGAGATTTCCAGCAATGAAATTAGCTGCGTCGTGTGGCTGTCTCCCCCGGCTGCGCGGGAGAGACAGCCACACGACGGGTGAATTCTTTCGTAGAAATCTTCCTAAGCGAGAAACAGCTGATAAGCAGGATTCTGATTTTCGTCCCAATATTGATACCCCAGCGTATCCAGGAACGCCTGCCACTCCATCATCTCAGTGGGAGGTACCTGCATTCCCACCAGCACGCGCCCATAGTCTGCACCGTGGTTGCGGTAGTGGAACAGGCTGATGTTCCAGTTGGGACTCATGCAGTCCAGGAATTTAATCAACGCACCGGGACGTTCGGGAAACTCGAAGCGGTAGAGTAATTCGTTCTCCGCCAGGGGCGATCGCCCCCCCACCATGTGTCTGACGTGCAGTTTGGCCAGTTCATTGTCGGTCAGGTTAATCGTGGGAAAACCGTTGTCCTCAAACACGCTGGCAATCCGGTCGGCGTCGGCCCGGTTCTGGATCTGGATACCCACAAAAATGGTGGCCTCGCGGTCGTGGGCAATCCGGTAGTTAAACTCCGTCAGGTTGTGGTTACCGATGCACTGGCAAAATTGGCGCAGACTGCCCGGTCGTTCGGGGATCGTGACCGCGAAGATGGCTTCCCGCTGTTCCCCGATTTCTGCCCGCTCTGAGACAAACCGCAGACGGTCAAAGTTCATATTCGCCCCACAGGCGACAGCAATCAGCGTCTGGTCGCGGATCTGTTCCCGCTCAACATAGGCTTTGGCAGCGGCGATCGCCAGTGCCCCGGCGGGTTCCAGAATCGAGCGGGTGTCTTCAAAGACGTCTTTGATGGCGGCACAGATGGCGTCGGTGTCCACCAGCAAAATGTCATCGACGTACTGCTGGCACAGCCGGAAGGTTTCCACACCGACCTCACGCACCGCCACCCCATCGGCAAATAGCCCCACCTGGGGGAGTCGGACTCGTTTGCCAATCTTCAGCGACTGATACATCGCATCTGCATCGACGGGTTCGACGCCAATGATTTTAATTTCAGGATGCAGCCGTTTCACATAGGCGGCAATGCCAGAAATCAAGCCCCCGCCCCCGATCGCCACGAAAATTGCGTGAATCGGCTGCTGACACTGACGCAAAATCTCCATGCCGATGGTACCCTGTCCAGCAATTACATCAGGGTCGTCAAACGGATGGATGAACGTCAGTCCTTTCTCCGCCTCCAGTTGCCGCGCATGAATGTAGGCATCGTCGAAGGTATTGCCGTGTAACACGACTTCCCCGCCCCGTGCTTTGACCGCATCCACCTTCACCTGTGGTGTGATTACGGGCATGACAATGATTGCCTTCGTTCCCAGTTGTTTTGCCGCCAGCGCCACCCCTTGCGCATGGTTGCCTGCCGAGGCGGCGATCACTCCCTGCGTCAGCACGTCAGATGGGAGCTGCGCCATTTTGTTGTAGGCTCCCCGCAGCTTGAAGGAGAACACCGACTGCATATCTTCGCGCTTCAGCAGCAGTCGATTGTTTAGCCGTCGCGACAGATTTGAGGCGTAGTCGAGCGGCGTTTCCTGAGCAACGTCGTAAACGCGAGCGGTGAGAATTTTCTTCAGATAGTCAAGGTGCATTGCGGGTGATGGGAAGATTCGAGGCAAAAGCAATTATACTCCCCTGAGTCGTGTTCCTCCCGCATGGCGGGAGGAACACTTGATAAGGTGAAATTCGCTTAATCTTTCTGCAAATTCGGACAAATGGTCTGCATCGCCCGATCGCTCCCTTCAAACTCCTGCCAGCCCGACAGAATCCCTTGAAGCTCCGATCGCAGCATCTCCAGTTCAGCAATTTGCTGGTTGATGCTGTCAATTTTGGCCACCAGGTGGTGACGCACTTCACCACAGGGCAGATGCCCCTGGTCGTGGACACCCAGAATTTCTCGAATTTCCTGCAGGCTAAGACCCAAAGCTTGTGCCCGTTTGATAAAAGCCAATCGATTGAGAACCTGGCGGTCAAACAGGCGGTATCCCGTTTGCGATCGCTCCACCGTCGGCAAGAGCAACCCAATTTCGTCGTAATAGCGCAACGTTTTAATCGGCAATCCACTGAGGGTTGCAACTTCACCAATTTTGAGGAGGGGGGAAGTGAAGGTTTGAGCGATCATAGCGAGTGGAGATTAAAAGGTTAGGCGTTCAACCTTAAGCCTAGCGAAAAACCTTGCTCTCTGCTGTAGCAGCGGCGGTACAAGCGGAAAGCTTTCCAGAGAAGCATTTCCTCGACTAGGCGTTGCGTTCCAACCAGCGCGTCAACTCCTCCTGTTGTGTAAAATCCAACAGCGCTTCGCCAAGATCTTCCAGTTGTTCGACGGAGAGTGCCTCAATTTGGGCAGTTGTTTCGGGCGAGAGTTGACCGACCCGACGGGTAAGAAGTTTCAAGACGAGCGATCGCCCCTCCTCCTGCCTGCCTGCCTGCCTGCCTGCCTGTCTGCCTTCCTGTCTGCCTCTTAGTTCGCCCTGCCGTTCGCCCTCACGCAAAATTTCCTGATACCAGGGTGACTCCCTCAGCACTGCCATATCCCACCTCATGATTTGCCGTACAACATCGCTCTCCAACACAAAACTAGCAAAAAATGCTAGTAGAGACTCTAACTCAACCAATTGTTCGTCTTCCCGTAATTGATTCAGTGCTTGCTGTACCACAACAGCATCTCCGCCGTTTTTCAGAACTGGCACAAAGGGCAGTAGGGCATCTAACGCTTGCTCAAACACAATTGCAGCTTCGACTTCCCACATGTGAATAAAAATAAAAACGCAACAGCGCCGCTCACTTGGTGAGCGGCGCTGTTGCGTTTTTATTCGTGTTAGTACAGACCCAACCAGGACAGCAGACCCTGACCCGTCACATATTCGATCGCCAGCGTCACCACAAAACCAATCATGGCAGCCCGACCGTTGAGCCGCTCTGCGTAGTCGTTAAAACCAAACTTGGGATCTTCGAGCTTCGGCGTAACCGTGGGTTGAGGAGTTTGAGTCATGGAGGCTTCACAAAACTTTACGAGGAACAGTTTCATTCTAGCCACAACCACCAATCTGTGTCCACCAGTCGGGTGATGGGGATACTCAGACGACAGATCTAAGCTAGAGCTATCCATTATGGTTAAGCATTATCTAGCTGAGGTTGCACATGGAAATCGGTGTGCCAAAGGAAATTAAGGATCAGGAATTCCGCGTGGGACTGAGTCCTGCCAGTGTCCGGGTGTTGAGCGATGCGGGACATACCGTGTCGGTACAAACTCAGGCGGGAATTGGTTCCGGGTTTGATGATGAGGCGTATGAGAAGGCGGGCGCAAGAATTGTCCCCAGCGCTGAGGATGCCTGGAATCGGGAGATGGTGGTGAAGGTCAAGGAACCACTGTCGCCAGAATACTCCCTGATGCAAAAAGGCCAGATCATCTTCACCTACCTGCATCTGGCCGCAGCACGAGACTTGACAGAACAGTTGATGAAATCTGGGGCGGTGGCGATCGCCTATGAAACCGTCGAACTCCCCAACCACTCACTGCCGCTGCTCACCCCCATGAGCATTATTGCCGGACGACTTTCCGTTCAGTTTGGCGCACGCTATCTGGAGCGGCAGCAGGGGGGGCGAGGTGTTCTGTTGGGTGGCGTTCCCGGTGTACGTCCCGCCCACGTTGTGGTGCTGGGGGGGGGCGTGGTTGGCACTGAAGCAGCCCGAATTGCGGTTGGCATGGGTGCAAGGGTTCAGATTTTCGACATCAATGTGGAGCGACTGGCCTACCTGGAAACCCTATTTGGCTCACGAGTTGAACTGATTCACAGCAGCACCCAACATATTGAGGAAGCAGTTCCCCATGCCGATTTGCTGGTCGGTGCGGTGCTGGTGCCTGGTCGGCGTGCCCCCATCCTGGTGCCGAAAACTCTAGTGCAGCAAATGCGTCCTGGCTCGGTTATCGTCGATGTCGCGGTGGACCAGGGAGGATGCGTTGAAACGATGCGCACCACCTCCCATAGCCATCCCACCTATGAAGAGTACGGCGTCGTCCACTATGGTGTGCCCAATATGCCGGGAGCCGTCCCCTGGACTGCAACTCAGGCGCTGAACAACAGTACATTGCCCTACGCGGTGAAATTGGCCAATCATGGCTTGAAGGCGCTGGACATGGATGAGGCGCTGGCGAAGGGCTTGAACGTGAAGGATCATCAACTGGTGCATCCTGCGGTGCAGCAGGTATTCCCGGATTTAGTGAAGTAGGGGGACTGTCATTGTTCTGCTGAAAAAATTTGACTGACGCCGATCGCAAGTACTCCAAATGTTGGCGACTTGATCGACTCGTCTCCCTGAAATACGCCGGAGACGATGTATCGATCGCCCTGAAGCATCAGTACCGTCACTGCTTTCGCTTTGGGGTCGATCAGCCAATATTCTGGAATACCTCGGTCTGCGTATTGCTCCTTTTTGCGGATGGTGTCCCTCTCCCTGTTCGTCTTGCCGGGGCTAATCACCTCTGCAACCAATTGCGGTGGTGGCATGTCAATTGTAATTGTTAGCCTTCTCTCGGTTAAGGGAATGTGTTCCTCGCGCAAAATCACCAGGTCAGGAAAGCGGTTGGCCGGGTCTTTTGGCTCCAGCACCGGAACCTGTATTTCACACTTACCTGGACGAATCAGCCGCAATGGGGCGATCCCGCTATTGGCTAGCCTCACCATCAAATAATTGGCAATAAAATCGTTCGGCTCTGATTCTGGCGGCAACTCAACTAACTCCCCATCGATCAATAGATAGCGCCCCTCCATAGCATCACTGTAGGAGAGATACTCTTCAAAGCTAGAGAATCGGGATCTGGCTTGCGTCATTGCGATCGCTCCTACGAGAACGACGAGGCAAAAGTGCCCCTTCTTTGGTCTAAGTGTGGTCTTTCCTAACGATAATTCACGATCGCCCAATTGCCAGTGGTGTTCGACTGGTGGGTCAAATCCATTAACAGTTGGGAGTCAATGCCCTCCTCCAGTGAAGGCGTCAGTGAGGTGCCCTGGTCGATCGCCCTGACCCAATTATCGACAACTCGAATAAAAGGAGCAAGGCGACCATCGGGGTAGGTTTTGGGGAACTCCAGCCGTTCAGGAATCGGAACTTCGGTCAAGGACTCGCCTGCTTTTGCCGCCCAGAGCTTGAATCCGTGGACATAATCAGTCTGGTTATCGCTACCCAGGATTAAAGTGCCGCGATCGCCATACACCTCCAGCCAGTGCCCCCGTCCCTGATAGGTCACCGAACTCAGGGCGATTTGACAGGGAGTACCGTCCTCCAACTCCAGCATGATGCTACAAGCATCATCGGAAGTGACAGGTTGTTGAACGCCAGCAGGGTCGGGCCGGGTGGGGATTGTCGTACTGAGGCTGCCCCACAGCCGTCTGGCGCGGCCAAATAACCAGGCGATGTAGTCAAACGTGTGGGAACCCATCGCCCCCAGCGCACCGCCCCCCTGGTTCTTGCGGGCGTACCAGTTCCACACGCGACTGGGGTCGGCCCGACCGGAGACCAGCCAATCCACTTTGACGAACCGCACCTTGCCGACAAACCCCTCCGCCAGCAGTTCCGCTAACCGTTGCCATGCGGGAACAAAGCGGAACTCAAAGTCCATCGCGGTAACAACGTTGTGGGCAATTGCCATCTCCTGGAGCTGCTGCGCCTCCGCCATCGACATCGTGGTGGGCTTTTCTAATAGCAAATGCTTTCCCGCCAGGATGGCGGCCTTTGCCTGTTCAAAGTGCAGAAAAGGAGGCGTAGAGATGCTGACAGCATGGACTTCTGGCGATGCCAGTAGTTGATCCAGGTCGCTGTAGGCGTTAGGAATATCGTGGGAGTGGGCGATCGCCTCCGCTTTCTGCAAATCCCGGTGGTAGACGGCAACGACCTGCGTCCGATGGTGCGCCTGAAAACCGGGGATGTGGATTTTCTGGCCAAAGCCAGTGCCAATCATTGCAACGCCAATGGTGGGTTCAGTCATAGGGGATCGATCGCGGTTTCTTTTTTATTAAATCAGGCGATCGCTTCAAACAGTTGATCATCTGGAGAGCGATAGGCGTAGACATCTTGGTCAGGAGCCTATCCGAAAACCCAAATTCTGACAGGTGCGACGCTGTAGCGTCGCACCTGTCAGAATTTGGGTTTTCGTTATTCGGATAGGCACTTAGGATACCCCTGCACCCCGGTCTGACAGCAGGGGCTTGTAGAATGGAAAATATTCCGTTCTGCAATCCCTCTGAAAAAGCACCATGCAAGTAGGCGTCATTTCTGATACGCACGGGCTTCTACGACCTCAGGCGATCGCCGCTTTAGAAGGCAGCGAACTGATTCTGCACGCCGGAGACATTGGTGAGCCAGAGGTACTGGAGGGGCTACGGGCGATCGCTCCCGTCGTTGCGGTGCGGGGAAATAATGACTTGGGAGACTGGGCGCAGGAAATTCCCGAACGGCAAACGTTGACGCTGGAGGACGTGGGCGTTCACATTCTGCACATTGTTCAGGAATTAGACTTTGTACCGCAGGTGAAGGGAATTCGCGTGGTCATTTGCGGCCATTCCCATAAGCCCTCAATTCAGGAGCGCGGGGATACACTGTTTCTCAATCCCGGTAGTGCTGGGCCAAGACGCTTTAAGCTGCCGATCTCTGTGGCCCGAATGCAAATCGAGGGAGAATCCGTGCAGGCGGAGATTGTTGAATTGACGGTATGATGCATCCTTCAGACACTGCTGCAACCTACTGGTACCAGGGGCAATGCCCCACAACGGGAGAATGGCTGCAACTGCCGCGAACTGAATTAGTGGAGGCGATCGCCCAGTCCCTGATGCAGCAGATCAGCAGCGACGATCGCTTTTCTCAGGAAGGCAAAATGTATGGGGTATTGCTGGTCGAGCAGCCCTCTGGAGAACGGGGTGTGTTGAAGGCGTTCTCTGGTCTGCTGAACCGCGAAAGTAGTGTTCCAGGATGGGTTCCTCCGATTCCCGGTCGGCAACAGGTAGCTCAGCGAGAAGCCAAAACCCTGACTCAACTGGAAGCAATGAAGCAAGAATTAATGATGCTTCAGCAGATATCAGAACGGGAAGAATACAGGCGGCTGTCTCAGGAGTTTGATGAAAAGCTAGGAGAGATGAGCGATCGCCATCAACAACGCAAGCAGGAACGCCAGCGCAAACGTGAGCGATTACAGGAATTACTCAGGGGCGATGAACTTCAGAATGAATTGGAAAAACTGGAAGAAGAAAGCCGTCGAGATGGAATTGAGCGCCGTAATCTCAAACGACAGCGTGACCAACAGCTCAATCCTTTGAAAGCAATGGTTGATTCCAGCAATCGCCATATTCTTGACCTGAAACAGCGGCGAAAACAACTCTCCCGCCAGCTTCAGGAAGAAATGCACCACGCCTACCGGGTGACGAATTTCTGGGGACAGTCTCTTTCAATTGGCCAGGTGTTGACGGGCGGGGCAATGCCCACTGGTACAGGAGATTGCTGTGCCCCGAAACTCCTGCACTATGCAGCTACCCACCGATTAAAACCGCTAGCAATGGCAGAATTCTGGTGGGGGCCTGCGGTTGGCGATCGCCAACCCGGCCAATTCTATGGGGCCTGTGCCGAACGCTGCCAGCCGTTGATGGGGTTTCTGCTGTCGGGACTCTCACAGTCGAGGAAGATTGACCTCATCTACCAAGACTCCTGGCTGATTGCCGCCAATAAACCTGCGGGATTACTTTCTGTCCCCGGTCGCACCAGCGATCGCCAGGATAGCCTGCTGACTCGACTGCGCGATCGCTTTCCCCACGATCCACTGTTCCCGGTGCATCGTCTCGACCAGGACACCTCTGGCATTCTTCTGTTGGCGCGCCATCTCGAAACCTATCGCCGTTTGACCCGCCAATTTCAGGAGCGACGAGTTTACAAGTGCTATGAGGCGATTCTGGCGGGCAATGTGAGTCAGGATGAAGGTGTGATTGACTTACCGCTGTGGTCAGATCCGGGCAATCGCCCTTTCCAGAAGGTCAACCATCAACTGGGAAAACCCAGCGTTACTAAATTTCGAGTTCTATCCAAAGCAGCGGATCAGACCCGCATCGAATTTTTTCCCCTCACTGGACGGACACACCAGATCAGGGTTCATGCGGCTGAGGGACTGGGTGCGCCGATTGTGGGCGATCGCTTGTATAGAAACAAGCTTGAGGGCAGATATCCTTCAGCGGAACAGCGAAGCGATCGGTTGTATCTTCACGCGAAGGAACTGCATTTTGAGCATCCGTGGACTGGAGGGGCCATCGATTTGGCGGTGAAGACGCCGTTTTAGACGTGGCCTAGAGCCTATCCGAAAACCCAAATTTTGGATCAGAATTTGGGTTTTCGGATAGGCTCTAAATTTAATAAACCCCGGAATTTAGTTTCTGCAAGCGCGGCGAAGCCGCGCTTGCAGAAACTAAATTCCGGGGTTTAATCAATCCGTGATCCTATGACCCTACATAATCCTGCAACGCCTTCACCTCCAGTGGAGCTGCCTGCAACGATCGAATTGCTGCCGTTGTCGCCTTCGCCCCAGCGATGGTCGTCACTGTTGGCACCTTATAGGCAAGGGCTGTGCGGCGAATGGCGCGATCGTCCTCTTGAGAGGTTTCACCCAGTGGTGTATTGACCACCAACTGAATCTGCTGATTCTTGATCGAATCCATCACATTGGGACGGCCTTCGTGCACCTTCAGCACCAGTTCCACATCAACGCCGTTCTGTTTCAGCACACGGCGAGTCCCCTCGGTGGCAACGACGTGCAGCCCCAACTCCATCAGATCTTTGACGACGGGAACCGCAGATTGTTTGTCGCGATCGTTCATCGACACAAACACGGTCCCATGCATCGGCAACACCTGAGAGGCAGCCAGTTCAGCTTTGGCAAAGGCTCTGCCAAAGTCCACATCAATGCCCATCACCTCACCCGTTGAGCGCATCTCTGGCCCCAGGATGATATCGGTACCGGGGAACTTCGAGAAAGGCAGGACGGCTTCCTTCACAGAGATGTGCTGGGGAATAATTTCCTCCGTGAAGCCCAACTCCTCCAGCGTCTTGCCGGACATGACGCGGGAAGCCAGCTTCGCCAGCGGACGACCGATCGCCTTTGACACAAAGGGGACGGTGCGAGACGCACGAGGGTTAGCCTCCAGAATGTAGACCACATCCCCTTCAAGAGTCCCCTGAATGGCGTACTGGACATTCATCAGGCCAACCACCTTCAGTGCTTTGGCCAGCTTCTCAGTCCAGGTGCGAATCGTATTAAGGATTTCTGGGGAGAGGGTGATCGTCGGAATTGAACAGGCCGAGTCACCAGAGTGAATTCCTGCCTGTTCGATGTGTTCCATGATGCCGCCAATGACAACACGGCCCGTATGGTCGGCGATCGCATCCACATCTACCTCGATCGCATTCTCCAGGTACTTGTCGATCAAAATCGGGTGGTCAGGTTCTACCTGGACGGCGTAGGTCATATAGCGATCGAGTTCCTGGTCGGAGTAGACAATCTCCATCGCACGACCACCCAGCACATAACTGGGACGCACGACCACCGGATAATCGATCTGCTTGGCTACGGACAGGGCTTCATCCAGGCTGCGGGCGATGCCATTGGCAGGCTGACGGATCTCCAACTCGCGCAGGATTTTCTCAAACCGCTCGCGGTCCTCAGCAGTATCGATAGAGTCGGGGGAGGTGCCCCAGATAGAAGTGCCAGCATACTCCTCCGAACTTTGGAGTGCCTTTTGCAGGGGAACTGCCAGCTTCAGAGGAGTCTGCCCCCCGAACTGGTTGATGATGCCTTTGGGGGACTCCGCTTCGATGATATTGAGGATGTCTTCTTTGGTCAGCGGTTCAAAGTAGAGGCGATCGCTCGTGTCGTAGTCCGTCGAGACTGTTTCCGGGTTGGAGTTGACCATGATGGTCTCGTAGTCGTCGTCCCGCAGGGCAAAGGAGGCGTGACAGCAGCAGTAGTCAAACTCGATGCCCTGGCCAATCCGATTGGGGCCACCACCCAGGATCATCACCTTGGGCTTGCTAGAAGGCAGGACTTCGGATTCGGTCGAAACCCTCTCCTGGCCTTCCTGGCTTCCCATCGTGGGAGATTCGTAGG
This sequence comes from uncultured bacterium, assembly GCA_964630955.1. Classification (GTDB taxonomy): domain Bacteria; phylum Cyanobacteriota; class Cyanobacteriia; order Elainellales; family Elainellaceae; genus CAZVXA01. The sequence goes on along the minus strand of CAZVXA010000146.1, from coordinate 4,408 downwards.
TGGAGTAGTAGTAGGGGGTGAGCGCTTCAAATTCGGCGGCGCAGGTGTCCACCGTTTTGTAGACCGGAGTCACTCCCAGGGATTTGCGGTAGGCCCGCACTTCGTCCTCGCTGGTCTTGGTGGCAAAGGCAATCTGGCGATCGCTGAAGCCCTGTTGCTTAATGGCCAGCAGTTGTGGCTGAGTCAGGCTGGTCAGGGGGGTGCGCTTGAGGAATTTCTCCGTTTCCAGGAGTTCCTGCAGCTTGTCCAGGAACCAGGGATCAATGGCGGTGAGTTCGTAAATCTCTTCGACGCTCATGCCCATCTGCATGGCATGGCGCACCGTGAAAATTCGCTCCGGGTTGGGAATCCGCAGACCCGCACGGATCTGCTCCAGGCTGGGCAGTTTTTCGGGGCGATCGCATCCCCATCCGGCGCGGCCTGTTTCCAGCGATCGCAGCGCCTTCTGGAACGATTCCTGGAAGGTGCGTCCGATGGCCATCGCTTCGCCGACGGATTTCATCTGGGTGGTCAGAACATTCTGAGAGCCAGGGAATTTCTCGAAGGCAAACCGGGGAATCTTGGTGACCACGTAGTCAATCGTCGGTTCAAAGCTGGCGGGCGTCTTCTTGGTGATGTCATTGGGGATCTCATCCAGGGTATAGCCGACAGCCAGTTTCGCGGCCATTTTGGCAATGGGGAATCCAGTGGCTTTGGAGGCCAGCGCCGAACTGCGAGATACGCGGGGGTTCATCTCAATCACGATATAGTCCCCGGTGTCGGGGTTCACGGCGAACTGGATGTTGGAGCCGCCCGTCTCGACCCCAATCTCGCGGATGATCTTGATGGAAGCGTCGCGTAGCCGCTGGTATTCCTTATCGGTGAGGGTCTGAGCAGGGGCAACGGTGATCGAGTCTCCGGTGTGGACGCCCATTGGGTCGAGGTTTTCGATGGAGCAGATGATCACCACGTTGTCCGCCAGGTCGCGCATCACCTCCAGCTCGTATTCCTTCCAGCCCAGCAGCGACTGCTCAACTAAAATTTGCGAAACGGGGCTGGCCTCCAGACCGGAGAGGGCGATCTCCTCAAATTCCTCCTGGTTATAGGCGATCCCGCCACCCGTGCCGCCCAGGGTAAAGGCAGGACGGATGATCAGAGGATATTTGCCGATTTGCTGGGCGATCGCCTTTGCCTCCGCCATTGTTTCCGCCAGACCAGAGGGGCACACTGCCACCCCGATCTTTTCCATCGCCTCCTTGAACAGTTTGCGGTCTTCCGCCTTTTCAATCGCGGGCAGCTTCGCCCCAATCAGCTCAACGTTGTATTTTTCCAGAGCCCCATTCTTTGACAGGGCGACCGCCAGGTTCAGCGCGGTCTGTCCCCCCATCGTAGGCAACAGGGCATTGGGCCGCTCTTTCTCAATCACCTTCTCAACCATTTCTGGCGTCAACGGTTCAATATAGGTGCGATCAGCCGTCTCCGGGTCGGTCATGATGGTGGCGGGGTTGGAGTTGATCAACACCACCTCGTACCCTTCGTCGCGCAATGCCTTGCACGCCTGGGTGCCAGAGTAGTCAAACTCACAGGCTTGCCCGATAACGATGGGGCCAGATCCAATCAGCAGAATTTTTTGAATGTCGTTACGGCGAGGCATAGGGCAAGAAAAGGTGCAGAAATCCAATCTATTCTATGGAGTTTCTTGCCCAATGGAGCGGGTCTTCAGATTCCTATCATTTTCAAGCTTGAAAACTCCCTCAACGATACAGCGCTTTGCAGGCGCGTGTGGTACAAAGTTTTTGTTGAGAGCCGCGCGGAGCACGGCTCTCAACAAAAACTTTGGTTCTATCTCAGCGCAAAGCGTTGTACTTCCATACTTTGTATTGAAATACACCGAGTGCCTATCCGAAAATCGAAAACCCAAATTCTGGGAGGCGCGACGCTGTGGCGTCGCGCCTCCAGGGCTATTTCATTCTCAAATCAATCCTGATAGGGTATGAGCAGGGTAGGATGGGCAAAGCGAAGCGTGCCCATCAATGCATACGAATGGTGATGGGCACGGACTGCCGTCCTTTGCCCATCCTACCGTTCAACTTTGGGTAAATTCATACCCCAAATTGAGAATGAAATGACCCTGGTCGCGCCTCCCAGAATTTGGGGTTTCGGATAGGCTCTGCTGTGTGGAGATGAGAGGATATTGGGTGAACAGCATTCAGAAAATAATCGATTCGAGATGAGGCATGATTCACTCCCCACCTACTGGGAAAGCCTGCGCGATCGCCAACTAACGCCAACGGCAATCAAAGTTGCACTGCTGGTTGGAACGCTTTTATTTGTTATCAATCATGGATACGCCCTGTTGCGTGGGCAAATGACTCCCTCCCGCTGGATATCGGCGGCTCTGACCTATGTGGTTCCCTACTGCGTTAACATTCATGGACAGTATGTGAGTCGAAATCGGACTGCCCAACTGTATGAACGGAAATAGCGCAAAAAATTGTCGTATCATACCGCTGTCGCTGCTGGCATTTGCCTCACCGCTCTTCAGAGGAATGATGGCTTGCTGCCTGACCCTCCTGCTGTTTTGCGGAAGTGCGATCGCCAATGAATTCCCTGGCAACTCATCTCCTACCCCCCTGTCCAACCAACTGAACACGCTGCACCACCACATCTCCACACAATCGCGTCTGGCACAGCGGTACTTTGATCAGGGTCTACTGCTGACCTACGGATTCAATCACGCCGAAGCCCTTCGTTCCTTTCAAACCGCCGCTGCTCTGGACCCCAACTGCGCCATGTGCTATTGGGGGATTGCCTACGTCTGGGGACCAAACATCAATGCAGGCATGGAAACCGAAGGGGTGCCTTCCGCCTGGGCAGCGGTGCAAAAAGCGAACACCCTCAGCCCTCGCGCTACTGCTCCTGAACGCGCCTATATCCAGGCGATCGCCCAACGGTATACAGCAGAGCCGACAGCAGACCGGACAGCTCTTAACCTGGCATACGCGAACGCCATGCGGGAGCTTGCCCATCAGTATCCCGATGACCTGGACGCCGCCACGCTGTTCGCTGAAGCCTTGATGGACACCACCCCCTGGGACTACTGGCAGGACAACGGCGAGCCGAAGCCCGAAGGGAAGGAGATTATCACCACACTGGAAGGAGTCCTGAAACGCGATCGCAACCATCCGGGTGCCCTTCACTACACCATTCACGCCGTTGAAAAGAAGCGTCCTGATCTAGCCATTGAGGTAGCCGATCGGCTGCAAGATTTAGCCATTCCCATTGGACATTTGCTGCATATGCCGTCACACATTTACCTGCGAGTGGGACGGTACGAGGATGCTATTGCCAGTAACCAGGCGGCGATCGCCACCGATCAGCAGTACGCCCAGAGCCATCCCAACGAGGAGGGAATCTACACCTACGCCTATATGCCCCATAATCACCATTTCCTCTGGTACGCGGCGACCCTGGCGGGACAGAAGCAGTTGGCGCTGGAGGCCGCCCAAAGCACCGCTGCAAGGGTGGACGAGCAATTACTGCGCGAACCGGGCTACGGGACGCTTCAGCACTACCGCTCGATTCCGCTATACACCTTTGTCAAGTTTGGAATGTGGGACGATATTCTGGCGACTCCTGCACCCGATGCGGATCTCGTCTACCCTACAGGTGTCTGGCGATATGCCAGAGGCATGGCGCTGGCGGCGAAGGGGCAGGTTTCCGAGGCAGCGATGGAGTTGAGGGAGTTGAGGGCGATCGCCACCAGTCCTGCACTCGATGGTGTCACCATTTGGGACACGAACACGACAGCGGATTTGCTGAAGATTGCGATGGATGTTCTGGCCGGGGAAATCGCGGCGCAACAGGGAAATACTGCCTCTGCAATTCGACTGCTGGAATCTGCGGTACAGCGTGAGGATAGCCTCAGCTACGATGAACCCGCCCCCTGGCACTCACCCGTGCGGCAGTCGCTGGCAGCGGTGCTATTACAGGCAGGACGGGCAAAGGAAGCGGAGCAGGTATATCGGGAGGATCTGGCGATGTATCCAGACAATCAGTGGTCACTCCAGGGGTTGAACAAAATTGGCCCGCCCTCTCCATCTGGCGGTAGCAGGGTGGAGTCAAGGACGCGGTGATGAGGAAACTCTCCCCGGAATGATGCTGCAAAGCAGCGCGTGGAGCGGGTGAACGACAAATCACCAATCATCCAGTACAATTGACCTATCTTGATCGATACAGCAAAGGGCGGACAACAATTCCGAGTAACCTGGAGGCACGACCTATCTGGCAAGGTTAGACACCCTGTAAATCCTGGTATTGCCCGATTGGAAAATGTAGGGAGCCGGGTCAAAGTCAAACTCCAATTCATTTCTCGGTCATGTTTCAAATGTGTGGTTGGTTGTTGTGGGGGGGGGGGGGGGGGGCCCCC